>DATDKW010000291.1:0-36966 GCA_036519715.1 Mycobacteriales bacterium
CACCGGATCACCGGGCGCGAGGACCTGTGGGTCAACGAGTACACGATCCGGTACGACGACCGTCCGGTGCTGGCGGTCGGGATCATGGAGTTCCGGGCCGGCAAGGTCGTCCGCGAGCGCATCTACTTCGGCGACCCCTGGGACCCGCCGGCCTGGCGCGCCCAGTGGGTCGAACCGATGGAACCCGAGTCAGCCTGAGCTCCGGTGACGTACGACGTGGCGTCGACGCGCGGGTAGCGCTCAGCCGGCTCCGCCCAGCTCGTCCTCGAGGTGAACCCGGATGATCTCGTCGAACGAGTGCTCGGCCACGAATCCCAGCCGCAGCGCCCGGGTGGCGTCCAGCGCCCCCGCCCAGCTCCCGACCATCCGCATGATCGACTCGTCCGGCTCCCGGCGGATCAGGCGTACGGCCCGCTCACCGGCGACCCGGCGCAGCGCCTCGATCTGCTCGCCCACGGTGGCGCTGAGGCCGGGCATCGACAGGGTCCGTTGTGGACCGACCTCCTGACCATCCACTGTGGACGCCCGGAGCAGGAAGCCGACCGCTGACCTGGGAGAGGCGTGCCAGTGCCGGACCGTCTCCGGAACCGGCAGGACCGCCTCCCGGCCGGCCAACGGCTCGCGCAGGATGCTGGAGAAGAACCCGGACGCGGCCCGGTTCGGCCGGCCCGGCCGGATGCAGATGGTCGGCAGCCGGAGACCGATCCCGTCGAGGAATCGCCGCCGGGTGTAGTCGGCCAGCAGGAGCTCTCCGATCGCCTTCTGGGTGCCATAGCTGGTGAGCGGCGTCTGGTGGAATTCCTCCGGTACGACGTCCGGCAGCGGCGGACCGTAGACAGCGATCGAGGAGGTGAAGACCACCCGCGGGCGGTATCCGTCCACCTCCCGGACGGCGTCGAGCAGGGCCCGGGTGCCGTCGATGTTGACCCGGTAGCCCAGATCGAAGTCCGCCTCGGCCTCGCCGGACACCACGGCTGCGAGGTGGAAGATCAGGTCCGGGCGGGCCTCGACCAACGAACCGGCCGCACCGGGAGCCGCCAGGTCGGCGGCGATCGACTCGACCACTCCGGCCGTGCCCGCCGGCTGGTCCGGGGCGACCCCGTCGGCCAGGGTCAACCGCTGCAGGGCGCGGCCCCCGATGTTCCCGTCGGCGACCAGCCGGGCGGTCAGCCTGCGACCGAGCATGCCGGCCGCGCCCAGTATCAGGACATGCATCCGTTCCTCCGCACCGGTCGGCCTCCGACGGCACAACGCTGTCGGGCAGCAGGTCAAAAGACAGACGCGAAGATCATCTGCGGCAGGCCCGACCTTGCCTTCTCCATTGTAAGACTGGCATAACCGCGACCCTCGATGTCACCGAATACTCCACGGACTGGAAGATACTGGACGCCTCCCTTTACTGTTACTATCGGGCGCCAAGTCGGTTGAAGATACGAGGCTGAAGGCGAGCCACGATACCGCCACGGCGGGGACCATTATCCCGGTTCAGGTAGCCCATTCATTGGGCATCTCGGCTCCCTGACGTCGGACATGTAGCGGCACCAGGGGATCAATCTACGGTGATGTTTTTGACAAGCGCCCGAATTTGTGCGGTGGGCTGGACTCCTAAATCTCGCATCAAAACCCGCTGACACCGCTGATATTGAGCGAGTGCGCTGGCGCAGTTGCCCTCAGCGATGTACGCCCGGATAAGCGTTCGATGCGCGCTCTCCCGATAGGGCTCGATGGCGACGGCCGCGTGCCCGGCCTCTACGGCGTCCATGTGCCGACCGTCCGCGGCGAACTTGTCCGCCAAGATCTCGAGGGCGTGCAGCCGAAGGTGGTCCCAGCGCTGCCGCTCGAGTATCAGCCACTCGTCCGGCCATGAGGGCAACAGTTCCTGGGACAGGGCCTCTACCATTTCACTGCTGTCCGGGCCTGCGTCATGGCTGGGCTCCGATGCCACAGAGCGCGCCTGGCGGGCCCAGCGCTGCACGTCGACCTCGACGCCGACCATGAGGCGCAGTCGCTGTCCCTGCGCCTCGACCACGGCACGCCCGGCCGCGGACTTGGTCCGCCACAACGCCGACCGAAGACTCGCAGACGCCTGGTTCCGGCGCCCGTCGGGATAGAGGAGCGCTCCGAGCAGTGTCCTGTCCAGATGTGCCCTCGCCAAGGCCAGGGCTGCCAGCACGCGCTGCGCGCTCGGCGGCAGCGGAACTTCGCGGCCGCCGACCGTGAGGCCGAAGCTACCGAGCAGCGTCAGACGGACGTCGGGTTCGAGGGTCGCATCGAGGCGGTCCCGGTCGGCCATGGAAGCCCCCCGTCGTGCGGAAAACTGCGGACAGGCTGACAGCAAGCCGTCGAGACCTACGTGTCAAGGCCGTCACTGCATCGTCACGTCACTTCGAGGCTGGGAAAGAACTGGTTGGTGACGACTGCGACATACCGCCTCGAGCGCATCCGCACCGCCGCCTTCCGAGACTGGACGGCGACAGCACGGTGACGCTCGGGAGACCCGGAGAGACGGAATCGAGGACCGGATCCGGACGACCACGTACCGGACAGGACCAACCATCCGGACGAGGTCAGCACCGTCCGGAGGAGGTCGAGCCCGATGCCGCAAGCGAGAAGGCCCGTCGGTACGAGCTTCGAGCAGCAACTCGATCTGCTCGGCGCGACCTCGTCCACCGACCCCTCAGCGGAGACGTGGCAGCTCCTGGCCAGTGTGGGCCACGGTCGAGGCGAGCAGCTCGACGCGCTCCTCGGCGGTCTTGGAGACGCGTACATCGAGGACGGCGAAGTGCGGTGGGATGCGCCCGCCGGTCTCGACCATGCGTTGGTCGGATACCTGTCGAGATCGGTCGACGAGCTCAACGCCCGGCTGCGCGCCGGCGAACTGACGCTCGACCAGCGCGGCAACATCCGGCCCCCGACCGTGAGCTGATCCCTTCCGGCTGAACGGAGACCCCGTCCGCAGCCGACTGCGGCGAAGGAGGAGACATGGCGACAGTCAGGCCGAGATGGTGGGGGATCATCGTCGAGCTGAACCGTGACGAAGGGTGTTTCGCGTCCACCGGCAGTCCGGCGGGGGAGGCGATGCTGAACGCCATACCGCCGCCGTGGGGACAACTGGTCCTCTTAGCCGTGAAGATCCACAAGGCCTGGATCGGCGCGAACATGGGCACTGACGGGGTGGATCTCCACTTCAACTGGGCCGGTTTTCTGCACTACGTCGGCAGCCGGGGGGATCCGCAGCCGTGCTCACCGGAGGGATCGGCGGGTCGGCCGGCTTCGAGGCCGTACTCGGAGGTCGTCGCCACGCCGACGAACGCGCGACCGGCCTGGTCGCGATGAACCGCCGAGTGGTCCCGGCGGTGCGCCATGGCGGCTGACGGGCTCATCGGGGAGGTGCGAAGCGAGGGTGCCGTCCGCATCCTCAACTGCCTTCCCTCCCAGGAGACCGAGAAGGACTGGAGGATCCGGCATGCGGTGGCGGCAGGCCTGGTCAAGGCTCCGGCGGCCGTCCCGACGAGCAGAGACCTCCGGGACGACTCGTGGTGGGGGGTCGCGGACCAGGGATCGACCGGCTCGTGCGTCGGCTGGGCGCTCACCGACTCGGTGCTGCGTTGGCACTTCGTCACCGAGGGCCGGCTGTCCCGGAATGAGCGGCTCTCACCGCGGTTCGCGTGGATGGCGGCGAAGGAGACCGACGAGTTCACCTCCGAGCCGTCCACCTTTATCGAGCGGGCCGGCACCTCGCTCAAGGCCGCGCTCGATGTCGCGCGACAACACGGGTCGGTGCGGGAAACCGTGCTGCCGTTCGGCTCCGCGGTGCTCTTCGACGGCGATGTGAACACGTTCTTCGCGATCGCCGCTCAACTGAAGATCGTCGCCTACGTCAATCTCGGCCGCGATGTCCAGGACTGGCGCCGCTGGCTCGCCCTGAGCGGGCCGGTACTGGTTCGGCTGAACGTGGACCGGAGCTGGGACCAGGCGACCCGCTCCGCCGGAGATCTCGACGGGTACGAGGCGGCCACCGCCCGCGGCGGCCATGCCGCGGCCCTCGTGGGCTACACGGAGCAACGACTCGTCGTGCGGAACAGCTGGGGCGCCGCGTGGGGCGACCGCGGCTACGCCTACGCATCGGAGCAGTACGCCGCGGCGGCCTTCACGGAGGCCTATGGGGTGACGGTCGGACCCGCCGGACCCCCTCGGATCGACCGGCCGGCTTGGCGCCGGTGAAGGAACCGTTCATCTTTTCTGACTGAAGGAGGCAGAGATGGCGCTGATCGTGGACAAGTGGGTCTCGGTGGGTGAGTGGCAATCCGACGTCGACACCAACGTGTTGCTGAAGAACGGCGACTGGGTCGACATCGCGGCTCAGGGGACGATCTGGGCCGGCGTCTGGTTCACCGGCTCGAATACTGCCCGGGGGTGGGAGGGCTGGACCGCCGGCAACGACAAGCCACTGCCCGGCTCCCCGCCGTTCTGCCTCCTCGGCCGCACGTCGGAGGACGGCTACTTCTACATCGGGGACGGGATCCGCCGGACCTACCAGAACGCCACCCTCGGCCCCGGCGAGACGCGGCTATCCCTGCGGATCAACGACAACCTGCCTGGCAACGGGTCGGGAGCTTTCAACGTACACATCATGGTCTGGCGGAATCCCGACGCGGTCATCTCCCTCACGCCCGCCGGCGCGGAGACGGAGCAGACACTCTTCGACCCGAGCCCCGAGCGTGGCAGTTCAGCCTGGGCGCGAGAGACGTCCGGCCGATGACGCCGCCTGCTGAACCGGTTACAGCGACCGGGCAGGGGCCGCCCGCCGTTGCCCCGGACACCTGGCGAGCACTACTCGTCAGCGCAGTGGTCGTGGTCGTCGCGCTGGCCACGCTCACCGTCATCGTCGTCCTCGCACTGAGCCGGATCGGAGCCAGCGGAGCGGACCGAGCCGGCGCGGCCGAGACGGTGTCGGTGATCACCGCCAGCGGCGCGATCCTTACCGGCCTCGTCGGCGCATACTTCGGAGTCAACGTCGCGCACCGGGCGCAGACGAGCGTCGAGGGCGCGCAGCGGGTCGCGCAGGACGCGTCGCGTCAGGCCGAACACACCATCGACGCGATGCAGCGCAGCTCAGACGCGGCGATCACCGCCGCCGCTGCGCTGGACCCACGTGACCCGGCGCACCAGGACGTCCTGACCCGACTCATGAGGAGGTGACTGGCGGGACGCCGGCGCGGGAACGCGACAACCGGACCGGGGTCTTCCTGATACGAGCCTGGATACATGACGGCACGCTGGTCGCGAGGGTGACCAGCACACCGGACGTGGGGTCGGTCGAACCGAAGATCCTCGTGCTGGCCAGCGGCGACCAACTGAGGCGCGAGTTCGACGACTGGCTGTGTCAGGTCGAGCCGGGCATCGGTAGCAACGAATTCTGATGCCTCGCGGCAATAGCCTCTGCCGTCGGACCTGACCCTCGTCGCCATCAGACGAAGGACCGGCGCCAGCGCCCGCAGGACGTCGGGTCTCGTCGCGGTGACGAACGCCCCGGACGCGCGCGCCCCGCGGCATGGGCGGATGTCCGCTCGAAGGCAGGCTCCCGGCGGCGGGCACCCGCGCACGCACGACGTCGTCGGCGGCGACCGTGTCTGCTTCATGCCGGTGCCAGGACAGGTCCCGTGGGACACGCGAGGGCCGGTCGGAGACGGGGACGCTCCGACCGGCCCTGACGTAGAGCAGCGCTAGAGCGATACGACGTTGATCTGGGCCCACTGCTCGTCGGTGAGCACCGACTGCATCCATTCCTGGACCGCCACGGTGTCCACCCGGAAGTTGAACTCCGTGCCGCCGCAGACGTTCGCGCTCATCCCGAAGGAGGTCACCGCGACGATGGTGTCGGTGCCGTAGAGCAGCGTCGGACCGCCGGAGTCGCCGAAGCAGGTGCCACCGCCACCACGACCGGGCGCGGACGACAGCTGGACGTTGATGCCGTTCGCGACGCCGCCGGTCCCGATGATCCAGGTGTTCGCCATCAGACGGCTGCGGTACGAGATGGTGGCGGCAGGGTTGCCGTTGACGTACGTCACGCCGTAGCCCGACACCGTCACCCGAGCGCGCGGACCGGTGCCGTACGCCTCCAGCGTGCCCGGAGCCGCGAGTGACCCGTACTCAGCGAGCTGGTAGGGCTGGTCGAGGATGACCAGGCCCACGTCGTTGTTCGTCGCCGGGATGCTGATGCCCTGGTAGTCGAAGGCGTAGAACGTGCTTGCCGTCACTCCGCCCGTGTAGGGGTAGCCCGACGTGGCCGGCGTGTCCGTCTCCGGGTCGTAGTCGGCTCCGGCGTCCTGCTGGAAGTAGATGCGAGCGCTCGCCGCGAGCTCGCCTGTCGCGTCGTCGATCGTGACGCAGTGACCGGCCGTCAGGAACACGGTGGGAGAGATCAGAGACCCCGTACACCGGTGCACGAACTCGCCGCTCTGGTCGTAGAAGACGATCAGGCCGACGTACTGGTGCTCGTAGTCGGGAACGAAGTTTCCGGTGATCGCGCTTGCTGGCGCGGTCCCCAGCCCCGTCATCGCCAGGGCGAGCGCGATCGGCGCCGCGACCCAGCGGATGAATTTCTTGAGCATGCGCTGCTCCTCAGTGTGGGTGTCACCCGAACTCCCGGATGCTCTCCGGGGATTGCGAGGGGGTCAAGAGCCCGGCGCAGGGCGTCCGGACCGCGCCGGTGCCGAGCTGACGGAATCGCGGGGCGGCAATGACGCGCGATGCAGAAACAGATCAAGTGTCGAAGGCGTCCCGCAGCGCGGTGGTGATACGGGACCAGGGCAGCCTCCGCCGGAGTGCGTCCGGGCCGGTCAGCCGCCGTTCTCACTCGACCGGTGGTGCGGACCGGCTCCGTCGAGGTATCGCATGGCCAGGCGCCAGACCCTCGCGCCCACGGCCCTGCCGATGGCCCGGCCGACCAGGTCGCCCTGCTCGAAATGGATCCCGCCGTAGCGGCGGGACAGGCCGGCCTGGTCGGCGGCAGCGGAGAAGGTGTCCCAGCCCAGCGTCAGGTCCTCGGCCGGCACGAGACCTGGCTCGATCCGCGACGAGCCGGCCGGCACCGTCGCCGTCGCGCCGAAGGCGTCGCTACCCGTGAAGCGGCGCAGGACCTCGGCCGCGGCGGCGCTGAACGTGCTGTGACCGGAGGGGTACTCGGCGAACGGCGGCGTCACCACCGTCGCCTCCTGGTACGGCTGCCACTGGCCGCCGTCGATCAGCTCACCGTCCCGGCCCGGACCGGCCCAGGCCCGGATACGCCGGCCGGCGAACAGTTCGCGGATCGCGGTGATCGGCCGGACGTAGTCGTAGCGGCGCTTGATGTGCCAGGTCTCGATGCCGGCGTCGTGCAGCGCGTTGGCGAGCATGAAGAACAGCACGACGTCGGCGTCCAGGTCGTGCCGGTCCCGCCGGGACACGAAGCCGGCGAACAGGCACCAGTGGCCCGGTGGCAGCTCTGAGTTCGGCCCGTCCGCCCAGTACTGCGCGATCGCCTTCTGCCGGCTCGACAGGCGTGCGCTGATCGCGACCAGCTCCTCCGCCTGCTCCCGGAAGCGGGCTGAGCCGGCCGGCGCCGGCGGCGGGACCGGGTCGGGAAGCGCCGGCGGCGAGGAGAACGGGGTCACCAGCCCCCAGTGCGGCGCCGCGAAGCGCTGCACGGTGCTGCCACCGCGGCCGTCCGGCACCCGCAGAGGCTGCCACCGATCCGGCACGACGATCTGGTCCGGCGTGTTCACCGGCCTGTACCCGGTCCAGTCCGCGTACGCCCCGGGCGCCAGCGTGCCGAGCTGGTTGGCGCCGTCGCCGTGCCGGAACTCGAGCACCGCCCGGGCCGCCTCGGCGCCGATCCCGCTGGCCGTACCGAAGCCCGTGGCCGGCTCCCCCGGGTCCAGGCCCACCGCCGCCATCGTCGCGTCCAGCTCCGGCCTGCGGTCCGGGAAGAGGTCGAGCAGCGCGTGGTACGCCGCGTACCCGACCGCCTCGCTGCGCGCCGCCCGCTCCCGGTCAGCCGGAGCCGGGACCAGCCCCAGCCGGGTTCCGACGGCTCGCTCCTGGTACACCGCCCACGCGTCGTACATCGCGGTGTGCACCACGGCCAGGGCCCGGGCCGCGACCGGCGGTGCCGGCCGGGTGGCCCGGATCGCGGCCAGCACCGCCTCGTTCCACGTCAGGACGACCGTGCCGGACCGCACCCGGGACTTCATGATCGAGAGACCCCGCCACACCTGTCCTCATGACGCGACGAGTTCTCAGCACCTGACGCGACGACCCTCACTCAGCGGTTGTGAGGGGACGTGTCGGCCGCGGCCCGGCGGCGCGTCTGCGCCGTGTGTCAGTCGCCGGGAGGAGAAGCCCGCCGAGCATCCGATGCAGGATGTCCGCGGCGACCTCCGGCGCGTCCGCGGTGACACCGAGCCGGTCGTACGCGGGGAAGCTGGTCACCGCGACCACCGTGTCGAGCACCGCGTCGTCCTTCCTCAGCGCCGGGTCGGCGCGGCCCAGCAGGGCGCCGAGCTGCTCGCGGCGCCAGCCCTCCCGCCGGGCCAGCAGGTCCTCGACCGCCGGCTCAGCGATGGCGAACAGCCGGTGCAGCAGGGGTCGCTCGGCGTGCCAGAACCGGCAGGTGGTCACCAGCGCGGCATGCAGGGCGTCGGCCGGGTCGAGGTCACTGGTGCCGTCGACGAGCCGATCCATGCGGTCGCGAGCCACCACCTGATCCAGCACGGCCTCGATCAGCGCCGTCCGCGACCCGAACTGGTTGTAGACGGTCATGCGGGTGACCCCGGCCGCCGCCGCGACCGTCTCCATGCCCCAGGCCTGGCCGGCGGGATCGCTGAGCACGGTCCGGGCCGCATCGAGCACCCTCGCCCGGCTCTCCGCGGCTGCCCGGGCCCGGACCCCGGCTTCTCGGCCCACTCCGCCTCCACTCGGTTGACGCCCTGTCCACCCAAACGTTAGACAGGGTGTCAACCGAGAGGACTGACATGCTGATCCAGATCTGCGGACTGCCGGGCACCGGCAAGTCCACCCTGGCGGCGCGCCTCGCCGACCGCCGCCCTGTGGTTCTGTTGCGCATCGACGCGATCGAGGCGGCGATGTGGCGCAACGGTCTCACCCCCGACCAGACCGGCGTCGCGGCCTACTCCGTGGCGCACTCGATCGCGCTGCCTCACCTCGAGCGCGGCCACACCGTCGTCGCCGACGCGGTCAGCGCCGTGGGTGCGGCCCGGCAGGGCTGGAGCGGCACTGCCGAGCACGCCGGCGTCCCGCTCCGGGTGATCGAGACGGTGTGCCCCGACCCCGTCGAGCACCGCCGGCGGGTCACCACGGTCACCAGCGATCTTCCCGGCTTCCCGCTCCCGACTTGGGAGCAGGTCCAGACCGTCGCCGAGCGGTACGAGCCGCGCGACGACGAGCGGCTTGTCGTGGACACCCGGCGCGACCCGGAGGCCTGCGTACAGGAGGTTCTGGACTACCTCGACCGCACCGGCGGCGGCCCTTGGTGCCAGCCTCGGTGACGTGACGGGGTCCGGGCGGGTGGTCATGTCTCCTTCGTGGTCGTGTCGATGTTGTGGTTGAGAGCGAAGAGGTTGTGCGGGTCGTAGGCGCGCTTGACCGCGGCCAGGCGGGCGTACGTCGCGGGCGGGTACGCCGCCGCCAGGTCCTCGGCCGTCGCCGAGCCCTGGAAGTTGATGTACGTACCGGTGCCGGGAGCCGCCAGGGCACGCCAGGGCACGAGCGCGTCGTCGATCTCCGCGTCGGTCACCGTGTCGGGGAGCATCAGCAGGGCGACGACCATCGCCTCCGCGTCCCGGTGGGCGAAGGCGGTCGCGTCGGCCGGCACCCGGCCGAACGCTCCGCCCAGGCTGCGTACCGCGATGGCGGTGGGAACCGGGTCGGCGTGGAGCCGGCGGATCGCCGAGATGACGGCGTCGTCGAGCGCCGGAACGAGGGCGTTGCGGGTCACCAGCCGCAGGGGTGGCGGCTCCTGGGCGTCTTCCAGGATCTCGCGGTACCGGCGCTCGGAGATCGTCGCCGTGGTCACCGTGCCCAGCTCCAGCAGCGGCTCGATCGCGCTGTCGGCCTGGGACAGCGTGGTCGCTGGTCCGCCGGCGTAGCAGAGCAGCACCGTCGCGGACGGCGGCGCCCCGGGCATCCGCGGCGGCAGCGCCAGGGTGCTGGACAGCTCCTCCGGCGCCGCCCGCATCGCGTTGCGCCACCGGACCACCAGGTCGGCCGGGTCATCGGGCTGGTAGGTCACCGTCCCGAAGTGCACGGTGCCGACGGGTTGGGCGAGGAAGTCGAAGTCGACCACGACGCCGAAGTTGCCGCCGCCGCCCCGCAGTGCCCAGAACAGGTCCGGGTGCTCGTCCTTCGAGGTCGGGAGCAGCCGGCCGTCGGCGGTCACCACGCGTGCGCCGACGAGGTTGTCGATCGCCAGCCCGTGCCGGCGCACCATCCAGCCGATCCCGCCGCCCAGGGTGAGTCCGCCGACGCCCACATCGGCGGTGTCACCGGCGGTGAGGGCCCAGCCGTGGGGATCGAGGGCCGCGGCCACCCGTCCCCAGGTCGCGCCGCCGCCGACACGTACGAGCCGGCGCTCGGCGTCGAGGACCTCGATGTCGTCGAGATGGGCGAGGTCGATGACCATCCCGCCGGTGTTGCTGCTGCGGCCGAGCGGACTGTGCCCGCCGGAGCGCACCGACACCGCCAGATCGTGGCCGGCGGCGAAGGCCAACGCCGCCGCGACGTCGTCCGGCCCGTGCGGCCGGACCACCAGCGCCGGGCGGCCGGTCCCGAAGAACGTCCGCGCCGCCGCGTCGTAGCCGTCATCCCCGGGTCGCAGGGCGTCGGCGATCAGGTCTGCTTGTCGAAGTCTCATCGGTCTCCTCCGTCGTGACGTCGTCGTCCGGTCTCGAGGCTGGCGTCGCGGGGGTCCGGCCCGCTACGCGGAACCCGCAGGCCGGCGGCGCGGACTTGCGGTATGCAGAAAGTGGTGGGTCGTAGCATCGGGATCGCCGGTAGCCCGAAAGGAGCGGGCGTGCAGACGAAGACCGCGACCACGACCGGGATCGACGAGACGCTGCGGGCCGTCGCCGCGAGACTCAGCGGTCAGATCGACGATCTGGTCGAGACCATGCTCGTCCGGATGCGGGACGAGGCGCCCGGGTTCGACACGGCGTCGCGACCCGAACTGGCCGACGGCCTGCGCGCGTCGTGCTACGCGAACATCCGCACCGCGTTGCGGGCGCTCGGCGGCGACCGGCAGCCGCCACGCACCTCACCGGCCGAGGCGATGACCGAGGCACGGGCGACCGCCCGGGCCGACGTGGCCCTCGAACCCCTGCTGCACACGTATCGCATCGGTCATGCGGTCGTCCTGGAGCGGTTCTTCGCGCTCATCGAGGAGCTGAACCTCTCCCCCGCCCAGCGGCACAGCGCCACGCTGATCGGCTCGAAGTACCTGTTCGCCTACGTGGACCGGGTCGTGGGCGACGTGTCCGAGGAGTACACCGCCGAACGTCAAGGAGTCCTGCGCAGCAGCATCCAGCGACGCGTACAGCTCGTCCGCGACGTGCTCGGTGGAGCGAACATCGATAGCGGCGAACTCGGCTACCGCCTCGAACAAGAGCATCTGGCGGTCATCGCCGTCGGCCCCGGCGCCGACGCGTCCCTGCGTGACCTCGCCCGCCGGCTGGAGCGCCGCTTGCTCACGGTCGCCATGACCGACGACGAAGTCTGGGCCTGGCTCGGTTCGCCCCGTCCATCCGAACCCGGCGAACGGCGCGACGTCGTGTGGGCGCAGGTCGCGGGCAACACGCGGTACGGGGTCGGGGAGCCGGCATGGGGCATCACCGGGTTCCGCGACAGCCATGACCAGGCGCTCGCCGCCCACCGGGTCGCCGCGCACCTGTCGCAGCCGGTCACCCGCTACGACGACGTCGCGCTGGAGGCCGTGCTGCTGTGCGACGTCCCCGGCGCGCGTCGCTTCGTCGACCGCGAGCTGGGGCCGCTGGCCGCGCAGGATCCGCGGACCCGGGTGCTGCGCGACACGCTCGGGAGCTACCTGCGGTCCGGTCTCAACGCGGCCGCCACCGCGGC
Organism: Mycobacteriales bacterium; assembly: GCA_036519715.1. Taxonomy (GTDB): domain Bacteria; phylum Actinomycetota; class Actinomycetes; order Mycobacteriales; family CADCTP01; genus CADCTP01. The sequence continues at coordinate 12,133 of DATDKW010000291.1, forward strand.
GGTGCTGCACGTCAGCGACCGCACGGTCGCCTACCGGATCCACGGCATCGAGGACCTGCTCGGCCGCAGCGTCCCCAGCCGCAGCACCGAGCTGGCCGCCGCCGTCCGGCTGCACCGCGTACTCAACTCGTGACGGGCACCGCCGCCCGGTTCCGACCTTCCTGGTCCGCGACGGACCGAGGCAGCACCGAAGGCTCACGTCCGCCCGGAAGGACCCGTACGATCCGGGCCGTGATCCGGACGGGCGAGCACGGGGCGCGCGGTGAGTGACACCAGGGTGTTGGTGGCGGGGGCGAGCATCGCGGGGCCGGCGCTGGCGCACTGGCTGCGCCGACGTGGGGCCGAGGTGACCGTGGTGGAGCGGGCCCCCGAGCTGCGTCCGGGTGGGCAGGCGGTGGACGCGCGCGGGGTGGCCCGGGAGGTCATCCGGCGCATGGGGCTGGACGCGACGGTGCGCGCGGCCCGCACCGTGACCGCCGGCGCGTACACCGTGGACGCGGACGGGAACGTGCTGGAGACCTACCGCGCCGACGACGACGGCGGCGACGGGTTCATCGCGGAGATCGAGATCCTGCGCGGCGACCTGTCCCAGGTGCTCTACGACGACACCCGGGACGGTGTCGAGTACGTCTTCGGTGACCGGATCGCCGGGCTCGTCCAGGACGCGGACGGGGTCGATGTGACCTTCGCGGGCGGCGACCGGCGGCGCTTCGACCTGGTGGTCGGGGCGGACGGGTTGCACTCGGCGCTGCGGGCGATGGTCTTCGGGCCACGCGAGCGGTTCGTCCGCCACCTCGGACTGGTGCTCGCCTTCTACAGCGTGCCCAACGAGTTCGGGCTGGATCGGTGGCTGCTGCAGTACAAGGAGCCGGGGCGCTCGGCCCTCCTGCGGCCCATCCACGACGCCACCCGGGCGATGGCCATGTTCTCCTTCGCCGCGGCCGAGTTCGACGTCGACCATCGCGACATCGACGCCCAGAAGCGCCTGCTCCGGGAGCAGGTGACCGGCCTGGGCTGGTTGACCCCGCGCATCCTCGCGCACCTGGACGACACCTCGGACTTCTACCTGGACCAGGTCGCCCAGGTGGTGATGGACCGGTGGTCGAGCGGACGGGTCGGTCTGCTCGGGGACGCGGCGTTCAGCGCCTCGCCGATGTCCGGGGCGGGCACCGGGCTGGCCCTGGTCGGCGCCTACCTGCTGGCCGGTGAGCTGGCCGCCGCGGGGTGGGACCCGGAGGCCGGGTTCACCGCGTACGAACGGCAGATGCGCTCGTTCGTCGAGGCCAACCAGGAGATCGGCCGGCTGCACGTGCGCAGCCTCGAGGTCCCCGACCCGGCCGCCGAGCCGACCGCGGAGCCCGAGTGGGACCTCGGGCTGATCGACCGCGCGATCAACGGCGTGGATCTACCCGACTACGCCGAAGTACCGGACTCGGCGACCCCGGCCGCACATCGATCACCGCCCTCCAGCCCTTGAGCCGCGATCGAGCCCGCGGGGGTGCCGCGACCGATGAAGGTGAGGCAGACGCACGTGCGGTCGTACCTGGCGCTGCTGCGCGGCGTGAACGTGGGCGGCAAGAACAAGCTGGCCATGTCGGCGTTGTCCGAACGGCTGACCGATCTCGGCCACCAGGACGTCTCCACAGTCCTGGCCACCGGCAATGTGCTGCTGCGGTCCTCGAAGTCCGCACGGGCGCTCGGTCAGCAGATCGAGTCGGTCCTGGTCGAGGACTTCGGCCTCCAGCAGGACCCGGTCAAAGTGCTGGTGCTCACCGCGGCACAGGTTCACGCCGTCGTCGAGAACAAGCCGGACCACTTCGGCGACGAGCCGGACACCTACCACTCCGACGCGATCTTCCTCATGGGCATCAGCGCAGCCAGCGCGATGACAGCCTTCAACCCGCGAGAGGGCGTCGACCGGATCTGGCCGGGTGAAGGCGTCATCTACTCGCAACGCCTCAGCGCGCAACGCACCAAGAGCCGACTCAGCATGGTGATGAGTTCGCCGCTGTACAAGTCGATGACGATCCGGAGTTGGAGCACCACCGTCAAGCTCGACAACCGGCTCAGCGCCCTGGACGCGCCCCGCTAGTACGGCGTGCGTCAGCCGGCGGCCGGGACCGTAGCACCATCCGCAGCAGTACGCGGCGACCCCGACGGATCCCGACGCGGCCCACGCCGATCCGGCGTACTGGCGGGATCGCCGATGTGAACGGGCGCAGCCGCACCTACCGTCCGGCGCGGAGCATCGATCCGACCAGCAAGGGCACCGGATCCGACCAGCGAGAAAGGACCACACCGCCATGACCGGCACCCGCCCCGTAGCCGTCAACCCACCCCTCGTCGGGACCTACCGCGTCGCCCCGGCCCAATCCACCATCGCGTTCACCACCAGGCACCTGTTCGGCCTCGGCGTCGTGCGCGGCAGCTTCGCGGTGCAGGACGGCGAGATCCGTATCAGCCACCCGATAGTCGACTCCACCGCGCACGCGCGGATCCGGGCAGCAAGCTTCCGGACCGGCAACAGCCGCCGCGACACCGCGGTCACCTCGGCTCAGTTCCTCGACCCCGAGGCCCATCCGTACATCGTCTTCACCGCCGAGCAGGTCGAACCCGTCGACGGGGGGTGGGTGGTGCACGGGCTGCTCTCCGTACGGGCGACGACCCGCCCGGTTGCCGTCCGCGTGGAGACAGCGAGCGCCGACGGGCCCGAGCTCCGGCTGCGGGCGCACGCGCGCGTCGACCGCTACGACCTGGGCGTCACCGCGGCCCGGGGGATGGCCGCCCGCCACCTTGATCTCGACCTCGACATCCTCGCCGTCCGCTCTGACGGACAGGACGGCAGGTGATCGTCATGAGCCCAGCACGCAAACGGGTCGCTCGGCGCCGGCGCAACCGGCGGGGTTCCGGAAGGCGGCGCGGCCAGCGCCCCTGGCATCGGCGGGATCGCCGAGGAGCGGCGCGGTTCGTCGTCAGCCGGCCAGGTCGCGCTCCCGCAGCTGGGCCCGGGAGGTGACCCCCAGCTTGGCGAACACGTTGCGCAGGTGGTGGTCGACCGTCCGCGGGCTGACGAACAGCTGGGCCGCGACTTCCTTGTTGGTCGCTCCGGTGGCGACGAACCGGGCGATCTGCCGTTCCTGCGGCGTGAGCGCCGGCACGCTGTCGGCTGCGCGGCGCCGGGCCGTCTCGCCGGTCGCCCGCAGCTCGGCCCTGGCCCGCTCGGCCCAGGGCACCGCGCCCAGGCGCTCGAAGGTGCCCAGCGCGTCCCGGAGGTGCGGGCGCGCGTCGACCCTGCGTCGCTCCCGCCGCAGGAACTCGCCGTACAGGAGCTGGGTCCGGGCGCTGTCGACGGTCGGCCCGGACGGCCGGTGGTGGCGTAGCGCCTCGTCGAAGTGTCGGCCGGCGACATCCGGCTCGGCCAGGAGGGCATGACAGCGCGCCAGGACGGCCGACGGCCAGGGCGATGCGGTCGACGCGGCCCACCGCTCCAGCGCCGGCAGCGCGGCCCGGCCCAGCTCGGGGCGGCCGACGCGGACGGCGGCCTCGACCAGGTCCGGCGTGCTGATCAATGCCACCCCGCGGTGACCGGTCGCCATGAGTGGCTCGAGCCGGTCGAGCGCCTTCTCGGGTCGACCGAGACCCAGCTCGAGCCAGGCGAGGGCGGACGTCGCCCGGGCTTCCGTGAAGCCGAGCCCGTGCTTGGCGGCGAGCTGGACGACCTCGTCCGCGTGGGTGACCGTCGCCGCCTCGTCACCGCGCAGGGCGGCCACGAACGCCAGCAGTCCGAGGTGGACGGCGATCGACGAGGGCTGGTCGACCTCCCGGGCGAGGCGGAGCCCCTCGGCGGCATCCGCCTCGGCGGTGGCGGGACTGCGGGTGACCTGCGTGGTGGAGAGCATTTCCAGGGCGTAGGAGAGGGTGCTGAGCGCGCCCGTGGCGCGGGCCCGGGCCACGGCACGGAGGCCGAGATCGTGGGCCGCCGCCGGTTCGCCGAGGTAACCCGCAGCCGTGCCCGCCCAGGCCAGGACGAGCGGGTCCTCGCTCTCCCCGGCCCGGGCCAGCACCTCCCGCAACAGCGCGGCGCTGCGGGCGGCGTCGCCGCCGAGCAGGGCCCCCACCCCGGCGACGAAGGAGACGGCGATCGGCCGGTCGGCGCCGAACGGCAGCTGCTCCGCCCGGCGGCCGGCCTCGATGAGCCGTTCCAGGTCACCGGCCAGTGAGGCCGCCTGCAGAGCGTCCACCAGCATCGAAGCCGCCCGGACGGGGTCCAGCGCGGCGATCCGGTCCACCCCGTCGAGGAGGATCTGGTAGCCGTTCAGCGCCGTGCCGCGCCGCGCCTCGATGCGCCCCCGCAGCTGATCGATCCGCCCCGCCAGGATCGGGTCGGAGGTCACGCCGCGCGCTCGCTCCACGAGGGTCGAGGCCGCGTCCGCGCCGCCGCTCTCCCAGGCGTCGTCGGCGGCGTCGAGCAGCAACCGCACCCGCCGACCGGGATCGCCGGTGAGTTCGGCCGCCCGCGCCAGCGTCGTCGCCGCCACGCCGTGTCCGGCCCGCGCCCGCGCCTGGTCGGCGACCTTCTCCAGCTCGTCCACCACGTCCTCGGCCGGGGGCACCGCCGCGGCTGCGCGGTGCCAGGTGCGGCGGCCCGCGTCCTGCTCGCCGGGCAGGACACCGGCGAGCGCCAGGTGCACGCCCTGCCGCTCCGCGAAGGGTGCCGTCCGGTACACCGCCGACCGTACGAGCGGGTGGACGAAGTCGACCCCGCCTGCGTCCACCCGCAGCAGCCGCGCCCGCTCCGCGGCGGCGAGCGCGGCCCGGTCGATGCCCATCGACTCCGCGGCCGACAGCAGCGTCCCGAGGTTCTGCGAGTCGTCGGCGGAGGCGAGCAGCAGCAGCCGCCGCACGTCGTCGGGCTGCTCCTCAACCCGATGCAGGAAGGCCCGCTCCAGGCGGGTCCCCAGCGGCAGTGTCCCGGGGTCGGTCTCCGGGATCCCGGCCGCGGCGGCGAGCTCGGCGGACAGCTCGACCAGCGCCAGCGGGTTCCCCGCGGCCAGGGTCATCACCCGCCGCCGGGCCGACTCGTCCAGCGCGGCGCCGGCCCGCTCCACGAGCAGGGTCAGGGCGGCATCCCGGTCGATCGGACCGAGGGTCAGCTCGGCCAGCCCGGCCAGGTCCGCCTGACCGGTCCGCGCGGTGAAGATCATGGCGATCCGGTCCGCCTCGATCCGGCGGGCGGCGAAGAGCAGCGCGTCCAGGGAGGCGCTGTCCAGCCACTGGACGTCGTCGACCAGGCACAGCACCGGCTGCCGGTCGGCCGACTCGGCGAGCAGGCCGAGCACGCCGGCCGCGATGAGGAACCGGTTCTGCCCTCGTCCTTCGGCCAGCCCCAGCGCGCCGGCCAGCGCGGCCGCCTGTGGAGCGGGGAGCGTCGGGATGCGCCCGAGGAGGGGGCGCAGCGCCGCGTGCAATCCCGCGAAGGAGAGCGTGGCCTCGGCCTCGACCCCCTGCACCCGCAGGATCCGCATCCCGGACGCCCGCTCGGCCGCGTAGTCCAGCAGCGCCGTCTTTCCCAGCCCCGGCTCGCCCCGCAGCGCCAGAGCAGCGCCGGCCCCCTTGCGCACCCCGGCCAGGAGGCGGTCGATTGCCTCGCACTCGGGGTCGCGCCCGTACAGCACGAACCACACGGTAGGCCACCGGGGCGGGGGTTCGCTGACGGTCCCGACCGGGCGGCGGCCGTCAGCCCCGCCTGCGTCGGTAGTAGGCGACCGTCACCAGGACGAGGAGCGGTCCCCACGCGAGCAGCGACGCATAGCACGCGATGGCCACCCACGCGTACGGCTCGTGCGACGGATCGGGACAGCCCGGGATGTCCGGCGGTTCCCGGAAGCCGAGGAGGGCGTTCAGCACCGCGTACCCGTAGACCGCGAAGATCAGGACGGCACCGACCGCGGCTGGGAGCACCGCGGCGAGCACCGGGATCTTCCGCCCGCCGAGGACCGGGACCCAGGCCGGCACCACCTCTCCCCACGGCCGGACCAGCCCGACGGTCAGCAGCGCGGCGAGGAACGAGACCGCGGACAGCGAGGCGACGTAGTACGGCTCCCAGGGCCTCATCAGCCGCTCGCATCCGGCCGGGACGCCCTTCACGAAGACGGCGTGGAGCCGCCACAGGGCGGACGGCAGCACGCACAGCGGAACGGCGTACGCGGCCGCCCGGATCCGTCGGGATCCCAGCCGGGCGTCGCGGCGGGCCAGAGTTTCGTTCACAGGCCGACGATCCGTCGCCGCGAGCCCGTCCCGCGTCGTCCGCAGGTACGGCGCGGTCTCATCACCCCGAACGAGGCAGTTCCGCGGTGTCGGCCACGAAGTTCCGCACGTGTCCGGCCAGCACGTCCGGCTGGTCCTCGGGGATGAGGGTGTAGCTGTCGGCGATCTCCACCAGCCGGGCGTCCGGGAACAGCGCGGCCAGGCGGCGGCCGTGCTCGGGCGGCATGACCCGGTCCTCGCCGGCCCACGCCACCAGCACCGGACGGTCGAAGGATGCGGCCCGCGCGGCCCAGTCGAGCAGCACCGCGCGGGCCGGCACGGAGACCACGTACTTCGCCAGGTCCCGCCGGATGTCCCGGCTGGTCCGCACCGGCCGGAACCAGGAGTCCATGACGTCCTTCGGCACCGGCCGCTTGCTCATCCACCCCCACCCGCGCGGAGCCCGGCGTACGGGGCGCAGGCGCAGCAGCTGGCCCAGCACGGCCAGACCGCCGGGGACCTTGGCCAGCGGCACCAGGAACCGGGCGATCCGGGGCGGGTAGTTGTCGAAGGCCTCGGACGAGGTGATCACGAGCCGGCCGATCCGCTCCCCGCCGCCCTGCGCCAGCAGGATCTGCGCCCCGCCCCAGTCGTTCTGCACGAGGGTCACGTCCCGCAGCTCCAGCCGCTCCAGGAACTCCCCCACCAGCCGGGCCTGCGCCGCCAAGGACAGGTCGGCGTCGGCGCGCATGGGCCGGCGGTGACCCCCGAGCGGCAGCGTCGGCAGCACGCAGCGCCAGTCCGGGTCCAGCTGGGGGACGACCTTGCGCCACAGCGACCCGTCCATCAGCAGCCCGTGCAGGAAGACCAGCACCGGGCCGTCCCCGCCGGTGTCCTCGTACTCGATCGGGCCGGCGGACAGCGTCACCTCGGGCATGTGTTGACTCCTTCGGGGTGCGAATCGCGGTCGGGTCCGGCCTCCCGCCGGCCCGGGCCGGGCCTGGAACCCGGCAGTACACCGTGGACCCGGCCGGCCGCCGATCGCATCGGCGAGACCGCCGGTGCCGTCGCTGCCCGGACGATCGCGGCCGGCGGACCGGATCCCGGCGACTCCGCCGATGCGAGTGCCGCGGTGGCGGGTCAGGCTGGGCCGGGTCCGGCCGGCATCCCGGCCGGACCGCCGGACCGAAGGAGGGACCTCCCGTGGCGGCTCCTGACGACGCGGTCAGCATCGAGGACAAGCTCGCGCTCTTCACCGCCCACTGGTCGCCGAAGGTGATCGCCGAGGCCAACGGCTGGGAGGTGAAGCTGGTCAAGGTCGCCGGCGAGTTCGTCCCGCACGAGCACGCCGACGTGGATGAGATCTTCCTCGTGCTGGCCGGGGAGCTGGAGATCCGGCTGGAGGGGCGGCCGGACGTCTGCCTGCGCGCGGGCGACCTCTTCGTCGTCCCCCGCGGGATGGTGCACCAGCCGATGGCGCGGGCCGAGTGCCACCTGATGCTGCTCGAGCCGGGAAACGTGGTGAACACCGGCGCCAGCGGCGGCCCGCTGACCGCGCGGGACGAGTGGCTCTGAGTCGGGCCGGCCGGGTCGACGGTCAGCGGCGCTGACCCGGCGGGCGGCGGCTCCGACGGCCGCCGGCTGCGTACTGGCGCCGCAGCGGCCGTTCCGGCCGTTCCTCACCCGGGCGGTGCGGTCCCGGGCGCCGGGGTCCCGGGTCCCCGGGCCGGCCGCCGACCGGGCTGACCGGGTGGGGCTCCCGTCGGGTCGTGTCCATGCCGGTGACGCTAGGAACCGCCCCGGACCGGTCGCATCGGCGAACTCACCGGGAGCCGGCGGTCGGGGATGCCGGTGCCGGACTCCCGCCGGATCGCCGAGGCCGGGCACCGCGCCGGATCCGGCCGGGCCGGACGGGAGGATCGCCGGACAGCTCCGGTGATCTCGCCGATGCGGTGGCACGCGGGCAATTCCTAGCGTCGGAGCATGAGATCGGAGTACCGCGTGGCGGGAACCCTCAGCGGCCGCCGCACCAAGTTCCTCGTGCTGGTGTTATGGGTCGCCGCGCTCGCGGCGGCGGGTCCCCTGGCCGGAAAGCTGACCGGCGTCCAGAAGAACGACAACGCGGCGTGGCTGCCGGGTGAGGCGGAGTCGACCCGAGCACTGGAGGTCCAGCAGTCGTTCCGGTCGCCGAACGCGCTGCCGGCGGTGGTGGTGTACCAGCGACCGGGCGGGATGACCGACGCAGACCGGACCAAGGCCGCCGCCGACGCCGCCCGTTTCGCTGCCTTGCCGGGTGTGCAGGGACGACCGGTCGGGCCGGTCGCGTCCGCGGACGGCACCGCGCTGGAAACCGTGGTGACGTTCGACCTGGGCACCGACGGGTGGAAACGGGCGAAGGACGTCGCCGACCGGGTCCGGGACGTCGCCGACGCCGGCCGCGCCGGCCCGGCCGTGCACGTCACCGGTCCGCTCGGGATCGCCGCCGACTCGTCGTCGGCCTTCGCCGGCATCGACAGCACCCTGCTGTACGCCACGATCGGCGTCGTCGTGCTCATCCTGCTGGTGACGTACCGCAGCCCGGTGCTCTGGGTGCTGCCGGTCGTCTCGGCCGGGGTGGCGCTCGCCGTGGCGCAGGCTGTGATCTACCTGCTCGCCAAGCACGCCGGACTGGTCCTCAACGCACAGGGTGCCGGCATCCTGACCGTGCTCGTCTTCGGCGCCGGTACGGACTATGCGCTGCTGCTGGTGGCCCGCTACCGCGAGGAGTTGCGCCGGCACGCCGACCGGCACGAGGCGATGGCGGTGGCCCTGCACCGGGCCGGGCCCGCCATCCTGGCCAGCGCCGCGACGGTCGTTGCCGGGATGCTGTGCCTGCTGGCCGCGGAGACCAACTCGACCCGCAGCCTCGGCCCCGTCGCCGCGATCGGGGTCGCGGTGGCGCTCGCCGTGATGATCACACTGCTGCCGGCACTGCTCGTGATCTGCGGTCGGTGGGTCTTCTGGCCGATCCGGCCGCACCTCGGATCGATCGAGCCGACCACTCGCGGAGTGTGGGCCCGGGTCGGCGATCGGATCGCCCGCCGGCCACGGCTCACCTGGGTCGCGACCTCGTTGGTGCTGGGCGCACTGGCTGCGGGGGTGGTCGGCCTGGACGCCCACGGCCTCACCAACGCTCAGTCGTTCCGCGGGAAGCCCGATTCCATCGTGGGTGAGGAGGTGGTCGCCCGGCACTTCGCCACCGCCGGGGAGGGCAGCCCGGTCGCGGTGGTGGCGACGGCGGCCGCGGCCGGGCCGGTACGGGCGGCGGTGGCCGGCACCGCGGGGATCGGCCAGGTCGGCGAACCCACCGTCCACGGCAGGTATGCCTACCTGGAGGGCACCCTGACCGACGCTCCGGACAGCGCCGCCGCGTACGCGACGATCGACCGGTTGCGGAGCGCGGTCCGCCAGGTGCCCGGAGCGGACGCGCTGGTGGGCGGCAACACCGCGATCACCCTGGATCTGCAGCGGGCCGCCAGGCACGACCGGGAGCTGATCATCCCGGTCATCCTCGCCGTCGTGCTGGTCATCCTGATGGTCCTGCTGCGGGCGGTGGTCGCCCCGCTGATCCTCATCGGCACGGTGGTGCTGTCCTTCGGCGCCGCGCTCGGTGGCAGTTCCCTGGTCTTCGAGCACGTCTTCGGGTTCGGCGGCGCGGACGCGTCGCTGCCGCTGTTCGCCTTCGTGTTCCTCGTCGCGCTCGGGATCGACTACAACATCTTCCTGATGACCCGGGTACGCGAGGAATCGGCGCGATCTGGCACCCGGCGGGGCGCACTGACCGCGCTCGCCGCCACCGGTGGCGTCATCACCTCGGCCGGGATCGTCCTCGCCGCCACGTTCGCCGTGCTCGGCACGCTGCCGCTGGTGGCGTTCGCCGAGATCGGCTTCGCGGTCGCCTTCGGCGTCCTGCTCGACACGATCGTGGTCCGGTCGGTGCTGGTGACCGCGCTGACCCTCGATGTCGGCCGGCGCATGTGGTGGCCCGGCGTGCTGGCCCGGCGCGCCTCGGATCCGACGCCGCGGCCGGTCCCGGCCGGCGAGCTCCTGGAGGCCGCCGCCGGTCCCCGTCGTCCGACCCGGACCGGCTGACCGGTCGCAGGCCCGACGGCGCCCGGAGGGCGGCGAGCACGCCGCCCTCCGGGCGACCGTGCTCGCGCTGACCGGCGGTGCTGCTGGTGCGGCCTAACTCTGTTGCCGGCGGCCCTACCTTGGGGACTATGCAAGGCATCGACGGGCTCGCGGCCGAGCACGGCTTCTCCGGCGTCGTCTCGGTGGACCGAGGGGGCGAGGTGGAGTTCCGCCGGGCGTACGGCCTGGCCCACCGGGCGTACGGGATCCCGAACGCCGTCGACACGCTGTTCGGGATGGCGAGCGGGTCGAAGGCGTTCACCGCGCTGGCCGTCGCCGGGCTGATCGAGCGCGGGGTGCTGAAGCCGGACACCACGGCCCGGTCGCTGCTCGGCGCCGACCTGCCGCTGATCGCCGACGACGTGACCGTCGAGCACCTGCTCGCGCACCGGTCCGGCATCGGCGACTACCTGTCCGAGGAGGACTGGGAGCCCACCGACTACGTGCTGCCGGTGCCGGTGCAGGACCTGGCCACCACCGAGCAGTTCCTGGCCGTGCTGGACGGCTTCCCCACGGCGTTCCCGGCCGGCGAGCGCTTCACCTACTGCAACGGCGGCTACGTCGTGCTCGCGCTGCTGGCCGAGCGGGCCAGCGGAATACCGTTCCACGACCTGGTCCGGGACACCGTGCTGGTGCCGGCGGGCATGGCCGACACCGGGTTCCCGCGCTCGGACGAGCTGCCCGGGCGGGCCGCGGCCGGCTACGTCACCGGCAGCCGGACCAATGTCTTCCACCTACCGGTGCGGGCCACCGGCGACGGCGGCGCGTACACCACCGCGGCCGACATGACCGCCTTCTGGGCCGCGCTGTTCGCCGGGCGGATCCTGCCGGCCGAGCGGGTGACCGAGATGGTCCGGCCGCACAGCACCGACACCGGCGAGAAGTACGCCTACGGACTGGGATTCTGGGTCTACCGGGACGGGCCGGCCGTCCTCCTGGTCGGGAGCGACTCCGGTGTGTCCTTCCGCTCCCGGCACGACCCGTCCACCGGTCGCACGTGGACGGTCCTGTCCAACACCTCCGACGGTGCCTGGCCCATCGCCAAGGCCCTCGAGGGGGAGCCGGCCGGCGCCGACCCAGCCGGCTGAGGGCGGCGTCCACCGAATCCCCACATCCGGCGTCACCCCCGACTCGCGGCGGATGTGCGCACTCGGGCTGAAGGCGGCGGCCTCGGGAGCTACCGTCTGCGGATGGGCGCCCTGACGGTGGACGGCTACCGGATCGAATCCCTGACCATGCAGACGTGGGACGCGTTCGCGGATCTCGCCGAACGGCACAACGGCGTGTGGGGTGGTTGCTGGTGCACGTACTTCCACCTCTACCCGGATCCCAAGGAGGAGCGCCGGGCGCTCGGCCATCGGGAGTTCAAGCGGCGTCTGGTCGAGGCCGGCCGAGCGCACGCCGCCCTGGTCTTCGACGGTGACGTCGCGGTCGCCTGGGCCCAGTTCGGGACGGTCCCAGAGCTACCGAACATCCACCACCGCAAGGAGTGGGAGCAAGGCGTCGTCCAGATGCCGGACTACCGGATCACGTGCCTGTTCGTCGACCGCGCCTACCGTCGCGCGGGAATGGCCGCGGTCGCCGTACGGGGTGCGCTGGCGCTGATCGCCGCGGCGGGAGGCGGCCGCGTCGAGGCGTACCCGCACGACCTGCCCGAGGGCAGGAAGACCTCGGCATCGTTCCTCTACAACGCCACCCGGACCATGTACGAGCGGCTCGGGTTCAGCTATGAGCGATCGAAGGGCAAGGGCAACTGCGTGATGAGTGCGGTCGTCCCGGCCGCCACGGCGTGACGGCCTTCCTCGTGCGGCTACCCGCGTGTGGGTGATGACACCACGGGACCGTGGTCATCCGTCCCGCCGGCGGTCCGGCTCGGCCTGTGCTCCACGTGACAGGAGTAGTAGCGCATCGAGAGAGCTCCGGCCGCCTGGTCGATGCTTCCCTCGCCGACGGCGATCACGTCGTTCAGCCAGAGGTAGGGCTCGTGCTCGGTCATGAAGGTCATGACGTGAACGCCGGCACCGTTGCTCAGATCCGACAGGCCCGTCAATGCGAAGAGCACGAACGCCTGGCCGCCCACGTCGATCGCTCCCCGGGCGTCCGGCAGAGCGAACCCGCCGTGGAGACGCGGGAAGTTCGACCACTCAGCGATACCGGACAGCCGTCCCGTGAACGTGGCCGCACCCTGACCGTACACGCGGCCATCCCCGGCGCCCGATGGCTCGATGGCCTTCAGCAGCGTGTAACGCCATTCGACATCGCACAGATGATCGAGCCGCACGGGCCCTCCTCACCGGAACAGCCGGCGGGAGCCAGGACTGCTGGGCATCCCGCCGGCTGATCTACCCTCCCGACGACAGAAGCATGCGGCGCGGCACAGTCGCGCGTCCCGCGCGGAGCCGGGAGAACCGGTGCGAGGCTCGGCGACCGTTTCCGTCCGGGTCAGGAGGAGGTCCCGGCACCATGGCTGAGGAAAGCACGCGAACGGACCTGGGGAATCGGCTCGTCGCCTGGGAGCGGGCTGACGAGTCGGCCGGCCACAGCATCGGGCGGGTCGGCCGGATGGCCCGGGGCTGGCGGTGTCACGGCACGGAAGTGCTGGCCGGTCCTCGGGCGCTGCTCAGTTGCTGGTTCCAGGTCGATCTCGACGAGGACTGGGTCACCCGCGAGGCCGTCGTCGGCGCGGTCGGCGGCGCCGGGCAGCGAACGCTGACACTGTCGGCCGACGACCGGCGACGCTGGACGGTCAACGGCCGGCACGATCCCGACCTGGACGGCTGCATCGACATCGACGTGGCGGCGACCCCGCTGACCAACACGTTCCCGGTCCGGCGGCTCGCCGGCCTGGACGTCGGTGCGCAGGTGACCACGCCGATCGCCTGGGTCGGCGTCCCCGACCTCGGTGTCACCCGGGTCGATCAGACCTACCGCCGACTTCCTGACGTCGACGGGTTGGCGGCGTGGGAGTACCGCGACCCGCAGCACGGCCCCTTCCTGCTCACCGTCGACGCCGACGGCCTGGTCGTCACGTACGAAGGCTTCGCCCGGCGCGTCACCACCACGGCATGACCACCATGGTTGTGCGTCCCGCGCACGGTGCGGCGTGGTCGGACGGTAGCTGGACCTGGGCCGCGGCATGACGGACGCTAGTCGTGGAGGTGCAGCCATGCCCGAGGAGCCGATGCTGGAGCCGGACGCAACCCGCCCGGCAGACGAGGTCGACACCGCGCCGACGACCGACATTGTGCTGCGCGCTCGCCGCACTGCGGTCGCTCCGGCCCGGCAGTGGCCCGACGTGGTCGTCCGCGCGCGCACCCAACTGATGCGGCTGCAGCAGAATCCCGCCGCAATGGTCGCCGTCTCGACTGCGGCGGCAGTCGGCAGCGCTCTGGTGACGACCGGCCTGCGCCGCGGCCTGCGTCAGACGCCCCTGGCACCGGCCGGGAAGGCGGCCTCGGTGGCAGTCGGCGGCTACCTCGTCCACGAGGTCCACGTGATTCACCACGTCGTCCATCACGTCGTCCACCACGTCGTTCCCCCACCGGCGGACCAGCGCCGGATCGGCGGCTCCTAACGGCTGCAGAGACGTGCAGGATCAGATCAGGCGGGCAACCGCCGACGACCAGCCCGTCATCACGCGGCTGGTCCGTCACGCGCGACTCAACCCTCGAGGCCTCGACTGGCGCGGGTTCGTGGTCGCGGAGGCCGGCGCCGTGCCCGTCGGCGTGGCCCAGGTGAGACAGCACCCGGATGGCAGCCGGGAACTCGCCTCCCTCGTCGTGCTTGCCGAACACCGTGGCCGCGGCGTCGCCGGCCGGATGGTCGACGCGCTGCTGGCCGTCGAGACCGGCCCCGTTTTCACGATCATCGACCGGCCGTACGTGCAGCACTTCAGTCGCTGGGATTTCCGGCCGGTGGGAGACGAGGGCCTTCCCCGGTCCATGGCCCGACAACTGCGGGTCGGCCAGATCGTCACCTCGATCGGCTCGATGCTGACCCGCCGGCGGATCCGCCTCCAACCCCTGCGCCGCCCACCTCGACAGCCGTCCGACTGACGACGCGATCGCGCCACGGCCGCGAGCAGGCGCAGCCTTTCTCCGGCGCCGACCACTGCCAGGGGACGGTCAACCATCGGCACGGAATCGGATAGCAGATTGCGACGGAGGACGGAGGTAGGCTGTGTGGCGGTCGCGCGGCGAATGATCCGGCAGTACGGCGCGAGGGTCAGGTGAGCGTGGTGGCGACGAAGCGCAGCAGTCCCGGTCGGTGGATCGCTCCGGTCGCGGTCGGGGCTGGCGCGGTCGTCGCGGGCCTTGCGGTCAGAACGGCGCGGCGGCGGGCGGGCCCGCCAGATGCTCCTGCCGATGTCAGTTTCATGCGTGCGCTGCACGCGGCGCTGCGCCGAGACCTGTCCAGGCTGCAGGCAGTGGCCGGCAGCCTGCCCGCATCCGGCCCGGCACCGGCCGAAGTCCTGACGGGCTGGAACGGCTTCCGCCGGCAGCTGGAGAACCATCATTCCGCCGAGGACGACGACCTCTGGCCGGTGCTGCGCCAGCGACTGTCGGACCCCGCAGACCTGGCCCTGTTGGACGAGATGGTCGCTGAACACGCACAGATCCCGGCCGCTCTCGCCGACGTCGACTCCGCGCTCCGCACCGGTCGCGACCTCGCCGCCGCAACCGAGCGCCTCTCGGGCATCGTCCTGACCCACCTCGAGCACGAGGAACGCCAGGTGCTCCCGCTGGTCGAGCGCCACCTGACCCGCGCCGAATGGCGGTCGTTCCTGCTCACCGAACGGAGCCGAACACCACTCCGGGACCGACCCGAGTTCCTGACCTGGATCCTCGACGACGCCGACCAGCGGGACGCGGCAGCGGTACTCGTCGAGATGCCACCGCCGGCCCGGCTGGTCTACCGCCGGATCCTGCGCCCCCGTTACGAGACCGAGAACCGCTGGCAGCTCCCCACCCGGTAACCCCGTCAACAGCCGTCAGGTCGGGAGCGCGCCATCAGTACAGGCAGCACTGTCGGGGCGGCCGGCGAAGCCGCCCATCGAGACCGACGTGAGCCGGATCAGCCTGTGGCTTCTCGTGACGCCACCCGGTAGCGCAGGTGCGTGACGCCGGGCGCGTCCAGCACGCGGGTCAGCTCGAGCTCGATGCGGTCTGAGCCGAAGAGCGGCCGCCCGCCGCCGAGCACGACCGGGATCAGGTGGATCTCCAGCTCGTCGAGCAGGCCCTCGCGCAGCAGCGACTGCGCCAGGCTGGCGCCGTGCACCATCACGTCCCGGTCGCCGGCGGCCGCCTTGGCCTCGCGCATCGCGGTCGAGGCGTCGGGCACGTAGTGGACCCAGCCGCTCTGCGGCGCCGGCGGGGTGCCGCGGGTGGGCACGAAGATCGGTACGCCGTGGTGGTCGCCGCCCCAGTGACCGGCGTAGTCGAACGTCTTGCGGCCCACGACGACCGCACCCGTCGCCATCACCTCGGCGAACACCTGTCCGCTCTGCCCCGGCGGGTCGAAGTGCGGATAGTCGGCGACGGGCTCGCCGAGCCACTCGTGCAGCCGCATGCCGTCGGTCCCGAGCCCATTGGCCGGGCCGTCGTCGGGGCCGGTGATGAAGCCGTCGAGCGACATGGACATGTAGAGCACGGACTTCGTCATGCTGATCTCCTCGTGGTCGAACGGCCCGGCGCGCAGCCGAGCGACAAGCTCGTAGTCGCCCGGCAGTCCGTCGGCCGTCCGATCCAGCCGCAGGATGTACTTCGTACATTCGCGTGCCGCGGGCTCGTAGTGGGTGATACGGCAGATTCGGCGAGCATCGAGGCAGTATCCCGTCTCCTCCGTACGCCTGCGCGCATCGGCAGACCCGGGCGACGACACCGCCGTCCCAGCGGCGGCTCCACATCAAGATCGTTCTTCTCCTGAGGATGGCCAGCGCAGCCTCCGCACTCAGGTCAGAGTCGCTTAAATACCGATAACTACATCTACCAAGGCTTATTCTCGTGCCATCGGTGTGGTCGGCCGTCCGCGGATGGTTTCTCTTGACTGTTCTTGTCCGCCCTTGGTACGACGCTCCTGGCCGGCGTGGGGCCGGCTGCCATAGCCGGGACACGGCTGACCAGGGGGCGACATGCGCAGACTGCTCCTTCTCGTCGCAACGATGCTGGGCCTGTTGACCATGGCCGCGCCGTCGGCGCAGGCGATCACCGGCAATTTCGAGCCGGACTACGAACACGAGTACGTCGGCCTCGTCGTGTACTACGACGCGAACGGCGAATTTCTGTGGCGGTGCTCAGGCAGCCTGCTCACCGACCGGGTCTTCCTGACCGCCGGGCACTGCAGCGACCTCGGGGAGGGCGCAGTCTCCGCGCGGGTCTACTTCGAGCAGAACGCCGGCGCCAACTACGACCCCGCCACCGGAGTGGACCCGGTCAGCGGTTACCCGGAGACCGGCGGCATCACGGCCAGCACCCTCTACAGCTACGGGTTCGCCAACTTCGCCGGGTTCCCCGAGACCCGGGACGTCGGACTGGTGATCCTGGACGCACCAGTGCAGACCGTCTACCCGAACATCGACACCTACGCCTCGCTCGCCGCGCCCGGCACCCTGGATGAGTACGGCACCGGCCAGGACGCGACCGTCACGGTCTCCGGGTACGGGCTCACCTACACCAACCCGGCGAAGACGATCTCCTACCGCAGCCGGCTCATGGCCGAGACCTTCATCCTCAACCTGGTCAGCCGCAACACGGCCGGATTCAACGTCCAGCTCGCGACCAACCCCGGCGGGGACCGCGGTGGCACGTGCTTCGGTGACTCGGGCGGCCCCGTGCTCCTCGACGACACCGACATCATCGTCGCCGTGAACTCCTACGTCCTGGGCCAGCGGACCACCACCTGCAAGGCGACCGCGTTCGCTTACCGCACCGACCAGGCAGCGGTGATCGCCTGGATCCTCGAGCACGCCGGCGAGGAGGCCGACGAGATCAGCATCGTCAGCATCTGAGCAGCTCCGCATCCCTGGGCGGGGATGGCGGCGGCCGACCCGGCCGCCGCCGTCCCCGCCCGGTCTTTGGCCGGTGGTGACTGCGGCCGCCGTTGCGGTCCAGACGCATGAAGAACCTTGCCGTCGCGGCGTTTCACGGTTCCTCCAGGCTTTCCCGCTCGGTGTCCACGGTCAGACCGGCAGGGCATAGACCACCACGTTGTCGCGGTACCGACCGGAGTCCTCGTCGAACGGACCGCCGCAGGTGATCAGAACAAGCCGAGCCCGTCCGGTGACCTTGAACACGTCCTGCGGCAGGCGGTACTTCGGGTAGAGGCGGCGGGCGACAACCCGGTAGCTGTGCTGGACGCCGAAGGCGTCCGTGAGGACCACCCGGTTGCCGATGTCGATTCCCCGGAGGGCGCCGAGGACGCCCACCCCTTCCTTCGCGGAGTCGACGTGGCCGCCGATGAGGGTCGAGTCGCGCCGGTCGCCGGCCGGGGCACTGCGGACCCACCAGCTGACCACCAGCGGCGAGCGGGGCAGCCGCAGCTCGCCGTTGGGTCGGGTGCCGGCCGGCACGATCGGCGCAGCAACCTTCTCGGTCGGCAGCGCCAGCTTGACGGGCACCCCGGGCGAGGGGCGGGGGCTGACCGGCGCCGCGGCCCGCGACGGAGACCGGGTGGGCGTCCCCGTGCCTGCCGTCGGGGTACCGCCGCCGGTCGGCATGGTGACCGGCACATCGCCCGTCTCCGGGGATTGCTCCACCCGGATACCACCGAGGAGCCGCACCCCCGCCACCCCGCTGACGGCCGCCAGCGCCAGCAGCGCGAGAGCGGTCAGGACCCGCGCGACCCGCGCAAACCTCGACGGCCGCCGGCGGTGCCGGCCACCACGCCAGCGCCAGCCGATCAAGCCTTCCTCCGCCGCTCGACGACGAACACCGCGCCCGCCGCCAGGATCACCGCCAGCCCGACCAGGCCGAGCCCGAGCGGCGCCATCCGCGCCGGCTCGCCGTTCGACTCCCCACTGGATCCACCCTCGACGGCCCGGAGCGGGCGGTCGGCCAGGGTCTCCTGAAGTATGGCCAGGTGGGCCTGCAGGACCGGGGCCGCCCGCCGAGCCAGCGCGACCACGCCGGGGTCCGATCCGGCGCCGGCCTGGCGGCGGCCGAGCTGCGCGCTCTGCCGGTGCAGCGTGACCTGCTCGTCCAGCCAGGCCGCGTCAAAGCCGGCTCCCGATCTCCGGGACAACTGGGCCACTTCCTGCTGGTGAGCCCGGCTGGGCGTTGCGGGCAGCGGCACCGCCAGCCGCTTCGCCACCGTGCGCATGTCGGAGTCGAGCCGCTGGTGATCGGTCAGGAACAGCTGTGCTTCTCGCCGGATCTCATCCGTCCCGGACCTGCGCAGGGCCAGCCGGGCGGACGAGGTCTCCGCCAGGTGAAGCTCGTGCGCGGCTTGCAGGAACGACCGGTCCTGCGCCGACGGCGCGGCCGCCGCCGCGTCGAACCCCAGCCCGGCGGTCACCGCGGCGACCGACAAGATCAGCATGACCGCACGCCTCAGTGATGTCATCGATCCCCCCTGATGGCAACCCCCACTGCCGTTCCGGTATCGATACCCCCGCTTGCCGGAGGTCTACCGCCTCGGCCGCTCCACCAGGAAGCGCGGGCAGTCCGGCTCCGGCGGCGGGTCCGCCACCGCCGTGGACAACGACCGCACTCCCCGGGATCGTCTCCCCGCATGCCGACGTGGAGCCGACGCGCGGCCCCGGGCGCCTAGGAGGGTTCGGCGCCCGCGCGGCGCCGGCGGCGGTACGCGGACGCGGCGACCCGGTCGGCGCAGTACGTGCAGCAGTAGCGCCGGGTGCCGGCCCGGGTCCGGTCCAGGAAGGCGCAGTCGCAGGGCGCGGCCGCGCAGGTGCCGAGCCGGTCGAAGCCGCGCTCGGCGATGAACACGGCCAGCCCGGTGGCGGCCCGGGCCAGCACCCGCTCGACCCCGGGCCGCTCCGGGCCGGCGTCCAGCCGCCAGCCGGACCCGCCCGCGGTCAGCCGCGGCACCGCCCGGCTGTCCAGCAGCAGCCTGTTGAGCAGCTCGGCCGCCGTGGGCTGGTCGGCCGCGTGGATGACGGCCCGCAACCGGTCCCGGGCCGTACGCAACTGCTGCGCACCCTCCAGCGCCGCGGCGTCCTGCGGGTAGCCGTGCCGCAGCAGGAACCGTTGCGCGGTCGCGTCATCGGGCAGCAGCTCGTGCGGGTCGGCGATGAGGTCCCAGGTGTTGACGAGCGCGACCGCCAGGTCGACCGGTGCGGCCGGCTCGGTCACGTCCCCTCCCGCGCGTCACGGTCCGGCCGCGGTCCTCGACGCCGCACCGCCCGGACCCACACAGTACCCGTCAGGTGTTCGACGCTCCGAGACCCTGACGCCGGACCCGGATCACGCCGAGGGAAGGAGCTGCGGCGGCCGCGGCCGCCGTCGCCGGGCGGCGTCACATCGTGACCCATGTTGGCGGGCCGCGGCGCGGTCCGGACGCTGCCCGGGTCACGGTCCGGCCACGGTCCTTGACGCCGCACCGTCCGGGCCTCCACATTACCCGTCAGGTGTTCAAAGCTTCGAGGTCCTGACGTTGACCTCGGGTCCCTGACGAAGGAGCCGCCGTGCCCACCCGCCGTACCGTCCTGCAGCTGCTCACCGCCGCCCCTGTCGCCCCCGCCGCCGGCACGCTGGCCGCGACCCCCGCCGAGGCCGCCGTGACCCCGGCCCGGACCGCCGCCGTGACCCCGGCCGGGCGGCGCCGCGGCGACGTGCTGATCCGCGACCTCACCGTGGCGGTGCCGGGGCTGCCCGACGTGCCGGCGTACCTGGTGCTGCCGCCGGTGCGCCGGTCCGCCCCGGCGGTGCTGTTCCTGCACTGGTTCGATCCACGGGCCACCGACTCCGACCGGACCGAGTTCCTGGCCGAGGCGACCCGGCTGGCGGCCCGCGGAGTGGTGTCCCTGCTGCCGCAGCAGGCGTTCCCCTGGGCCGGCGACCCGGTCGGCGACGCCCGGGACGCGGCCACCGTACGGCGGGAGCTGGACCGGATGGCGCACGCGTTCGACGCGCTGCTGCGCCGCCCCGAGGTCGACCCGCACCGGGTCGCGGTGGTCGGCCACGACTACGGAGCCATGTACGCGGCCCTGCTCGCCGCCCGCGACCCCCGGGTGGCCGCGCTGGCCGCGCTCACCGCCGACGCGACCTGGGAGCACTGGTTCCTGGCCTATTGGCTGGGCTACACCGGCGACCAGGCGACCGCGTACGCCCGCCTGTTCGACGGCCTGCAGCCGGTGGACGCGGTGGCGGAGGTGGCCCGGCGGCGGCCGGTGCTGCTGCAGTTCGCCGACGACGACCAGTACATCGACGAGGCCACCCGGGAGCGGTTCCGGGCCGCCGCGCCCGGCGCCACGATCGGCGTCCACCACCACGCCGGCCACCAGCTCGACCTGGCCGCGCTGACCGAGCGGACGGCCTGGCTCACCCGGGTCCTGCGGCTGCCGGGCTGACCGGCCCGGCCGGCGTCGCCTGCGGGACCGGACCCGCGTACATCGCGAAGGTCTGCGAGACCAGCTTGCCGCCGGCCACCACGAAGGTGTCGGTGCCCAGCGGGATGTCGGTCCCGACGCTCCAGGTGATGCAGGCGACGTTCCCGTCCACGCGCAGGCTCCGGAGCGTGAACCGGTCCAGGGCCCCGGCCGGCAGGGCCGCCAGGAAGCCGGTGAAGAAGCGGCTGATCTCCTCCTTGCCGCGGTAGATCCCGGCCTCGGTGAGGAACCGCGCGTCGTCGTCGTAGTCACTCACGATCGCCGCGACACCCTTCTGCTCCAGGAAGGCCGACAGGTGGTGACGGACGACGGATTCGGTTGCGGGGGCGGCCGGTTCGGCGGTCATGGCGCATCTCCTGACGGGGGCGAGGTCGGGTACGGCCGCTACGGCCGGGCTTCCAGGACGAGGTTGAACGGGGTTTCGGTGGCCCGGCGCACCCGGCTGAACCCGGCCTCGTGCAGGAGCTCGGCCAGCCGGTGCTCGCCGGCCTGGGCCCCGAGCCCGAGGCCGACCTCCTGGGCCAGCGAGCCCGGGGTGCAGATGACGGTGGACAGGCCGTAGTAGGTCCGCCCGACCGGGTTGAGGTTCTGCTCCAGGGCGTCGCCGGCGTGCGGTTCGACCAGGAGCAGGGTGCCGTCCGGGGCCAGGGCCCGGCGGAGGTGGCGGGCCGCGCCGAGCGGGTCCCCCATGTCGTGCAGCGCGTCGAACAGGCAGATCAGGTCGTAGTCGTGGCCGGGGAGGTCCTTGGCCGTCGCCAGGTCGAAGCGCAGCCGGGCCGGCAGGCCGGCCTCGGCCGCGGCGGCCCGGGCGGAGCGGATCGACGGCTCGTGGATGTCGAAGCCGGCGAACGACGACCGCTCGAAGGCCCGGGCCATGATGATCGTGGCAGCGCCCTGCCCGCAGCCGACGTCGGCGACGGTCGCGCCCGCCCGCAGCTTGGCCACCACGCCGTCCAGCGCCGGCAGCCACTCCTGGACGAGGTGGGCCGCGTAGCCGGGACGGAACAGCCGCAGGACGCCGGAGTAGAGCCGCGGGTCGTGGGCGTGCCAGCCGATCCCGGCGCCGGTGCGGAAGGCGTCGGCGAACAGGGCGTGGTCGGCGTAGCAGGCGGCGATGGTCTCGAACGCGCCGGCCAGGAAGACCGGGCTGTCCTCGTTCGCGACGACCATGGCCTGCTCGGCCGGCAGCTCGTAGGTGCGGCCGGCCGGGTCGTACACGACGTAGCCGCCGGCGGCCTGGTTGGCCAGCCACTCGCGGACGTAGCGCTCGGCCGTGCCGGTCCGCTGGGCCAGGTCGTCCGAGGTGATCGGCCCGGCACCGGCCATGGCCCGGTACAGGCCCAGCCGGTCGCCGAGATGCAGCAGCAGCCCGGAGATGGCCGCGCCCATGTCGGTCACGGCCTGCCCGGCGAACGCCGCCAGCTTCGCCTCGTCGATCGCCGGGGTGACCGGGATGTCGGTCCTCATGTGTGTCTCCGTCCGTCGGGCAGCACGCTCCGGGCCTCGGTACGGACCGGACGACTGCGTGGCACCGACGCTGCGGCACCGGCCGCCCGGCGACGAGTGGCGATGCCGTACCGCCCGGCGACGGCGGCAGAACCGGCAATCCCGGGCAATCGCCGGATCCCGGGCGGTACAGGATCTGTACTACCGGCCGGTGCCGGGCCGGAGCACGATGACGGGATGAACCGCAGGGACTACTGCCCGATCGCGGCCGGCGTCGAGATACTGGGCGACCGCTGGACCCCGCTGGTCATCCGGGAGCTGATGGTCGGGGCCGGCGGCTTCAACGAGATCCACCGCGGGATCCCCCGGGTCAGTCGCACCCTGCTGGCGCAGCGGCTGCGCGAGCTGGAGCGGCGCGGGCTGATCACGCACGAGGCCAGCCGGTCGGGACACCCCGGCGGGTACGCGCTGACCGCGGCCGGTGAGGCGCTGGCGCCGGTCGTGTGGGCGATGGGCGCCTGGGCCGCGGAATGGGTCTTCGGCGATCCGGACGACGCCGACTGTGACGGCCTGACGCTGATCTGGCGTACGCACCAGGTCGCCATCCCGGCCAAGCTGCCCGAGGCCCGCACCGTCGTGCACCTCGTGCTGACCGGCCCGGGCGGCGCCCAGGGCTGGCTCGACATCCAGCGGCCCGGGATCACCGTCTGCAAGGACGATCAGGGCCTGGCCGTCGATCTGGCCCTGGAGGCCGACACCGCGCAGATGCACCGCTGGCTCGTCGGGCTGGTGCCGCTGCGCGACCTCGTCGCGGGCGGGCACGCCCGCTTCCTCGGCCCGAGCCGGCTGGCCAAGGCCTTCCCGACCTGGTTCGACACCACGTTGTTCAGCCACAGCCTGCGGCAGGCGGAACGGCGCCGGCGCAGCGAGGCCCTGGCCGGTTAGGGGTGGGCGGGCGCGATCCGGTCGGCGAGCTGGCGGGCCGCGTACAGGCCCGCGTCGAGCAGGTCGTCGCCGCGCTGGCCCAGCACCACGCCGATCAGCTCCACGCTGCGGCCGGCCACGAACCGGTAGGAGCGGAACATGAAGCAGCCGCCGGCGGCGTCGTGCGAGCCGGTCTTCATCCCGACGAACCCGTCCTGCCCGAGCAGCCGGTTCGTGTTGTGGACGGTCCCGGCCACGGGCAGCCGGTAGCTCGGGGTCGACATCATCGCGGTGAGCGTGTCGTCGGCGGCGACGTGCCGGGCCAGCCGCAGCTGGTCGACGGCGGTCGAGACGGTGGCCGGATCGAAGCCGCTCGGATCGGTGTACGTCGTGCCGGTCATACCCAGCGACGCCGCGGCGGCGTTCATCTCGTCGACGAACGCGCCGGGCGAGCCGGAGACGTACCGGGCCAGCATCATCGCGACGTTGTTGGCGGACGGCAGCAGCAGCGCCATCAGAGCCTGGCGTTCGGTCAGCCGCTCACCCGCGCGCACGACCACCACCGACTCGTCGCGACCGGCCCGCCGGGCGGTGTCGGCGACGTCCTCGGGCCGCACGACCAGGACCGGCCCGCCGGCGGTGCCGTCGAGCGGCAGGTGCCGCAGCACCACGACCGCCGTCATGACCTTGGCCAGGCTCGCGATCGGCATCGGCTGCTGGCCCGGGCTGGCCGCCGGTCGCCCGCCGCCGAGTTGGTAGGCGCCCTGGCCCTGCTCGGGCCAGCCCTCGGTCGACAGGTACGCGCGCCGGCTGTCGGCGTCGCGGGTGCGCAGCGCCAGGGCCGCGGCCGACGCGAACAGCAGCAGCAGGACGCAGCCGACGACCAGCAGTCGTGGCCGCGCCATCGGGCGGGCATGAGTCGAAGCCATGACCGGAACGATGCAAAAACCCCGTTATGGCCAGGATTCGGCCGGGCCTTACACCGTCCTTATGCGACGGTCGGAGTCAGCCGGACCGTGATGGTCAGACCGCCGCCGGGGTTGGCCCGGGCCTGGATCTCGGCGCCGTGCGCGGTGGCGATCGAGCGGGCGATGGTGAGGCCGAGCCCGACCCCGCCGCCGTGGTCGAGCCGCTCGCCGCTCCCCCGCCGGAACGGTTCGAACAGCCCGGCCAGCTGCTCGGGCGCGACCGCCGGCCCGGTGTTGGCGACCGTGACCGCGCCGTCCCCGGTGACCGTGGCCGTGACCGTCCCGTTCGGACGGTTGTACTTGATCGCGTTGACGAGCAGGTTGTCCGCCAGTCGCTCCAGCAGCGGCCGCTCGCCGATCACCGTCACCGGCTCCAGCACGGTGCTGATCTCGACCTCGCGTTCCTTGGCCGCGGCGCGGAGCGACTCGACGCTCTCGGCCACGATCCGGTCCAGCCGCTGCGGCGAGCTGGCCATCGTCCCGCCGTCGGTCTCGGCCAGCGTCAGCAGCCCGTCG
>DATDKW010000292.1:0-9260 GCA_036519715.1 Mycobacteriales bacterium
GGCGGCCCGAGCCCAGCGCCGGCAGGGGCGCCGGCAGGGCCGTCAGCACGGCCGGGACCAGGTCCGGCACCGGCACGGCGGTCGCGACCCGGGCCAGCCGGGTGATCCGGGCCGCCTGCCCGAACCACTCCCGGCAGGCCGCACAGTCGCTAAGGTGCCCCGCAAGGGCCTCCTCGGGTACGCCCGGGGCCTCTCCGTCGAGCTCCGCCGAGAGCGCTTCGCGATACTGGTCACAGCCCACGTACATCACTGTCGGTCCGGAGAGGCGAACGGTTCCCGTGGAGATGCCCGACGACGACGTCACCGTGGCGGCGCTGGCTGCCCGGGACGGCGACCAGGCCGCCGCGGCCCGCTTCGTCCGGGCGACCCAGGCCGACGTCTGGCGGCTGTGCGCGCACCTCGGCGACCACGGCGAGACCCAGGACCTGGCCCAGGAGACCTACCTGCGGGCGTTCCGGTCGCTGCCGTCGTTCGAGGGCCGGGCCGCGGCCCGCACCTGGCTGCTCTCCATCGCCCGCCGGACGTGCGCGGACGCGGTCCGGGAGCGGCGCCGGCGGCCGCGGGTCGAGCCCGGCGCGACCATGCCGGAGGCGGCCACCGGCGGCGACCTGTCCGACGGGATCGCGCTGCGCCGCCAGGTCGGCGCGCTGCACCCGGACCGGCGGGACGCCTTCGTGCTGACCCAGCTGGTCGGCCTGAGCTATCCGGAGGCGGCCGAGGTCTGCGGGGTGCCGGTCGGCACCATCCGGTCCCGGGTCGCCCGGGCCCGCGAGGACCTGGTCACCGGCCTGTCCGAACGGGCCGGCCGCGCCGGCTGAACCGTTCCTGATCTCGTCCCGTGGACGCGGGAGACGGAAGGGGACCAGGGGTGCTGAACACGTTCCACGGGCTGCCCACGCACGCGCTGATCGTGCACTTCACGGTCGTCGCGCTGCCGACCGCGGCGATCGCCGCGATCGTCGTGGCGCTGTGGCCCTGGGCCCGCCGGCGCTTCGGGGTGCTCGTCGGACTGCTCACGATCGTGTCGGTCGCGCTGGTGCCGGTCACGGTGGAGAGCGGCGAGGACCTGTACGCCCGGCAGAGCGCCCGGTTCGGCCCGGCCGAGGTCACCGAGGCGGGCCTCATGCAGAAGCACATGGACCTGGCCGAGGCGCTCCCGAAGTGGACGTACCTGCTGCTCCTGGGCACGCTGCTGGTGCTGGTGCCGCCGCTGCTGGCCCGGGCCAGGGCCCGGCGGGCGGACCGCGACCGGGTGCCGGTCGGCGCGGGCGCCCCGGTGCGCGGCGACGGCGCCGCCCCGGCCCGGGCCACCGGCGTGGCCGGGCGCCTGGAACTGACCGGAGCGGGCGCGCCGGGCTGGCAACTGCCGGTGATGGCGGTGGGCATCGTGCTGACCCTGGTCGGCGGGATCCTCACCCTGATCATGGTGGCCCGGGTCGGCGAGGCCGGCGCGCGGGCGGCCTGGGAGCACATCAACGTGCCGACCCAGTCCCAGCCCAACTAAGAGGTCACGCCTCCGGGTACCTTCCGGTTCGCCCGCCGGACACCTGGAGTACATCGTGCGCTTCCGAATCACGCCGCGTGATGACCGGTTCTTCCCCATGTTCGTCGAGGCGGCCCAGAACCTCGTCGCTGCGACCGAGCTGCTGGGCGAGTTCCTGCACGTCAGCTCCAACCGGGAGAAGCTGGCGGGGCAGTTGCGAGAGCTCGAGCACGTCGGCGACGCGGTCACCCACCGCGTCATCCACGCGCTGAACTCGACCTTCGTCACCCCGTTCGACCGGGAGGACATCTACCAGCTGGCCACCCTGCTCGACGACGTCATGGACTCCATCGAGGCGGCGGCCGACTTCGCGGTGCTCTCGGAGCTGGAGACGCTGCCGGTGGAGATGGGCCGGCAGGTCGACCTGCTCCAGCGGGCGGCCCGGTGCACGGCCCAGGCGATGGGCCGGCTGTCCACCATGACCGACCTCGCGTCCTACTGGATCGAGATCAACCGGCTGGAGAACGAGGCCGACCAGGTCTACCGGCGGCTGCTGTCCCGGCTGTTCAGCGGGACGTACGAGGCCCTGACGGTGCTCAAGCTCAAGCAGGTCGCCGACGACCTGGAGGACGCCGCCGACGCCTTCGAGCACGTAGCCAACGTGGTCGAGACGATCGCGGTCAAGGACTCCTGAGGTGGACGCGGCCACGCTCGGCCTGATCCTGATCATCGTGGTGGCGCTGGGCTTCGACTACACCAACGGCTTCCACGACTCCGCCAACGCGATCGCGACCACGATCTCGACCAAGGCGATGACGCCGCGCTCGGCGCTGGCCCTGGCCGCGATCATGAACGTGGTCGGGGCGCTGGTCTCGACCAAGGTCGCGGCGACCGTCGGCGCCGGGATCATCGCCGCCCCGACCGGCGCCGGCGGCCTGGTCGTGGTCTTCTCCGCGCTCCTCGGCGCCATCACCTGGAACCTGCTGACCTGGTATTTCGGGCTGCCGTCGTCGTCCTCGCACGCGCTGATCGGCGGCCTGGTCGGCGCGGCCATCGCGGCGTCCCGGTCGGTCCAGTGGTCAGGGGTGGTCGACAAGGTCGTGGTGCCGATGGTGCTCTCGCCGCTGATCGGCTTCGGGCTGGCCTACCTGGCCATGGTGGCGGTGCTGTGGGCCTTCCGGAAGGCCGCCCCGCAGCGGGCCAACCGCGGCTTCCGGCACGCCCAGATCGGCTCGGCCGCGCTGATGGCGTTCGGCCACGGCACGCAGGACGCGCAGAAGACGATGGGCGTGATCACCCTGGCCCTGGTCACCTCCGGGCACCTGACCTCGTTCCACGTGCCGCTGTGGGTGATCCTGGCCTCGGCCGCGGCGATCAGCCTGGGGACGTACTCGGGCGGCTGGCGGATCATGCGCACGATGGGCCGGCGGATCATCCACCTCACCCCGGCCGACGGCGTGACCGCCCAGACGGTGGCCAGCACGGTGATGCTCGGGACCGCGTACATCTACGCGGTGCCGGTGTCGACCACCCACGTGATCACCTCGTCGGTGATGGGGGTGGGCGCGACCCGGCGGCTGTCGGCGGTCCGCTGGGGCGTGGCCCGCTCGATCGGCGCGGCCTGGATCTTCACCATCCCGGCAGCGGCGGCCGTGGCCGCGCTGGTCTACCTGATCAGCTCGCAGGTGGTCGGCTAGCTCGGCTGTCGCTCGGTGGAATGGCGCAGCCGGCGCAGGTGCCGATGATCTCGACCGTGTGGTCGACGTCGACGAACCCCTCGGCCTCGGCCACCCGCCGGGTCCACCGCTCGACCTCGCGGCCCTCGATCTCCACCGTGCGCCCGCAGACCCGGCAGACCAGGTGGTGGTGGTGCCCGGTGCCGCAGATCCGGTAGACCGACTCGCCGTCCGGGCTGCGCAGCACGTCGACCGCACCCGCGTCGGCCAGCGCCTGCAGGTGCCGGTAGACGGTGGTCAGGCCGACCGTGTCGCCGCTGCCGCGCAGCTCCGCGTGCAGGTCCTGGGCGCTGGTGAAGCCGTCGCGGCGGGCCAGGGCGGCCCGGACCGCGGCGGCCTGGCGGGTCGACCGCTGTTCCGGCATCAGGCTGCCCTCCTCACCCGCGGCGCGCTGTCGGGCCCGCCCTCCGCATGCATCCACCGTACCCAAGTCGAAACCGTTGTCATGTCCGGGCGGGTCAGCAGGTCCAGGCCAGGGCCCGGGCCCGGTCCAGCGGGGTGATGGAGGCGCCGGGGAAGACGGCCCGGCAGTGCGCGTCCCACTCCTGGGCCGGCCGCAGCCGGTCGGTCGTCTGGTGGTCGAGCCAGTCGGCGTCGAGCTGCAGGCGCAGCAGCTCGACCGCCTCCCGCACCGGCCGCCGCCGGTGCCGCAGGTCCTCGCCCAGCATCTGCCAGGCCCGGCGCCGGAACCAGGCCCGCGGCACCTGCGGCCGGTCGTCGACCAGGTCGACCAGCAGCACCCGGCCGCCCGGCCGCAGCAGCGAGCGGATCCGGTAGAGCGCGGACGGGAACTCGTCCACGTGGTGCAGCGTGTACGCGGAGAACACCAGGTCGAACCGGCCGTCCGTGGCCGGGTCGACCGCCCGCAGGTCCCGCTGCCGGTAGCTGACGTTGGGTTCGGGCCGGCGGCGCCGGGCGAAGTCGATCATCGGCGCGGACAGGTCGACGGCCAGGACCTCGCGGAAGCGCTCGGCCAGCAGGGCAGTCTGCACGCCGGTGCCGCAGCCGAGGTCGACGGCCCGGTCGCCGGCGGGCGGCAGGTGGAACAGCAGCCAGGCCCGCAGCTCCGCGCCCAGCAGCGCGGCGATCCGGTCGTACCGGGCCGGGAGGTGGTCGAAGGACTGCGGGTCCCGCACGGCCTGGGGTCCGGCCGCCGTCACTTCGCCCTCGGCAGGCCGATGGCCGGGTCGAGGAACTCGTTGGTGGCGATGTCGGTCGGCACCAGCCCCGGCCGCAGCTCCTTGCGCTGGCCGGTGAAGATCGGCACGTCGATCCGCAGCAGCCGGTCGACCCGCCCGCCCGGGGCGACGTCGAAGTCACCGATCATCGGCGTCCGCCCGTTGGTGACCAGGCCCTCGTCCCGCATCACGTCGACCGCGTGCCGGGACCGGTCGGCCGAGTCGGTGTAGGCCTGCCGGGTCGAGTCCACGATGGACAGAACCGTCCGGATGAGAGGGTCGGGCTGGGCCAGGAAGTCCACTGTGGCCTGTTGCAGCATCGGCACCAGCCGGCGCAGGCAGCCGGCCAGCGCGCTCTTCTCGCCGGCCCGGATCGCCAGCAGGTTGCGGTAGTTGGGATAGCCGGAGTCGGCCACCAGCTGGTAGGTCAGCGGCTTGCCCCAGGCCTTGACCTCGTGCTCCCACTTCCACGGCTCGGAAGTGGCGAACCCCTGCACCGCGATGGTGCCCCGGCTGGCCGCCAGCCGGTCCGGCGACCCGTCATAGGAACCGTCCACCTGCGACTGTCGCAACAGGCCGGTGCCGAGCAGGTAGTCCATGTAGGTCCGCTCGCCGTTGAAGAACAGGACCTTGGTGCTGGTCCGGCCGATGTCGGCGATCGTGTTGAACGTCGGGTGCGCGGCCGGACTCCACATGATCACCAGCGGGTCCACGTCGTACGGGGCCATGACGCCGGTGACCGGCTGGTCCTTCGAGTTCTGGAGCGCCTCGTCCAGCGGGATCATGCCCAGGGTGATCGAGCGGTCCGCGTACATCTGGGCCGAGACCTGCTGGAAGCCGATGGCCGGGCCGCCCGCCCGGATCTCGATCTTCACGCCGGTGTCGACGCCGTGGGCGACCAGCGGTCCGGTCACCCGCTTGCGGGCGGCGTCGACGGTGTAGCCCCGGCCCAGCAGCTGGTACGCCGCGAAGTGCTCGATCTGCGAATACCAGGAGGTCTGGACGACCACGGTGGCCGGGCACAGGCCGCGCAGGCTGGTGTCCGGGCCGGCGTCCTGGCCGGACACGGCCTGGCCGCCGGCGCCCGGGGCCGGGCCGGACGAGCAGCCGGCCAGCGCGGCGGCCAGGGCGACGGCGAGCAGGAACCGGGGTCTCGGACGGCGGCCGTCGACGGGCAGCATGAAGACACTCCTCCGGGAGCGAGAGGGGATGACGCCTGACGGCTTGATGATGCCGTCCTACATCTGTTCGGGCAAGGACGACCTCGCCGCGCCGATTAGGCCGCGGACGGCCGGCGTCGCCCGAGTTGTCGCTCGCGACGCAACAGTGCTCCCTCATGATGCATCATTGCGGTGGAGTGAAGGCGATGCTGTCCCTACTGTCTCTGCGGGACCGAGGACCGGACGGTGGTGGCGTGGCGGAGCAGGGCGAGGCGACGGACGGCGGGACGGGGCCCGAGGACCGGGCCCGGCTGGCGGCGTTCGGCCTGCGGATCAAGCTGCTGCGGGTCAGCCGCAGCTGGTCGCAGGAGCAGCTCGCGGAGGCGGCCGGCATGCACCGGACCTTCATCGGCCAGGTCGAGCGCGGTCAGCGCGGCCTCAACGTGCTGGGGTTGTGGCGCCTGGCCGGCGCCTTCAACATCCCCATCGGCGACCTCTTCCTCGACGTCGAGGGCCGCCCGATCCCCTGACGCCGCCCCGACCTCAGCCGACCTGGTACGTCAGGAGGGTCAGGCCGGTGCCGATGGTCCGGGAGCTCACCTGCTGCAGGGGCCTGCTCGCGGTGGTGTCGCCGAACAGCCGGGTGCCGGCACCGACGATGATCGGGAAGACGGCCAGGCGGATCTCGTCGACGAGACCGTGGTCGAGCAGGGCGCGGGTGAGCTGGTAGCTGGCGTAGACGAGGACGTCCCCGGTCGACTCCCGCAGTTTCGCCACCTGGTCGAGATCCCCGAGGATCGTCGCGTTGCTCCAGGCCGGCTCGTCCGAGGTCGAGGACACGACGTACTTGGGCATGCCGTTGAGCCGGTCCGCGAACGGGCCGGTCCGGGTCAGCCAGCGCGCGGCGAACCACTGGTCGGTGCGCCGGCCCAGCAGCAGGGCCTCGGCGGCGAGCGCCTCCTCGAGCAGCGCCGCGAAGAACAGGTCGAGGTCCGCGCCGCCGGCGCGGCCGAACCAGCCGCCGCGCTCGGTGCCTTCCTGCCCGTCCGGGTCCTGCACGATCCCGTCCAGCGAGGAATTGGTACTGATGATGATTCCCACGACGTCCTCCGGAGTGGTGCGGTGAACTACGGCGGGATGGACACCGCGGTCCCCGGAAAGGGGTCGCGACCCTTCCGGACGCCGGCCGGTGTCCGTACCGGGCGGAGGTGAAGCGATGACCGAGCTGATGACCCGGGCGCGGGCCGGGGACGGCGACGCGTTCCGGGAGCTGGTGGAGCCGCACCGGCGGGAGCTGCTGGTGCACTGCTACCGGATGCTCGGGGCGTTCCAGGACGCCGAGGACGCCCTGCAGGACACGCTGCTGGCGGCCTGGCACGGGTTCGGCCGGTTCGAGGGCCGGGCCTCGCTGCGGACGTGGCTCTACAGGATCGCCACCAACCGGTGCCTCAACACGCTGCGGTCGGCCGCCCGGCGCCCGGCCACGGCCTGGGACGTGCCGGATACGGTCCCGCCCGAGCGGACCCGGCTGGGCGAGGTGACCTGGCTGGAGCCGTTCCCGGACGCCCGGCTCGGCCCGGAGGACCGCTACGACCGGGCCGAGTCCGTCTCCCTGGCCTTCGTGGCCGCGCTGCAGACCCTGCCGCCGCGCCAGGTGGCCGTGCTGATCCTCCGGGACGTGCTGGACTTTCCGGCGGCCGAGGTCGCGACCATGCTCGACACCAGCACCGACGCGGTGAAGAGCACCCTCAAGCGGGCCCGCGGCACCCTCGACCGGCAACGCCCCACCCGCGAGCCGCCCCCACCGCCCGGCTCACCCACCGAGCGGGCCGTCGCGGCCGGCTTCGCCCGCGCCTGGGAGGCGGCCGACCTGACCGCCCTGGTCGCGCTGCTCACCGACGACGTCTTCATGTCCATGCCACCCATGCCCCACGAGTACGAAGGCCGCGACCTGGTCCTCACCTTCTGCGCCACCCTCTTCGACGCCGGCCGCCGCTTCACCCTGATCCCCACCCGCGCCAACGGCCAGCCCGCCTTCGGCGCCTACCTCCACACCCCCACCGGCAGCCCAGGCGTCGGCCTCTACGTCCTGACCCTCAGCGGCACCCACATCCAGGCGCTGACCCGCTTCGAGAGCACCCTCCTCCCCCACTTCGCCCTCCCCAGCGCCCTCCCCGAAGGTGACCGCACCCGCTGCCACGCCGCCCGCAGCGACTCTTCTTGACAGATCATGACCGTCGGCAGCGACAGTCAGGAGCCACAGTGTCCTCATACACCGAGCGATGGCCGGGACGTCCCGGCGGTGTAGTCGCGGCCTGCTTGGTTGCCATCGCCGTCGGCGGCTGTGGCACGTCCACCGGAGGCACTGGACCGACGTACGGATCCTCAGATGCCCTCGGCCAGGCCCTGGTGGATAAAGGCATCTGCTCCGAGCTGGTGACGGCGCAGCCGCCGAACACAAGCCCGTCATCAACCGACATGACATGCCGTACCTCGACGTCAGATCTTCTCACTATTTCCACTTTCAGTGGCACGACCGCACTTCTTGGCCAAGAGGTTGGCAGTTGTGCTGTCCTGGGCGCCCACTGGCAAATCGTTGCCCCGACGAGGGCACTCGCGCGCGTGGTGCAACGGGCAGTGGGCGGAAGAATTGGTGACTGTGGGTCCTGACACAAATACCGAAGCAGCTCACCGCCGCTTTCACACGCTGCGCCGCGCTGCCCCAACCCGTCCGCTGACTACCACCCACCGACCCGCCTCCCGGAGCAGGCCGGGCGGTCAACCACGGCCACCTCCCCGCCACCCTCCACATAAGATCAACAACCCACGCAGGGTCACTCGTGAATGACCGGAATAGAACTGGACCAGTGTGAGCCCTACGTGAATCGGCCGAGGAAGCCGCCGGCAGGAGCTTGCGGTTCACCAGGGATTGGACATCGGAATGTCTCGAGTCCTTCCACAACCACAACATCGCTGATACATTCTTCCGTTGTCGGCGCGATATCCACGCCACCGGTGGAAGAGACCAAGCCGGCAAGGCAGCGGCCAGTCCGAGCGCGGAGGCCTGACCAACTCCGGCGCCACCATGTCGTCATAGCCGCGCCGGCGTGCGACTACAGCCATCGCGATGATGATCCCGTACGGGACGGCGAACACGCCGACGAACGCCAGCAGGCCGATGACGACCTTCACGAGACCCTCCTCGACGCCAACCTGGGACGGCGGTTGCATGCCTACCCCAATGTCCGGTGGCAGCTGCGCGTCGCCACGGCTGGGACACCAGCCGGGCGTGGACCGACGCGGCCGACGCCGACGGCCGCGTTCGTGACGGCGCCGCGGTTGCCGAGCTGACCGGCATGCCGCCCGCCGGGACGCTGCACTGCACCACTACCCGCCCGGCACGAGGATCCTGGTTCGCCGCGAACGGCCGCACCCCGGCGCCCGAACTCGACGCCTTCGAAGAACGCGACGGCTGGCGCTACCAGTGCATCGCCACCGTCACCGGAATCGGGCACTGGCATTCCTCGAGGCCCGCCACCGCGCCCACGCCCGGGTCGAGGACCGCATCCGCTGCGGCAAGGACACCGGCCTGGGCCGCTCCCCTCCAGAACGTTCGCCATCAACGTGGCCTGGCTCACCGCGGTCATGCTCGCCGTCGATCTGCTCGTCTGGGCGCAGGCCCTGCTCCCGCTGGTGCGACCGC
>DATDKW010000293.1:0-7195 GCA_036519715.1 Mycobacteriales bacterium
CCCGGTCGGGGACGTCCCGGCCGGGCGGAGTGAACGCCGGCCGGGGGCCGGTTCCTACGCCCGCGGCCGTCCCGTCCTCGGCTCGTAAGCCCGGATTACGAATCGCGGTCGGACGCGGTCGCCCGGGCCCGCCGGACCCGGACGGCCAGCAGGATCAGGACCAGGGCGGTGGCGGTGCCGTACGAGAGCTTCTTCATCGGGTCCTGCTGCAGGTCCAGCGCGCCGACGAAGTACGGCAGGTACGCCGCGGCGGCGGCCGGCAGCCACTCCCAGCGGCCGGACAGGGCGATCAGGGCGACGAGCAGCAGCGCGTACCAGGGGTAGTTGGCGCCGGCGAGCAGCACCGCCACCCCGGTGAGCACGACCGCGCCGTCCCAGGGCCGGTCCGGGTCGGTGCGCAGGGCGACGGCGGCGGCGACCGCGGCCAGGATCAGCGCGGCCAGCACGGCGGCGACCTCGACCGGCACCGGGCCCGGCAGCAGCAGCCGCAGCACGGCGAACCGGCCGCTGCCGTCGTACCCCTCCTCGTGCAGATAGCCGGGCAGGTAGCCGAGCACCTTGGTGCCGACGGCGAGCACGTGCGGGACGTAGGAGACGGCGAAGGCGACGGCGGCGGCAGCGCAGACCGTGGTGCCGCGGCGGCGCAGCACCGCCGGCAGCACCAGCGCCGGGTAGAGCTTGACCGCGACGGCCGCGCCGAGCAGCCCGCCGCCGAGGACGGCCCGCCGGCCGGCGGCGTAGCGGAGGCCCAGCACCACCAGCAGCGCGGCCAGCACGTCGACGTGGGCCGCGTTGCCGGCCTCGACCACCACCAGCGGGCACCACGCCCACAGCACCGCCCAGCGCGGGTCCCGGCCGGCCCGCCGCAGCGCGGTCAGGATCGCCGCGGTGGTCAGCAGCGCGAGCAGGGCCCCGGCCAGCTGCCACGGCTTCCACCGGGAGCCGGGTGGGGACACCGCGTGCACGGCGACGAAGAACGCCTCCGCCACCGGCGGGTAGATCGTCGGCGACGTGGGGTGGTTCATGATCGTGCAGACCGGCGTACGGTCCTGGCAGTCCGGCGGGAACAGCCAGTCGTCGCGCCGGTCGGCCAGGGCCGGGTCGGTCGGCACGTAGCGGTAGGGGTCGGTGCCGCCGGCCTGCACCCGGCCGTCCCAGGCGTACCGGTAGAGGTCGTCGGTGCTCCGCGGCGGCCAGCCGATCGCCACCAGCTGCAGCAGCACGGCGCCGGCCAGGATCAGCGGCAGCGCGAGCCGGGCCGGTGTCCGCAGCACCAGCCCCACCGCGGCCGCGAAGACCAGCCAGGCCGCGGCGAGCAGGCCGAGCAGCCGCCAGCGGGCGTCGTTGGGGATGCCGGCGGCGAACGCGGCGGCCAGGATCCCGGCCAGCACGAGCAGGCTCCCCGCCGCCGTCCACAACCGGCCGCCCAGCCGGCCGTCGGCCGGCGCCTCTCGCGTCTCCGTCACGGACCGCAGCCTCTCCCACGGGACCGGCGGCCGGGTGTTCCGGCGCGCGACCGTTCGCACTCGGTAATGGTGACGTCCGGGCCCCGGCGCCGTCCGGCTGCCTAGGGTGATCTGCATGCGCTTCCCGCTGACCCGACCGCTGCCGCCGCCACCGGAGGCGCTGCGCCGGGGCCCGCTCCGGGAGGGCGCGTTCTCCTCGCCGCTGCACGATCCGGTCGTCACCGCCCGCATCGGCCGCTGGCTCGGCATCGCGTTCGCGACCTGCTTCGTCACCGGCCTGATCAGCCATTACCTGCAGAACCCGCCGTCCTGGCTGGGTTCCGTGCCGAGCCGGCCGATCTGGGGCTACCGGGTCAGCCAGGGCGTCCACGTCGCCACCGGGATCGCCTGCGTGCCGCTGCTGCTGGCCAAGCTGTGGGCGGTCTCGCCCCGGCTGTGGTCGTGGCCGCCGGTCCGGTCGGTGCTGCACGGGCTGGAGCGGCTGTCCATCCTGGCCCTGGTCGCGGCGGCGATCTTCGAGGTGGTCAGCGGCCTGCTCAACGTCGTGCAGTGGTATCCGTGGTCGTTCTTCTTCCCCCGGGTGCACTACTACGTGGCGTACGTGGCGGTCGGCTCGATCGCCCTGCACGTGGCGGTCAAGGCGCCGGTGATCGCCGAGGCGCTGCGCCGGCCGGTCTCCGACCCCGAGTCCACCTCGGACGGACGGCGGGGCTTTCTGCTGGCCGTCGGCGCCGCCGTCGCCACCGTCACTGTGCTCACGGTCGGGCAGACGCTGCGGCCGCTGGCCCCGCTCGCGCTGCTGGCGCCGCGCAAGCCGGACGTCGGCCCGCAGGGCCTGCCGGTGAACCGGACCGCGGCCGGCGCCGGCATCCGGCCGGCCGGGCCGGACTACCGGCTCGTCGTCGACGGGCCCCGGCCGTTCAGCCTGACCCTGGCCGAGCTGCGGGCCCTGCCCCAGCACGAGGCGCAGCTGCCGATCAGCTGCGTGGAGGGCTGGAGCGCCAACGCGCACTGGCGCGGCGTACGGCTGCGTGACCTGCTGGACCGGGCCGGCGCCCCGGCCGGCGCCTCCGCCCGGGTGACCTCGCTGGAGCAGGCCGGTCTCTACCGGCAGTCCGTGGTGGACGGTCCACATGCGAGCGACGAGCTGACCCTGCTGGCCCTGGAGCTGAACGGCGCGGCGCTGGCGCCGGATCACGGCAGCCCGGTCCGGCTGATCGCGCCGAACCGGCCCGGCGTGCTGCAGACCAAGTGGATCGGCCGGGTGGAGGTGCTGTGAGGACCTGGCGCTACGGCCTGGGCGCGCTCGGTGTCGCCGCCGTCCTGTTCGGACTGCGCGGCCTCGTCCTCGGCGGCGTGGCCACCCACTGGCCGGTGCCGGCGGTGTGGCTGGTGGCCGGTGTCCTCGTGCACGACCTGCTGGTGGTGCCGGTGGCGGCGGCGTCGGGCTGGGTGCTGGGCCGGGTGCTGCCGGCGCCGGTCCGGCCGGTGGTCCGCGGCGGCCTGCTGGTCGCCGCGGTGGTCACGGTCGTCGCGCTGCCGGTCCTGTCCGGCCGGGGCGATGCCGGCAACCCGTCGCTGACCCCGCTGGACTACCCCCGCAACTACGCCCTCGTGCTGGTCGCGGTCGCGCTGGCCACGCTGGTGGTCGCCGTGGTCAGGGTCCGGCGGATCAGGCGGGCCGGCTGACCGCCGGCAGCCGGATCACGAAGCGGCAGCCGGGACCGGCGTTCTCCACGGCGATCCGGCCCTGGTGGGCCTCGACCAGCCCGCGGGCGATCGCCAGCCCCAGCCCGGCCCCGCTGGCGAGCCCGGCCGCGGCCGGCCCGGGCCCGGCCGTTCCGGTCCCGCCGGCCGCACCGGCGCCGGCCGGCCGGGCCGGCTCCCCGCGGAAGGCGACCTCGAAGACCCGGGACAGGTCGGCCGGCGGGATGCCGCCGCAGGCGTCCTGCACGGCCAGCCACGCGCTGTCGCCGTCGGCACCGGCGGCCAGCCGGACGGTGCCGTCCGGCGGCGTATGCCGGACCGCGTTGGTCAGCAGGTTGCGGACCACCCGGCCGAGCTCGGGGTC
This sequence comes from Mycobacteriales bacterium, assembly GCA_036519715.1. Lineage (GTDB taxonomy): Bacteria > Actinomycetota > Actinomycetes > Mycobacteriales > CADCTP01 > CADCTP01. The sequence continues at coordinate 3,538 of DATDKW010000293.1, forward strand.
GCTGCCGTTGACCATCGGCCACGCGGCGGCCCGGTCGGCCAGGATCCGGACCCGCTTGGCCGCGGCCGCCGGATGCACGGCCGCGACCGCGTCGGACACGACGTCGGCCAGCGACAGCGCGTCCAGCTGCAGCCGCAGGGCGCCGGCGTGGATCCGGGACAGCTCGAACAGGTCGTCCACCATCGCGGCCAGCCGGTCGGCCTCCCGGGTCATCGCGGCGTGGTAGCGGGCGACCTGGGCCGGCTCGCTGACCACGCCGTCCTCCAGCGCCTCGGACATGGCCCGCAGCCCGGCCAGCGGGGTGCGCAGGTCGTGCGAGACCCAGGCCACCAACTCCCGGCGGCTCGCCTCCAGAGCGCGCTCGCGGGCCGCCGCCTCCTGCTGGAACACGCTCTGCCGGGCCAGCCGCCGCCCCAGCGCCAGCGCCGAGACCAGCGCCACCGTGCCGGCCGAGGCCAGCACGGTCAGCACCACGCCGAGGTCGTGCGCGGACAGGAACATCGCGTACGACGTGCCGATGATCCCGGCCACCACCCCGAGCACGCCGCTGAGCACCACGGCCGAGACGCTGGCCACGATCGAGCGGCGGCCCAGCAGCCGCAGCGCGACCCAACCCGCCACCGCGACCGGCACGGCGCAGCCGAGGGCGATCAGCACCACCTGCAGCGGCGCCGGGATCACGGCCGCACCGGGTCGTACCGGTAGCCGACGCCCCAGACCGTCGCCACCCGGGCGTCGGTGCCGCCGGCGGTCAGCTTCTCCCGCAACCGTCGCACGTGGACGGTCACCGTGGACTGGTCGCCGAACGTCCAGCCCCAGACCTGCTCCAGCAGCTCCCCGCGGGTGAACGCCTGGCGCGGGTGGGTGAGCAGGAACGCCAGCAGGTCGAACTCGCGTACGGTCAGCGCCAGCTCGGCGCCGTCCAGGGTGGCCACCCGGGCGGCGACGTCGACGGCCAGCCCGCCGTCGGCCAGCAGCACCGGCCGGTCCGGGCGCGACACCGGCTCCCGGGCCCGGCGCAGCACCGACAGCACCCGCAGGGTCAGCTCCCGCGGCGAGAACGGCTTGGTCACGTAGTCATCCGCACCGAGCTCCAGGCCGAGCACCCGGTCGGCCTCCTCGCCCAGCGCGGTCAGCATCACGATCGGGACCGCGCTGGTCGCCCGCAGCCGGCGGCAGACCTCCAGGCCGGACAGTCCCGGCAGCATCAAGTCCAGCACCACGATGTCGGGCGGGTCGGCGAGCGCGTCCGCCAGCGCGGCCTGCCCGTCGGCCACCACCCGCACCGCCAGACCCTCCCGCTCCAGGTAGCGACGGACGACGTCGCTCACCGTCGCGTCGTCGTCCACCAGCAGGACGCGCGCTTCGCCCATGTGTCGCACAGTAGGCGGCATCGGGCCGGCTCCGCGCCGGGGCGGGCAGCCGTTCGTGAGTCGTAAGGAGCACCGCCGGGCACCGGCCGTTACGGTGCGCGAATGCGCTCCGTGATCGACGTCGTGCTCCCCTGCCTGGACGAGGCCGCCGCCCTGCCCTGGGTGCTGGGCCGGTTGCCGGCCGGCTACCGGGCGGTGGTGGCCGACAACGGCTCCGCCGACGGCTCCGCGGGGATCGCCCGCGACCTCGGCGCTGTCGTGGTCGAGGTGCCCCAGCGCGGCTTCGGAGCGGCCGTGCACGGCGGGCTGCTCGCGTGCACCTCCGAGGTCGTGTGCGTGCTGGACGCCGACGGGTCGCTCGACCCGGCCCAGCTGCCGGACGTGGCCGGTCCGGTCCTGGACGGCCGGGCCGACCTGGTGCTCGGCCGCCGCCGGCCGACGTCCGCGGCGGCCTGGCCCTGGCACGGCCGGGCCGGGAACGCGGTGCTGGCCCGGCGGCTGCGCCGGCGTACCGGCACGGCCCTGCACGACCTCGGCCCGATGCGGGCGTTCCCCCGCCGGGCGCTCCTGGAGCTGGGCGTCACCGACCGCCGGTTCGGCTACCCGCTGGAGGTGGTGCTGCGGGCGGCGGCGGCCGGGTGGCGGATCGCCGAGGTCGACGTCAGCTACGGCCCGCGCGCCGCCGGGACCCGGTCCAAGGTCACCGGCTCGGTCCGCGGCACCGTCCGGGCCACCCGGGACATGGCCGCGGTGCTGTCCCGGTGACGGCTGTCCCCCGGCCGGCTGCGCCGGTGACGGCTGTCCCGGTGAGCGGCCAGCTGCTGGTGCTGGCCAAGGCGCCGGTGCCGGGCCGGGTCAAGACCCGGCTGTGCCCGCCCTGCACCCCGGCCGAGGCGGCCGGACTGGCCGCGGCCGCGCTGGCCGACACGATCGCGGCCGCCCGGGCCACACCAGGGGTGCGCCGCCGGGTCCTCGCCCTCGACGGCTGGTGCGAGGTCCCGGCCGACCTGGCCGTGCTGCCGCAGCGGGGCACGGGTCTGGCCGAGCGGATCGGGCACGCCTTCGCCGACGCCGACGCCGGACCGACCCTGCTGGTGGGCATGGACACCCCGCAGGCCGGCCCGGACCTGCTGGCCGCCTGTCTGTCTACTCTGGACGCCGCGGCCGACCCGGTGGACGCGGTGCTCGGGCCGGCCGAGGACGGCGGCTGGTGGGCGCTGGGGCTGCACGACCCCGGGCAGGCCCGGCTGCTGGCCGGCGTGCCGATGTCCACCCCGGACACCGGCCGGCTCACGCTGGCGGCGCTGCGCGGCGCCGGGCTGCGGGTCGGGCTGCTGCCGGAGCTGCGGGACGTGGACGACTGGGCCGACGCGGTCGCCGTGGCCGGCCGGGCGCCGTCCGGCCGGTTCGCCGCCGCGGTCGCCGCGCAGGCCGACGCCCTGGCCGCCGCGGGCGTGCTCGCGTGAGCGGCGCCGCCCCGGCCGGTCCCCGCGAGGCGACGCCGGCGTCCCGCGGTCCGGTCGCTGCGCCGGCGCCGGTGGACGTGTACGAGGCGGGGCTGCGGTCCGGCGACCGCACCGGCTGGCGGGTCCGGTACGACGACGGCCGGTCCAGCGACCTGCCGCTGGCGTCCTGGACCGGTGGGCTACGTCCCGGCGACGGCATCCTGCTGGCCCGGTGCGCCGGGCCGACCCTGGACCTCGGCTGCGGCCCGGGCCGGCTGACGGCGTTGCTGACCGAGCGCGGGGTGCCGGCCCTCGGTGTGGACGTCGCCGGGCACGCGGTCACGTTGACCCGCGGCCGGGGCGGGCTGGCCCTGCACCGGGACCTGTTCGGGCCGCTGCCGGGCGAGGGGCGCTGGCGGCACGTGCTGCTCGCGGACGGCAACGTCGGCATCGGCGGCGACCCCGTCGCGCTGCTGCGGCGGTGCGCCCGGCTGCTGCACCCGGCCGGGGAGCTGCTGTGCGAGACCGACCCGCCCGGCGCCGGGTTCCGGCGGCAGCGCACCCGGCTGGAGCCGCCGGCCGGGCCGCCGTCGGACTGGTTCCCCTGGGCCCACCTGGACCCGGCCGCGCTGGCCGGCACCGCGGCCGCGGCCGGTCTGCGGCCGGGCGGCGGCTGGTCCGAGCACGGCCGCTGGTTCACCGCCCTGCGCTATCACAACGTCTACGGCGCCCGGATGCCCCGCGACACCCCGTACGCCGGGGTGGCCTCGCTGTTCCGGTCGGCGCTGGCCCGCGGGGAGGCGCCGCGGGTGTTCGAGGACGGCGGCCAGCGCCGCGACT
>DATDKW010000294.1:0-8651 GCA_036519715.1 Mycobacteriales bacterium
TGGAGCCGCCGCCCACCGCGTCCCGCCCAACCATCCGGCTGCGCGCTGCCGGGACCGGCGTCGGTGCCCTGGTCGATCTGTCCGCGACTGGCGCGTCCCGCCTCGCCGGGCTGCTCGAGTCCGCGGTCGTGGTCGCGACCCCCCTCGGGATCGGCGGCGACTGACCGACCTCAGACGCGGCGGCCCCGTCAGGCTTCGGCCGGCGGGGCCGTCGTGTGCCCAGGGTCGTCCTCGACCAGCTCGGCGAGGTTGACCACCTTGCCCAGCTCCTCCTGCATTTGTCGCGGTAGCGGGTCACGTCCACCACCACGCCGTTAGGCCCACCGCATCTTCACTTCTCCAAGGTGAACCGCCTTGACGCGGAACGCCAACTGGCAGACCAGGTGGTACGGCGGCCAGGTCTTGGCGGTGGCCCGGCGGCGGCCGATCCGTTCCAGCACCTCGTCGCACAGGACTACGCGGGCGGCGGCACCATCTGGGCCAGCCGGGCGACGGCGGCCGGTATGTCGGTGCGCTCTTCAGCGATGTCGATCGCCTCGTTGTCGATCCGGGTCTTCAGCTTGACCAGGGCCTTGGTATCGGCGGACAGCGGTCGGGACGGCATGGTCAGAGCCTAAGCCGCGGTACGTCCCAGTGGAGGCGACCCGCCTCCGCTCCTGGCGGCGTGATGTCGCGAGCGGGATCGAGTCTCTACGGGTGGGAGCAGAACGCCCCCAGAGGAGGAGGAGGGACCATGACCAGCTCGGGCAAACAGTGGGATCCCTGGACCTACCGCAGCGACGCCGGGGTGACCGGAACCGGGGCAGACCTGGCCGGATACGACGTGGAGGCGACCGACGGGCACATCGGCAAGATCGATGAGGCCACGGGCGAGGTGGGATCAAGCTACGTGGTCGTGGACACCGGGCCCTGGATCTTCGGTAGCAAGGTGATGCTGCCCGCCGGCACCATCGACCGGCTCGACCGCAACGACCGGAAGGTCTACGTCGCCCGCAGCAAGGACGAGATCAAGAACGCCCCGAAGTTCGACAAGAACACCTACCGGGAGCGGGGGTACCGGGACCGCGTGGGCGAGTACTACGGCAAGTTCCCCTACTAGCCCGCCACCCCCGATGGCGCCCCTTCCCTGGGGCGCCATCGGTCGCGCCCAAGCAGACCTGAAGCGTGAAGTGTCGGTGGTGGCGGCCCGCCCCGGCACGGGGGACCCGAAGCGGGCCGTCTGCGCGCCCGGTACCCGAGGCCTCCCGGAGGTAAACCGGTCCCGCCCGCCCCCCTGCCGAGCGGGACCTGCGTCGAGGATTGTTGCGGGCGTCCTGCGGACGCGCACGTTGCACGGCGCAACGACTCTGGTGTGCCTGCGTGACGCGTGACGTTGCTCTAGGACGCGACGTAGAGGGACGGCACCCGGCCTGCCTTGACGGCGTGGCCCCACATCGCCAGGGACGCCCCGACGAGCGGGGCGATGCAAACCGTGGTGCCCTTGCGGGCGAAGGCGTAGGCGTCGGCCAGGGGACGTGCCCGGGCGCCGGCGGCCGCCGCGGTGAGCGGGACCTGTCCGCGGTGGCGGACGGTCCGCTCGGTCACGGCGTCCACGAACGCGCCAGCGGCGCGGGCGACGTCTCCCGCGGACGGCTTGGTGACCTCGAGCCCGCGAGCCTCGAGCGCTGGGATCAGCGACCCGGCCGGTCCGCCGGGGTCCACGACGAAGGCGCACGGGCCGTGCCGGGCCAGCTCCACCGCCCGGTCGACCATCCAGCCCGTGCGCTCCCGGTGGTCAACGAGGTCGAGCACCAGGGCGCCGGACCGGTCCAGGCCCGCGGCGACGACGGAGCCGAACGACCGTTCGGGCGTGACGTGGTCGGACGCCACAGGATCGACTCGGCCCCGGTGCGGCGGCGGACCTTGGCCAGGGCTGCACGGCGACGCGGCGTAACTCGTGGCCGGACTCATAACGGGCGTTAGCAGGCCGTTAGCAGCGGCGGGCGGTGACGACCGTGACTAGGCCGTTGACCTGTGCGTTCGTGGTGTCCGAGGGGGGACTTGAACCCCCACGCCCGTTAAAGGGCACTAGCACCTCAAGCTAGCGCGTCTGCCATTCCGCCACCCGGACCGGTGTGCCGAACCACCTTACCGGGACTGGGCAGGGTGTCCCAACGGGGTTGGGTGGTAGTAATCCAGCCATGAGCAGCCAGCCGCCCAGCGCGCAGGACGAGGTCGTCGAGCTGTGCTCGGAGCTGATCCGCTTCGACACCTCCAACCCGACCAGCGACGAGCGGGCCGCCGCCGAGTGGGTGGCGGGCAAGCTCGACGAGGTCGGCGTCGAGTCCCGGCTGTACGAGTCGGAGCCGGGCCGGGCCAGCGTGGTCGCCCGGATCGAGGGCGCGGACCGGTCCCGCCCGGGGCTGCTGCTGCACGGCCACCTCGACGTCGTGCCGGCCGACGCCTCCGAGTGGTCCGTGCACCCGTTCGGCGGCGAGGAGAAGGACGGCTACCTCTGGGGCCGGGGCGCGATCGACATGAAGGACATGGACGCGATGATGCTGGCGCTGGTCCGCGAGTGGGCCCGGACCGGCACCAGGCCGCCGCGGGACGTGGTGGTCGCGTTCGTGGCCGACGAGGAGGCCGGCGGGCTCAAGGGCGCCCGCTTCCTGGTCGACGAGCACCCGGGCGAGTTCGACGGCTGCACCGAGGCGATCAGCGAGGTCGGCGGGTTCAGCGTCACCGTCCGGGACGACCTGCGGATGTACCCGATCCAGACCGCGGAGAAGGGTATGGCCTGGCTGAAGCTGATCGCCCGGGGACGGCCCGGGCACGGCTCCATGCACCACGACGACAACGCGGTCACCCGGCTGGCGGAGGCGGTCTCCCGCATCGGCCGGTACGAGTTCCCGGTGGTCATGACCAAGACCGTCCGGCAGTTCCTGGAGGCCCTGTCCGAGCAGCTCGGCGTGGACGTCGACCTCGACTCGGCCGACCGGGAGGAGATCACCGCGCTGATCCGCCGGCTCGGCGGCCTGTCGGTGATGATCGGCGCGACGCTGAGCAACACGGCCAACCCGACGATGCTCGACGCCGGCTACAAGTCCAACGTCATCCCGGGCACGGCGTCGGCGACCATCGACGGCCGCTTCCTGCCCGGCCAGGAGGACGAGTTCGAGCGGCAGATCGACGCGCTGCTCGGCTCCGGGGTGGTGAAGGAGTGGATCCACCGCGACCAGGCGGTGGAGACCGACTTCGACGGCCCGCTGGTGGAGGCGATGGCGGCGGCGCTGCGGGCCGAGGACGACCTGGCCCTGCCGGTCCCGTACACGATGTCGGGCGGCACGGACGCGAAGTCGTTCGAGCGGCTGGGGATGCGCTGCTTCGGCTTCTCCCCGCTGCGGCTGCCGGCCGACCTGGACTTCGCCCGGCTGTTCCACGGCATCGACGAGCGGGTCCCGGCCGACGCGCTGCGGTTCGGCGTCCGCGTCCTGGGCCGCTTCGTGGCGGCATCATGACCAGCACAGTGACCGGCACAGGGACCGGCACAGGGACCGGCACAGGGACCGGCACAGGGACCGGCACCGTGCCGGTCGCGCTGGTGACCGGCGGCGCCGGCGGCTTCGGCCGCGCGTTCTGCCGCCGGCTGTCGGCCCGGGGCTACGCGATCGTCGTCGCCGACCTGGACGCCGACGGCGCGGCCGAGGTCGCCACCGAGGTCGGCGGCACCCCGGTCTGGTCCGACGTGTCCAGGCCCGAGGACACGGTCGCCGCCGTCCGCACCGCGGTCGACGCGTACGGGCGGCTGGACGTGGTCGCCCTCAACGCCGGCATCAGCTCGGGGCTGGGGCCGACGGAGGCCCTGGACCTGGACGCGTACCGGCGGATCGTCGGGGTCAACCAGGACGCGGTCGTGTACGGGCTGGACGCGGCCGTCCCGCACCTGCGCCACACCGGCGGCCGGGTCGTGGTGACCGCATCGCTGGCCGGGCTGGTGCCGATGCCGGCCGACCCGCTCTACACGCTGACCAAGACCGCGGTGGTCGGCTACGTGCGGGCGGTGGGGCCGCCGCTGGCCGAGCTGGGGGTGACGGTGACCGCGCTGTGCCCGGGGTTCGCCGACACCGCGATCCTGGGGGCGCTGCGGGAGCCGCTGGCGGCGGCGTCGATGCCGCTGCTGACGCCGGACGACGTGGGCGACGCGTTCCTGGCCGTGCTGGACGGCGGGAAGCCCGGCGAGGCCTGGTTCGTGCAGCCCGGCCGGGAGCCCGGCCCGTACGGGTTCCGCGGCGTGCCCGGCCCCCGCCGCCCCGGCGGCGACGCGGCCGGCGCTCCGGGCGGCGCGGCCGACGGCGGGGCAGCGCGGTGAAGGCCTGGCAGGTGCGGGAGCTGGGAGCGCCGGAGGACGTCCTGGAGCTGGTCGACGTGCCGGACCCGATCGCCGGCCCGGGCGAGCTGCTGGTCCGGGTCGAGGCCTGCGCGCTGAACTTCCCGGACGTGCTGCTGTGCGCCGGGCTCTACCAGGAGAAGCCGCCGCTGCCCTTCACCCCCGGCCTGGAGGTGTGCGGGACGGTGGACGGCCGCCGGGTCATCGGCGGCCCCCCGCTGCCGCACGGCGGCCTGGCCGAGCTGGCCGTGCTGCCGGCCCACGCCGTCTTCGACGTGCCGGACGGGATGCCGGCCGACGAGGCCGCGGCGCTGATGATCACGTACCAGACCGCCTGGGTCGGGCTGCACCGGCGGGCGGCGCTGCGCGACGGCGAGTGGCTGCTGGTGCACGCGGGCGCCGGCGGCGTGGGCTCGGCCGCGATACAGGTCGGGCTGGCGGCCGGGGCCCGGGTCGTCGCCACCGCCGGCGGGCCGGAGAAGACGGCGGTCTGCCGGGAGCTGGGCGCGCACGAGACGATCGACTACCGGGACGAGGACATCGCGGCCCGGGTCAAGGAGATCACCGGCGGGCACGGGGCCGACGTGGTCTGGGACCCGGTGGGCGGGGACGTGTTCGACGCCTCGCGCCGGTGCATCGCGTTCGAGGGCCGGCTGGTCGTGGTGGGGTTCGCCTCGGGGCGCATCCCCAGCGTGCCGGCCGGGCACGCGCTGGTGAAGAACTACTCCGTGGTCGGCCTGCACTGGGGGCTCTACCGGACGGTCGACCCGCCGGTGGTCGCGGCGGCGCACGCGGCCCTCACCGAGCTGTACACGGCGGGCCGGATCCGGCCGCTGGTGTCCGAGCGGGTGCCGATGGCCGGGGCGCCGGCGGCGCTGACCCGGCTGGCCTCCCGCGGCACGGTCGGCAAGCTGGTGGTGCTGCCCGGGGCCTGAGCGCCCGCGGCTTGAGCGCGTGGGGTCCGAGAACCCGGGGTCCGGGCGGCCCGCGCTCGGGCGGCGGCCCGCGGTCGGGCGGCGGCCTGAGCGCCCGCGGCTCGAGCGCGTGGGCCGAGAACCCGGGGTCCGGGCGGCCCGCGGTCGGGCGGCGGCCCGCGGTCGGGCGGCGGCCCCGGGGAGTTACAGCGCGGGCTGGGGGAGCGGCAGCTGGCCCCGGGACCGGCGGCGGCGCAACCATACGTGCCGAGTGCCGTCGGCGTGCAGCCGGACGGTCGAGAGCTCCCAGCCGCCGTACTCGGCGTGCAGGGACAGCTGGACCGCGGCGGTGCCGCGGTCCGTGCCGGGAGGGATGCGCACCGGCACGTACTCGTAATCCACGGTTGTGGGTGACATGCCGGCGATTCTGCTCCCGAGTCCGGGAGAAGTCAGCCGCCGGCCTCCGCCAGTTCGCCGGCCAGCAACTCCCGCAGCCGGGTCCGGCGGGGCCGGGCGCCGACGTCGCGGACGGCCCGGGCCAGCGCCGGCCCGACCGCCGGCACCACCGACAGGTGCTTCTGGGCCCGGGTCAGCGCGGTGTAGACCAGCGGCCGGGACAGCATCCCGCCGGCCTCCGGGGGCAGCACGGCGACGACGGCCGGCCACTCCGATCCCTGGGCCCGGTGCACGGTGACGGCCCAGCCGTGCTTGAGGTCGGCCAGCGCCCGGCCGCTGACGTTGGCCGGGCCGGACGCGAACTCGACGGTCACGGTGCCGTCCTTGGCCGCGGACACCAGCCCGACCTCGCCGTTGGCGAAGCCGGTGGGCTCGGCCTCCAGGTGGTTGGCGGTGGCCACCACCCGGTCGCCGCGGTCGAAGCCGGACACCGTGCCCCGGCCCGGGTTGAGCCTGGCCTTCAGCGCCTTGTTCAGCTCCAGGGTGCCGGCCGGGCCCTTGTGCACCGGCGTCACCACCTGGACGTCGTCGGCCGGGATGCCGAGCGCGCGCGGGATCGAGTCGGTCACCAGCTGCACGACCCGGTGCGCGGCCTCGGCCGCGCCGGCCGCGGGGACGACCACGACCTCCTTGTCCGGCGCGTCGACCGGGGGCAGCTCGCCGCCGCGGACGCCGGTGGCCAGCCGGGCGATCGCGCCGCCGGCTGCCTGCCGGTAGAGCGTGGTCAGCTCGACCACCGGGACGGTGGCCGACTCGACCAGGTCGGCCAGCACCCGGCCGGGCCCGATCGAGGGCAGCTGGGCCGGGTCGCCGACCAGCAGCAGGTGGGTGCCGTCGGCGCACGCCTCCAGCAGCGCGGCGGCCAGCTCGACGTCGAGCATGCTGGTCTCGTCCACGACGACGAGCGACGCGTCCAGCGGCCACTCCTCGCCGCGGGCGAACGTGCCGGTCCGGCCCTGGGCCCCGAGCAGCCGGTGCAGGGTGGCGGCCGGGGCGTCGCCCAGCTCCTCCAGCCGCTTGGCCGCCCGGCCGGTCGGCGCGGCCAGCGCGACGGTGACGCCCTGCTTCTCGGCCAGCCGGACCAGGGCCGCGACCGTACGGCTCTTGCCGGTGCCGGGGCCGCCGGTGAGCACGCTCACCCCGTGCCGTAGGACCGCCTCGACCGCGCCGCGCTGGGTCGCGTCCAGCTCGTCCAGCGCGGCGGAGCCGTCGGCGACCCTGATCGGGTCGGCCGTCGCGGTCAGCCGGGAGATCGCCTCGGCCACCGCCTCCTCGGCCATGGCCAGCCGCTGCAGCGACAGCACCCCGTCGGCCTGGTGCACGGTCCCGGCCGCGACCGCCGCCGCCACCGCGGCCGGCGGGTCGAGCACGCTCTCGGCCTCCAGCGCGGCCAGCACCAGCTCGACCGGCTGCACGGTGTGCCCGTCGCGGGCGGCCCGGTTCAGCGCGTGCGCGACCAGGGCCCGGCCGCGGCGGGGGTCGTCGCGGCGGACCCCGGGCAGCGCGGCCACCGCGACCCGGTCGGCCTCGACCACCTTGACGTCGGGCAGCTCCAGCAGCCGCCACGGGTCGTCCCGCAGCCGCCGGGCGGCGTCGTCGCCGAACGCGTCCACCGCCCGGGACGCGATCCGGGCCCGCAGCCCGGCCGGGACGACGATCTGGGCGACCTCGTACACGTGGGCGGCGCCGATCCAGCCGGACAGCAGCCGGCCGGCCCGGATGGTGCCGACCTTGGGCAGGCCGGCCAGCTTCTCGGCCGTGACGTCCTCGGGCCGGGTGATCCCGGCCGCCGGCAGCGCCTCGGCCAGGGTCCGCCCCAGCCCCGGCCACAACCCGTCCGCGCAGAACGCCTCGAAGACCGGATCGCTCACCCGCCGACCCTAGACCCGGCCCCCGGCCGAGGAAGCGCAACCCGCGGGGAGGGCTACTGCTCCGGGTAGCCGAGGGCGGGGGCGGACACGTCGTCCAGGGCGTGCCGGATCTCGGCCGGCAGCACGGTGGCGTCGGCCGCGAGCGAGCCCGACAGCTGCCCGACCGTCCGGGCGCCGAGGATGGAGGAGCTGACCCCGGGCCGGTCCCGGACCCAGGCCAGCGAGACGGCCAGGGGAGAGGTGCCCAGGCCCTCGGCCGCGGTCGCGACCGCCTCCACGATCCGGGCCGCGGCGTCGGTGAGGTGGTGGCCGACGAAGTCGCGCAGGTGCGGGGACGCGGCCCGGGAGTCCGACGGCACCCCGTGCCGGTACTTGCCGGTCAGCACGCCCCGCCCCAGCGGCGAGTACGCCAGCAGGCCCAGGCCGGCCCAGTCGCAGGCCGGCACCACCTCGCGCTCCACCCCCCGCTCCAGCAGCGAGTACTCCACCTGGGTGGCCGACAGCGGGGCCCGGGCCGGCCACGCCCGCTGCCAGGCCGCGGCGGCCGCGGTGCGCCAGCCGGGCAGGTTGGACAGGCCGGCGTACCGGGCCCGGCCGCTGGTGACGGCGACGTCGACGGCCGACAGGACCTCCTCCATCGGCACCCGCTCGTCCCAGCCGTGCAGCTGCCAGAGGTCGACCGAGTCCACGCCCAGCCGCATCATCGAGTTGTCCAGGGCGGTGAGCAGGCCGCCGCGGGACAGCCCGCGGGCGGCCGCACCCGGGCCGATCGGGCCGCCGCATTTCACCGCCAGCACCAGCTCATCCCGGGGTACCACGTCGGCCAGCAGCCGGCCGACCAGCGGCTCGGTCTGCTCGCAGACGTACCAGGGGCCGACGTCGAGCAGGGTGCCGCCGGCCTCGCGGAAGGCGACCAGCTGCGCGGCCGCGTCGTCGGGGTCGGTGTCGCGGCCCCAGGTGGCGGTGCCGAGACCCAGCCGGGACACGACCAGGCCACTGCGGCCGACCGGGCGCTGCTCCATGAGCGGGCAACCTACTCAGCGT
>DATDKW010000295.1:0-14307 GCA_036519715.1 Mycobacteriales bacterium
CTAGTGGCGTGTCTCTGACGTGGTCTGTGTGTTGCGGTTCTTCGGTGGGGTGGCCTTGGCGAGGATGGTGTCGGCGTCTTTGGTCCAGGTGAAGGGTTGGCAGCGGTCGTTCCAGGCGTCGATGTAGACGCCGATGGCGGCTTCGAGGTCGGCGACCGAGGTGAAGGTGCCGCGGCGGATCGCTTGGCGGGTGAGGATCCCGAAGAAGACTTCGACCAGGTTGAGCCAGGATCCCGAGGTCGGGGTGAAATGCAGCGTGATCCGCGGATGGCGGGCCAGCCAGGCGGTGACCGCCGGGTGCTTGTGGGCGGCGTAGTTGTCGACCACCACGTGCAGCTCGCGCCGGGGGTAGGCCTTCGCGACCTGCTTGAGGAAGCGCAGGAACTCCTGATGGCGGTGCCGGTCGAAGCAGGCGTCGACGACCTTTCCGGTGGCGACCTCCAGAGCGGCGAACAGGGTGGTCGTGCCGTGCCGGACGTAGTCGTGGGTGCGGGACTCGGGCAGCCCCGGCCGTAGCGGGAGCATCGGCGCGGTCCGGTCCAGGGCCTGGATCTGGGACTTCTCGTCCACGCAGAGCACGATCGCCTTGGCCGGCGGGTCGAGGTAGAGCCCGACGATGTCGCGGACCTTCGCGTCCAACTCCGGATCGGTGGAGAACTTGAACGTCCCGGACCGATGAGGCTGGATCCCGAAGTGCTTCCAGACCCGCGCCACCGTGGCATGTGAGACCGGCTTACCGTCGCGGCGCAGCCGAGCGGCCAGCAACCGGCTCGACCAGTGCGTGATCCCCAACTCGGCCGGCGGCTCGGTCAGCGTGATCGACAGGATCTCGTCCCGGACCGACCGCGGAATGGTCGGTGGCTTCCCCGACCGGGGCTCATCAGCCAACCCGGCCACGCCACGCTCGGCGAACCGGGACCGCCACCGCACGACCGTCGGCTCGGAACAGCCAACCCGTTCGGCGATCTCCACACCGGGCACCCCATCCGCTGCCAGCAGGACGATCCGCGCCCGCTCCACCACCCGCGCCGGCGACCCCTTCGACCTGCTCTGTCTCAGCAGCACGGCCCGCTGATCATCAGTCAGCAGCAGCGTCCGAACCCGATTGGCCACGCGCCATTGTCCCGCCATCTATACCAACAGGACTACTGCGACACGACACTAGGAGGACTGCGCACCGGCGTTGTCGCCGGACCGGTCCGGAATCCGGACCTGCGTCGCCGGACCGGTCCGGACTTCCTCCGCCATTCGCCGGCTGTCCCTCCGGATCGCGGTCAGCGGGCCGGCGAACAGCAGCCGGTAGCCCACGAAGTGCAGCCCGGGCGCCGACCGGGCCCGGGTCGGACCGTCGAGGACCGGCGCCCCGTCCGGGTCGAGCACGCCGAGGTGGCCCACCAGCGGCTCCAGCCCCCGGCGGTATCCGGTCGCGGCGACGATCACGTCGGGTCGCAGGATCCGGCCGTCGGTGAGCACGACGGCGTCCGCGTCCACGTGGTCGATCGCCGCGACCAGCTCGACGTCGCCGGCGCGGACGCACTCGATCAGCCCGTCGACGACGGTCGGGGTGCGGTGGCGGGCCAGCAGGTCGCTCGCGACCCCGTGGGCCGGCGGGGGCAGCAGCCTCCGCGCCCGGCCCAGGGCGAGGACGTGGGTCAGCCGTCCGGACAGGTCCGCCAGCGTCGTCGGCAGCACGTCCAGGAGGCCACCCATGGCCGTGATCGGCACCCCGAGCCGCTCCCGCGGCAGGATCGTCGGCGGGGTGCGGATGGACAGCCAGACCTTCTCCGCGCCGCCCTGGGCCAGGTCTACCGCGATCTCGGTGCCGCTGACGCCGCCGCCGGCAACGAGCATGCGCCGGGCCCGGTAGACGCCCGGCCGGCGATAGGCGGCCGAGTGGATCAGGGGTCCGGGGAAGCCGTCGATCCCCGGCCAGGACGGGAGGACCGGGGTGTTCTCCCATCCGGTCGCCACGACCACCACGGACGCGAGGAAGGTGCCGGTCGTGGTGGCGACCTGCCACCGGTCGCCGACCCGGTCGATGCGGTCGGCGGTGGTCCCGGTCCTGACCTCGAGGTCCCGCGCGTACGACTCCAGGTAGCGGACGAAGTCGTCGCGGCGCACCCACCGCCCGGCCGCGCGGGGTATCCGCCGGCCCGGCAGCCCGCTGGCCTGTCGCACGGTGTTCAGCCGGAGCCGGTCGTAGCGGTTCCGCCAGCTCGCGCCGACCCCTCCCCGCTCGATGACGACGACCGAGAGGCCGAGCCGGCGGAGCTCGGCGGCCGACGCGAGGCCGGCCGGACCTCCCCCCACCACCACGGCATCCCGGCGTTCCGGCCCCGACTCCCGCAGCTCGCTCATGGATAGCGACGCTACCTATGCCGCGTCGGGAAGAACACCCCAGGATCTGCCCGGCCGGCCGGTCACCGCAGGGCCCGCCGGGCCGACGAGCTGAGCAGGTCGACCAGCACGGACAGCACGATCAGGGTGAGCAGGATGGTCAGCATCGCCGGGTAGTCGAAGCCCGCCCGGCGCTCCTCCAGCATCCGTCCGAGCCCGCCGGCCCCCACCAGGCCGACGACGACGGTCTCCCGGATGGCGATCTCCCACCGGTAGAGCGCGTACGCGGCGAACTTCCCTGCTGCCATCGGCACCGTCGCGTAGGCCAGCGTGCCGACCGCACCGGCCCCGGCGAGCCGGAGCGCGGCCGCCGGCCGGGGATCGACGTTCTCCACGACCTCGGCGAAGAGCCGGCCCAGGATCCCGAAGTTGTAGATCCCCAACGCCACCGCGCCCGGCAGCGACCCCGGAAGGATCACGAAGAGCAGCAGCAGGGCCCACACCGGAGGCGGGATGGCCCTGGCGACCAGGTCCGGGGCTTGCGCGCAGCGCGCGGCGATCGGGCACCGAGGCGCCTGAATGCATTCCGGCAACAAGCATGGCGGACAGGATGTCCGCGACAAAGCGCCTGATAAGCCGGTCCAGCCCGTCCGATAACACGATGGATCGCCGAGCCCGGCGGCGGCGGTGTCCGGACGACTTGCATCCGGTACCCGGGTACGGGCTTACCGTCGTGGCATGACAGCGACGTGGGTACCGCTGGAGTGCACCCTGCCGACCCGGGAGCGGCCGCTCCGCATCGCCGAGTTCGACGGGCTGCTCGCCACCACCGTACGGACGCAGCAGCGCGTCTCCCCCACCGTCCTGCGCTGGGAGCTGGACCCGGCGGGGGAGGCCGTCGTGCGGGAGCTGGCCGCCCGGGAGAGCCGGTGCTGCTCGTTCTTCACCTTCACCTTCACGTCCCACCCGGACGGGCTGCGGCTCGACATCGCCGTGCCCGTCGGACAGACCGCCGTGCTGGACGCGCTGGCGGCCCGGGCGGGGTCGTAGTGCGCAGCGGGCAGATCGCCGCCGCGGCCGGGGTCAACCCGCAGACGCTGCGGTACTACGAGCGGCGCGGGCTGCTGCCCGAGCCGCACCGGACGCTCGGCGGGCACCGCGTCTACCCGGCCGAGGCGGTCACCGTGCTGCGGGTGATCAAGGCGGCGCAGCGACTGGGCTTCACCCTCGA
Organism: Mycobacteriales bacterium; assembly: GCA_036519715.1. GTDB lineage: Bacteria > Actinomycetota > Actinomycetes > Mycobacteriales > CADCTP01 > CADCTP01. The sequence continues at coordinate 3,569 of DATDKW010000295.1, forward strand.
CGAGGTCGCCGACCTGCTGGAGGCCGGACGGCACCGGCACGGCCCCGACGCCGGGCTGGCGGCCCGGGCCGCGACGAAACTGGGCGAGGTCGAGGCGAAGATCGCCGACCTCCAGGTCATCGCCGGACAACTGCGGGCCGCCGTCCAGGCCGGCTGCGACGACATCGTGGCCTGCGCCGTCAGCGGCCACTGCCCGGTGCCGTTCGACGGGATCGCCCGTACGGACGCGAAGGCCTGACCCGCGATGCGAGGCGAGCGCGGGCCGAGCTAGGACACCCCGCTGCGCCGCTCCAGGAAGACGGTGTCGCGCCAGACGCCGTGCTGCTGGGCGATGCGCTCGCGGACGCCGAGGGTCCGGTAGCCGGCGGAGTGGTGCAGGGCCAGGCTGGCGCGGTTCTCCGGGAAGATCGAGGTCTGCAGCGTCCACAGGTCGGCGTCGTCGGCCGCGGTGACCTGCTGGTGCAGCAGGGCCTTGCCCACGCCGCGGCCGCGGAAGTGCGCGCCGACGTAGACGGAGGTCTCCCCCACGCCGGCGTAGCAGTCCCGGCTCGAGGTCGGGCTGATCGCGGTCCAGCCGGCGACCTGCCCGTCGATCTCGGCCACCCAGCGGTGCCCGGGCAGCCACTTGGCGTCCAGGCTGCGCCGGTCCGGGACCTCGGTCTCGAAGGTGGCGTCGCCGGTGGCGATGCCCTCGGCGTAGATCCGCCGGACCGCGCTCCAGTCGGCCGGTTGCAGCGCCCGCAGGGCGACGTCGGCCGGGAGGTCGGTCGGGCAGCAGGGCCGGGTCGCCAGCGTGCCCATGACGACGTCGGCGGCGTGCGGCAGGCCGGTGCAGCAGGACTGGTTGACCGTGACGACCGTGCTCTTGCCCTCCTTGTGCACGAGGACGAAGCCGACGTCGGCCAGCTTGCGGACGTGGTGCGAACAGGTGGACTGGCTGATGCCGAGGAGGTCGGTCAGCGCCCCGACGGTGATCCCGCCCGGCGTGGTCGCGACCGCGTGCAGCATCCGGACCCGGGTCGGCTCGGCCAGGCACGCGAACCAGTCGGCATAGGTCGCGGCCTCCTGCGACGGCAGCACGTCGAGCACCGGGAGGGTCGTCGTCACGGCCCTATTATCGATCCGGATCGATGCTTGCGTCAATCGACGTTGGTCGATATGTTGCTCGTACGTATCGAAGGACGTCTATACGAGGAGACTGAGATGGACGAGTACCCGGTTGTGGTGGTCGGCGCTGGTCCGATCGGCCTGGCGGCCGCGGCGCACCTGCTGGAGCGCGGGGTGGAGCCGCTGGTGCTCGAAGCCGGGCCCGGCGCCGGAGCGGCGGTGGCGCAGTGGCATCACGTGCGGCTGTTCTCCCCCTGGTCGGAGCTGATCGACCCGGCGGCGGAGAAGCTGCTGGCCGGCACCGGCTGGCGGCGGCCGGACGGCGCGGCCTACCCGACCGGCGCCGAGTGGGCGCACGACTACCTAACCCCGCTGGCCGCCGTCCTGGGCGACCGGGTCCGCGTCGGCGCGACGGTGGTCGGCGTGGCGCGGCGCGGGCGGGACCGGGTGGTCGACGCCGGCCGGGACACCGAGCCGCTGACCGTCCACGTGCGCACGGCCGCCGGCGAGGAGCGGATCACCGCCCGGGCGCTCATCGACGCGTCCGGCACCTGGGCGACGCCGAACCCGCTCGGCGGGGACGGCCTGCCGGCCCTGGGCGAGCCGGCCGCGGCCGACCGGATCGCCTACCGGGTGCCGGACCTGGCCGACCCGGCCGTCCGGGCCCGGTACGCGGGGCGCCGGGTCGCGATCGCCGGCTCCGGGCACAGCGCGCTGACGGCGCTGGTGGCGTTCGCCGGCCTGGCCGAGCAGGAGCCCGGCACCCGGATCGTCTGGCTGCTGCGCCGCGGTGCCGTCGGCTCCGTCTTCGGCGGCGGGGACGCCGACCAGCTGCCGGCGCGCGGGGCCCTGGGCCGCCGGGCCGCCGCCGCGGTCGAGGCCGGTCACGTCGAGGCCGTCCGGGGCTTCCGGACCGCCGAGGTCCGCCGGGCCGGCGGCGGCCTGGTGCTGGTCGCCGACGACGGCCGCGAGCTGGCCCCGGTCGACGAGGTGGTCGCGGTCACCGGGTTCCGCCCGGACCTGTCGTGGCTGTCGGAGCTGCGGCTGGAGCTGGACCCGACCCTGCAGGCGCCGGTCGCTCTCGCGCCGCTGATCGACCCGAACGTGCACTCCTGCGGCACGGTCTACCCGCACGGCGTGCGGGAGCTGTCCCACCCCGAGCCGGGCGTCTACCTGGCCGGGATGAAGTCCTACGGCCGGGCCCCGACCTTCCTGGCCATGACCGGGTACGAGCAGGTCCGCAGCATCGCCGACGCGATCGCCGGCGACACCGCCGCGGCCGAGCGGGTGCAGCTGAGCCTGCCCGAGTCGGGCGTCTGCGGCGGGTCCGGGGAGTTCGACACCGACGGTGCTGGAGCGGGTGGCTGCTGCGCCCCGGCCGCGCCGGAACTGCTGAGCATCGGGCGGCCAGGACAGTCCTGAGTGGACGGTCTCGGGGCGGCGCCGGGGCGGCGGCCCCGGCGCGCCCTGGTGGCCCTGTGCGTGACCGAGGTGACCAGCTGGGGCGTGCTCTACTACGCCTTCCCGGTGCTGGCCCCCGCCATCAGCGCCGACACGGGCTGGTCGACGCCGGCGGTGACGGCCGGGTTCTCCCTCGGGCTCGTCGTCTCCGCCGCGGCCGGCGTCCCGGTCGGCCGGCTGCTCGACCGCGTCGGTCCCCGGCCGGTGATGACCGGCGGCACGCTGCTGGCCGTCCCCGCCACCCTCGGGCTGGCCGCGGCCCGGACGCTGCCGCAGTTCTTCGCCGCCTGGGTCGTCGCCGGGCTGGCGATGGCGGCGGTGCTGTACCAGCCGGCGTTCGCCGCCCTCACCCGCTGGTACGGCCCCCGCCGGGTCGCGGCCCTGACGATCCTCACCCTGGCCGCCGGCCTGGCCAGCACCGTCTACGCGCCGATCACCGCCGCGCTCGCCGGCCACCTGAGCTGGCGCCAGACCTACGCCGTCCTCGCGGTGCTGCTCGCGGTCATCACGCTGCCAGGACACTGGCTCGGTCTGAGGTTGCCGTGGCCGCCGGCTGAGACGCAGACGCATCGAGACCACGCCCCCGACGCGGTCGCCCGCAGCGCCGGCTTCCTCGCCCTGGCCGCCGCGATGAGCCTGGCCGCGCTGGCGGTCTACGCCGCCGTGGTCAACCTCGTCCCCCTGCTGCAGCAGCGCGGACTGTCCACGTCGGACGCCGCGCTCGCGCTCGGCCTCGGCGGCGTCGGCCAGGTGCTGGGCCGGCTCGGCTACGGCCGCCTCACCATCGCCACCACCGTCCGGTCCCGCACCGCGATCGTGCTGCTCGCCGCGGCCGGGACCATCGTGCTGCTCGGCCTGCTGCCCGGACCGTTCCTGGCTCTGGTCGTCGCCTCCGTGCTCGCCGGCGCCACCCGCGGCGTGGTCACCCTGCTGCAGGCGACCGCGGTCACCGACCGCTGGGGCGCCGCCCACTACGGGCGGCTCAACGGTCTGCTGGCGGCGCCGAGCACCTTCGCCGCCGCCCTGGCCCCGTGGGCCGGCGCCGCCCTGGCCGGCCCCCTGGGTGGCTACCCCGCGGTGTTCTGCCTCCTCGGCGCCCTCGCCGCCGTCGCCGCGGTCCTGGCCACGGTCGGCGTCCCCACCGGGCTGGGCCGATAGGACCGCGACTCCCGGGCGGGCTCGTCGGGGCCTTCCCGCCCGACCGGCGGCCATTCCCGCCGGCCCGCACCGGTCGGTGACGCGCCCACCGTCAGCCGGAAGACTTGTGGCCGGGGCCGCGCCAGTCCAGGCAGAGGGCGGTCGCGTCGTCGCGGAAATGCTCCTGCTGGTAGTCGCTGATGGTCCGCAGCACGTGCCGGACCGCTTCGTGCGGTGGCTCGCCGGCCGTGGCGTACAGCAGTCCTTGCAGCCGGTCCTCGCCGAAGGGCTGGGCCCGGGCCGGCCCGGCGTCGGTGACGCCGTCGCTGATGGCGAACAGCCGGTCGCCCGGCTCCAGCGCGAACTGGTGCTGCGTGTAGCGGACGTCGGAGACCAGCCCCAGCGGCAGCTGCACCGGCAGCTCGACCTCGGTCAGCCGCCCGGCCCGCAGCAGGTGCGGCCGCGGATGCCCGGCGTTGACGATGGTGACCGCGCCGGTGGTCAGCTCGGCCCGGGCGATGAGGCCGGTGACGAACTGCGCCCCGCCGAACTGGGTCCGCAGGGCCTTGTGCGCCAACTGGGCCTGGGCGGCCACGTCGTGGCCGGACCGGCGGGCGTTGCGGAGCGCGGCCACGGCCAGGCTGTCGAGCAGGCTGGCCTGCAGCCCGTGCCCCATCGCGTCGGTCACCGACAGGTGCAGGTGGTCCGTCTCCACGCTGTAGTCGAAGCTGTCCCCGCCGACCTCGTACGCCGGCATGAGCTGCCCGGCGATGTCGAACTGCGGGCCGGAGAACGCCCGCACCGGCAGCAGGGTCCACTGCATCTCGGCGTCGAGCGCCAGCGGCTTGCGACGGCGGGCCTGTTCGATCATGTCGGTGAACCGGCCGGCCGCGAAGATCACGTAGCCGACGACGGTCGCGACCTGCAACAGCCCGGCCACGGTGTCCGGCGGCACCGGCTCGGGCAGCCGGATCCGCAGGACGCCGAGCCGTTCCGCCCGCAGGCTGACCGGCACGTACACCACGACCGCCCCGTCCATGGGCTGGACCACGGTCGCCTGGGCGGTGAAGGCCCGGCCGGCCTCGCTGCTGCTCACCGCCAGCGTCTGCGTGGACGCGGCTGGCTCGTCGCGGCGGATCCGGACCAGGATCTCCAGGTCGTAGTCGGCCAGCAGCAGGTCGACCTCGTCCGCCGACGCGTGCTCGCGCAGGAAGGACGTCAGCACGTCGACGAGGTCGGTCGGGAACGCCGCGTCCAGAGCCGGGAGCAACGTCCCGACCTGATCCGTCAGCGCCATTCGGATGTCCTACCCAAGCCGGGCCCGGCCCCACCGAGCGACTCCCGCCGCAAGAACCCGTTCGCGTACGCCGGCGACCGCTGTTAGCGTCCGGCGGGCCGTGCCAGAGAACGAGGAGGTGGTATCCGTGACCGTAGTGACATGGGTGCTCCCCTCCGGGGTCACGGTCGGACGCTAGGTCGTCCGGGAGCGCCGTTCCCAGCGCTCCCGAAAGGCACGACCATGCAATTCGTCTCCGAACAGCGCCTCGACGACGGCGTCCTCGAACGCGGCTTCACCCTGGGCGAGATCCCCGGCATCCTGTGGACGCCCGGATCCGCCTCCGCACCGGCGCCGCTGATCCTCATGGGCCACCCCGGCGGGCTGCCCGCGATGTACCCCCGCCTGGCGGCCCGGGCCCGGCAGTCCGCGGCGGCGGGCTTCGCCGCCGCCACCATCGAGCTTCCTGGGAGCGGTGACCGGCCCCGTTCCGCCGCCGCCGAGGAGGCCCGCGCCGACCTGCAGCGGGCGCTGGCCGCCGGCGAGCCGGTCGACGACGAGATCATCGACCGGCTCGTCCTCCCGCTGGTCGACCAGGCGGTCCCGGAATGGCGGGCCGCCCTGGACGCCCTCCTCCCGCTGCCCGGGATCGGCGGCCCGGCCGGGTACTCGGGAGGGGTGACCGCCATCGGCATCCGGCTGGCGCTGGTCGAGCCCCGCATCGCGGCCGCCCTGCTGTTCGCCGGGAGCTTCGTGCCCCGCGCCCTGGTCGAGGAGGCCCGCCAGGTCACCATCCCGCTCCTGGTCCTGCTGCAGTGGGACGACGAGGGCAACGACCGGCAGCGGGCCCTGGACCTGTTCGACGCCTTCGGCTCCCCGGAGAAGACGCTGCACGCCAACGTGGGCGGGCACACCGGCGTCCCGCACTTCGAGGGGGACGCCGGGACCCGGTTCTTCGCCCGGCACCTGAGCTAGGCCGTCCCGATCTGCCCGGCGGGCGTCATGTCGGCCGGGTCCGGCGCTGTCAATAAGTGGAGGCGGGCGGTCCGAGCGGACGGGGTTCGGCCGGCCGGCTGATGGAGACACCGAGCGGCCGGTTCGCCGGCCGGAGGGAGACCGCATGACAGCGCACGAGCGCGGCCGGCACATCGAGGTCGTCCAGGACGGGCAGGTCGTCGGGACCGCGGACGTGGAGCCGATCGGGGACGCCACCGTCCGGGCGGACCTGCACGTCGAGGCCGGCCACCATGCCGTCGGGGTCGGCGCGACGCTGGTGGACGCGGTGCTGGACGAGGCGAAGGGCGGCGCTCGCCTGGAGGCGACGCTCCCGTCCGGCGACACCGAGTCCCTGGAGCGGCTGCGGGCGCGGTGCGACGACCTGGAGACCCGACCGGCCGGCGCGACCTGCCTGGTCGACGCCACCCTCCCGGCCGACTCCACCCAGTCCGCCGACGCCGGCCTCCCCACCGATCCCGGGCTCTCGGTCGGGGACTGAGCGCCGGCCGTGGCGGCCGCCGGGAGGTCCGCCGCGGCCGGTCACCCGCCCTCGGGCCGGGCCCGGGTGTGGTCCAGCACTGCGCGCTGGGCCATGTCGGACGACGCCAGCACCTCCACCAGGAAGGACGCGGCCGCCTCGACCAGGGTCAGCCGCTCGTCCGCGTCGCCGGCCGCACGGATCAGGTCGAGGGTCACGCCGTTGTGCAGCTGGACCAGGTCCAGCAGGCCGACGCCGGACCGGATCGCCGTCCGGCCGATCTCGTACGCCGTGTTCAGCTGCGTCTCGCCGCGCCGGGACACGTAGCCGACGAACGCCGACCGGTAGTCCAGCCGCAGCCGGGCCAGCTTGTCGGGCGTCACCGGCGGGGGGCCGCGGTCGGCGCGCCGGTGGCGGCGGCCAGGTAGGCCAGGCCCTCCTCGAGGTCCAGCGCCGTCGGCAGGTCGAGGTCCAGCCCCAGCCGGACCATGCTCAGGGCCAGGTCGGGCGCGATCCCGACGATGACCGTCGCCGCGCCGCGCAGCCGCCCGGCGTGGGCGATGTCCCGCAGTGTCCGCGAGCCGAACGAGTCGAGCACGTCCAGCGCGGCCACGTCGATGATGACGCCGCGGGCCCGGTCCGTGCCGATCCGGTCGATGAGGTCGCGCTGGAACCGCATCAGCTGACCGTCGTCCAGCGCCGTGTGGATGGACGCGATGAGGTAGGACGACTGGCTGAGGATGGAGACCCGCAGTGGCTCCTGCGGCGGGTCCCGGTCAGAGATCGTCATCCGGCGACCTGATGACCTTGAAGCCGAGCAGCCGCTCGGCCTCCTCGATGCCGCCCTGCAGGTCGCCGACCGTGTTCATCTTGGTCAGGTCGACGCCGATCTTGACCAGTGTCTGGGCGATATCCGACGACAGCCCGGTGATGATGACGCCCGCCCCCATCAGCCGGGACGCGTCGACGGTCTGCACCAGGTGGTTGGCGACGGCCGCGTCCACCTCCGGCACGCCGGTCACGTCGATGACGACGACCCTGGCCCGGTGCCGGCGGATGCCGCCCAGCAGCTGCTCGGTGAGCTGCTGGGCCCGCTGGCCGTCCAGCACGCCGATGATGGGCAGGATGAGCAGCCGCTCCCGGACCTGCAGGACCGGTGTGGACAGCTCCTGGATGGCGTCCTGCTGCTGCCGGATGACGCGTTCCCGCTCCTGGACGAAGCTGACCGCCACCGTGTTCGCGATCCGGTTCGCCGCCGGCTCGTACGCGTCCAGCACGCGATTGAGCAGGCCGAAGTCTTGGTGGTACTTCTCGAACAGGGAGCGGGCCAGCACGTCGCGCAGCAGCAGCACGATCCCGACCACCTCCTCCGTCTCCACGCCGCGCGGGATGATGCGCTCCGACAGCTCCCGGGCGTAGTCCTGCAGCGCCTTGACGCTGCCGGTCTCCAGCACGCCGACGTAGTTGTCGTAGACCGAGGTCGCCTCGGAGAAGACCTCATGCGGCGTCATCGCCGTCAGCAGGTTGGCGTCGGTGATGCGGTTGGCCCACTCCCGGCGGAGCCCGGTCCGGTTCTCCCGCAGGTGCGCGACGAGCTCGGGTAGCAGCAGCTCGTCGTCCCCGTCGGCGTCGCCCCCGTCGGTCTGGCTCTCCGGTCTGGTCGACGTCATCACAGATCCCTTCCTCGTGTCGCCGGTCGGTCGCGCAGCCACTTGGTCGTGGTCACGGTCGTCCCCTTGCCCGCCTCGGAGACGATGTCGAACTCGTCCATCAACCGGCGCGTACCCGGCAGACCGAGGCCGAGGCCGCCCCGGTAGGTGCTGTAGCCGTCCCTGAGGGCGGCGGCGACATCCGGGATGCCCGGACCCCGGTCCCGCGCCACGATCATCACGCCCCGCCGGCCGGGCTCCTCCACCGGGCACACCTGGATTTCCCCCTGCTCCGCGTACTGGACGATGTTGCGGGACAGCTCCGAGATCACGGTTGCGATCAGCGTCGCATCGGTGCGGGAGAAGCCCACGCCGGACGCGACCTCCCGTCCCTTCTGCCGGGCCGCGACGACATCCGCATCCCTTGTGACCCGTACGCGCTGCTCAGAATTCGCGGCGCCGTCGGATCGGCGGTCGAGGAGCACAGGGCTCAGGGTCCCGCAGAAGTCGCACTCGAGCAGGTGGCCGGCGCAGTCCAGGCGTTGCTGGCGCCGCCGGTCACCGCTGGACAGGGCGATGAGAACGGGCCGGCAGCGGTCCGTCGGCGGGTCCGCGGCCGCCTCGGCCAGCAGCACCTCGACCCGGAGCTTGGCCCGGCTGCGGCTCAGCTGGGCCGCGATCGCCCCGGCGGTGGAGCCGCGGTCGGCCGCCAGCGCCGCGGTGGCCTCACCCTGCACCTCGTGTGCGACCAGCAGCTCCTGCTCCTCGGTCGGCAGCCGGCGCAGCGCCTCGCCGACCAGCTTCCGGCGCTCGTCCCCGATCACCTCGTCCTCGGGCCCGGGAGTGGAGTCCGGTTCGGTGACCAGGTGGGCCTTGCGGCGTTCCCGGGCTTGCCGCTCGACGTGGGAGGCGATGAGGTTGCGCGCGCTCACGATCGCGTACGGGACGAGCGCCTCGTCGCCGATCCGGACCCGGGCCGCCATCATCCGGACGAGCGTCTCCTGGACGAGGTCCTCGACCAGGTGCGCGTCGCGGATCCGCGCCGCCACCACCCGCCGGACGATCGGCACGAGGTCGAGGATCGGCTGATCGCCGGCCTCGCTCATCCAGCCTCCCCGTCCACCGGTCCTACCTGCCCGTTGCCGGCAGACGTCATGCCCCGCGATCCCCCCAGTGACTGGAAGGGGCACCGGCCGATTCATGACGGAAACGACGGCGAGAGGGGCAACAGTGACCTACACCGGACCGACCCGCCCGAGCACCAGGTGGGCGACGTGGCCGGCGGCGGTCCGGCTGGCGTACGACATCCTGCTGGCCGGCGGGACCCCGGCCAGCATCGCCCGGACCTGGAACGCCTCCGGCCTCCCGACGGTCGAGGGAGAGCCGCCGCGACCGACCGGGCCGGCCGGCGCCTGGGACGCCGACGCCGTCCGATCGGTGCTGACCGGACCCTGGTACGCCGGACCGCTCGCTCGCACGCCGGTGATCAGCCCGGACGAGTGGCGGGCGGCCATGGAGATCCTGGGGGACGCGGCAAGGCCGGCGTCGACGGAGGTCGCCAGCGCGCTGCTGACCGCGACCGCCCGGTGCGGCCGCTGCGACCGGCCGGTCCGGTCCCGGCTGGAACCGGCCGGCCAGCTGACCTACCGGTGCGACGGTCACCTCGTCCGGACCGCCGCTCCGGTCGACTCCTGGCTCCGGCTGCTCGTCATCGACCGGCTCGGCCACGCGGAGCTGTCCGAGCTGGTGGCGAACGAGGACCGGCCCGACCTGTACGCCCTCGACGCGCAGTCCGCCGGCCTGCGGACCCGGCACACCCGGATGCGGGAGGCCGCGGCGGACGGGACCGTGGACCGCTCGGTCGCCGCGTCCCGGACGGACCGCCTGGAGGCGGAGCTGGCGGCGGTCGACCGGCACAAGGTCGACCACGTGCGGCTGGACGTGCCGGCCTCGGTCACCGGCGCGGACCCGGTGGACTCGGCCTGGGACCAGCTCTCCGTCTCCCGGCAGCGCGGCGTGCTGCTCGCGCTGGCCCGACGGGTGACCCTGCACCCCGTACCGGCCGGCCGTCGCGCCGGCGACCCCGACGTGCTCCGGGCGACGGTCGTCGTCGACTGGCGGGACGCCACGGCCCGGACCCGAGCCGACGGCGAGACAGAGCCTCGTCAGGGCAGGAGCGCCGCGGTGTAGGCGCGTCCGATCCAGCGTCCGTACCGGTCGACGCTCCAGCCTCGCTGCTTCACCAGCAGGTCGTCGGGACCGGCCGTCTCCCCGGGGCCGGCCGCCTTCCCGGGGCCGGCCGCCTTCCCGGGGCCGGCCGCCTTCCCGGGACCGGCCGCCTTCCCAGGGCCGGCCGCCTTCCCAGGACCGGCCGCCTTCCCAGGACCGGCCGCCTTCCCAGGACCAGCCGCCTTCCCAGGACCAGCCGCATTCCCAGGACCGGCCGCATTCCCAGGACCAGCCGCATTCCCCGGACCAGCCGCATTCCCCGGACCAGCCGCATTCCCAGGACCAGCCGCATTCCCAGGACCAGCCGCATTCCCCGGACCAGCCGCATTCCCAGGACCAGCCGCATTCCCAGGACCAGCCGCCTTCCCAGGACCAGCCGCCTTCCCAGGACCAGCCGCCTTCCCAG
>DATDKW010000296.1:0-5066 GCA_036519715.1 Mycobacteriales bacterium
CGAGCTGTTCGCGGAGGCGGTGCGGACCGCGCTGACCGCGGCCGGCCAGACCGACGGTGACGTCGACCCGACACTGGGCCGGGCCCTGGTCGCGGCCGGCTACGACGCCGACTTCGAGGCGCTGCCGGCCGACGGACCCGAGACCGTCCCGGCGCCGCCGCCGGCCGGGGCCTGGCGGCAGGTGGAGCTCGACCGCGGCGCCGGCACGGTCACGATCCCGCCCGGCACCGCGCTCGACCTCGGCGCCACCGCCAAGGCGTTCGTGGTCGACCGCGCCGCCACCGCCATCAGTGCCGCCACCGGCGCCGGCGTACTGGTCAACGTGGGTGGCGACATCGCCGCGGCCGGACCGCTGCCGCCGGCGGGCTGGCCGGTCCGGCTCACCGACGACACCGCCCGCGAGCGCGTCGGCAGGCCCGGCCGGGACGGCCCGGTGGTCCGCCTGCACGGCGGCGGCCTGGCCACCTCCAGCACCGCCGTACGCCGCTGGCGCCGGGCCGGACGTGATCATCACCACGTCTTGGACCCGCGGACCGGGCGGCCGGCCGAGCCGGTCTGGCGCACGGTCACGGTCACGGCCGCGAGCTGCGTCGACGCCAACACCGCCAGCACCGCGGCGATCGTCCGCGGCCGGGGTGCCCCGGACTGGCTGGAGTGCCTCGGGCTACCGTCTCGTCTGGTCGACGCGGCCGGCGCGGTGCACCGCGTCGCCGGATGGCCGCCGGACCACGAGGAGCGCGGGAGGGACGCCGGGTGAGTGACCTGCTCGGCGACAGCCAGCTGACCTGGTACCTGACCCGGGCCAGCGGCGTCGTGACCCTGGCCCTGCTCACGATCAGCATGGCCCTCGGCATCGGTGCCAGCACCCGCCTGTCCAGCACCCGCTGGCCCCGCTTCGTGACGCAGGGCCTGCACCGCAACATCTCCCTGTACGTGCTGGTGCTCCTGGCGGTGCACGTCGCCGCCTCCGTCCTCGACGACTACGTCACGATCACCCTGCAGGAATCGATCGTGCCGTTCATCGGCTCGTACCGGCCGGTGTGGATGGGGCTCGGGACGATCTCGTCCGATCTGATCATCGCGCTGATCCTGACCAGCCTGCTGCGGCAGCGGATCGGGTACGAGACCTGGCGCGCGGTGCACTGGACGTCGTACGCGTGCTGGCCGCTGGGCATCGTGCACTCGCTCGGCACGGGCTCCGACACCCGGAAGGCCTGGTCGATCTGGTTCACCGTCGCCTGCGTCGTGCTGGTGCTGCTGGCGTTCGCCTGGCGCATCGTCGAGGGCTGGCCCCGGCGGGCGCTGTTGCGCACCAGCGCCGTGGTGGTCACGGCGTGCGCCGTCGCGCTGGTGTTCACCTGGGCCAAGCAGGGACCGTTCGCGCCGGGCTGGTCGAAGCGCTCCGGCACCACCCAGAGCTCGGGGCAGAAGTGACCGCCCCGCCGTCGCACCGGCGGAGCTGGACCGACCCCTCCGCGACGGGCGAGTGGGTCCGCGAGGACATCCCCGGGCAGCGGCCGTCCCGGGTCGCCACCGGCGAGATCACCGGTGAGTGGCCGACCGGCATGTGGGAGCGCCGGTCGATCCCCGAACCGCAGCGCCCGGTCGCGACCGGGGCGGCCGGGGTGCCGCGGCTGCTCGCGTCCGTGCGGCCCGACGGCCGGCCGGTGTCGCTGGCCGAGCACCGGGCCACCTACGGGCCGCTGGCCACCGCGGGTGCCGGCCGGGTCATCGCCGAGAGCGGCCTGCGCGGCCGCGGCGGCGCCGGCTTCCCGGTCGAGGCCAAGGTGGCCGCGGTCCGGGCCGTCCGCGGCAAGGCCGTCGTCGTGGTCAACGGCGCCGCCGGCGATCCGCTCGGGGAGAAGGACGCCTTCCTGGTCAGCCGGCTGCCGCACCTGATCCTGGACGGGGCCCAGGTCGCCGCGGACGCGGTCGAGGCCCGGCAGATCATGGTCTCGGTGGTCGGCCGGCCCGGCGTGTACGACGTGATGGAGCGGGCGCTGGCCGAACGCCGCCGGGCCAAGCTCGACGAGGTGCCGATGAAGCTCGTCCCGGCCCCCGACCGGTACGTCACCGGCGAGTCCTCGGCGACCGCGCAGCTGCTGTCGGGCGGGTCGGCGCTGCCGGTGTTCCGGCCGCCGCACACGGCCGAGCGCGGCGTGAAGGGCCGCCCGACCCTGGTCCAGAACGTCGAGACGCTGGCCAACCTGGCCCTGCTGGCCCGCTACGGCTCCGACTGGTTCCGGCTGGTCGGGCAGCCGGCCGAGCCCGGGTCGCTGGTGCTGACCGTGCGCGGGGCGGTGGCCCAGCCGGCCGTGGTCGAGGTCCCGGTCGGCGCGACGGTCGAGGCGGCGCTGTCCGCGGTCGGCTGGCTGACCGAGCCGGTCGGCGCGGTGCTGGTCGGGGGGTGCGCCGGGCGCTGGCTGCCCGCGGCCACCGCGCTGGCCACCCCGCTGTCGCATGCCGGGATGGCCGCGGCCGGCGGGTCGCTCGGGGCCGGCATCGTGATCGCGCTGCCGGACCGGGCCTGCGGGCTGGACGAGACCGCGCGGCTGGCCCGCTACCTGGCCGACCAGTCGGCCGGCCAGTGCGGCGCCTGCCTCAACGGGCTGCCGGCGATCGCCGGCGCCCTGACCGCGCTGGCGACCGGGAAGGGCGACCGGTCCACGCTGGCGCGGCTGCACCGGTGGTGCGGGCAGGTCGCCGGGCGCGGCGCCTGCTCCCATCCGGACGGCACGGCGGGCGTCGTGGAGAGCGCGCTGGAGGTGTTCGCCGAGGACGTCGAGCGGCACCTGTCCGGGTGGTGCGGGCGGCCGCTGCGGGGGATCCTGCCGCTGCCGGGGGAGAAGGCGCGGCCGCGCAAGGCGGGCGGGCGATGAGCCGGCATTCCGTGCCCGACCCGGATCGGACGCCGTCGCGGCGGTCCCGGCACCGGGCCGAGGAGGAGCAGTCCATCTCGGACTGGTTGGGAGCGGCGGCCGGGCCGTACGCGGCCGGGTCCAACCGCGGGCTGTACGAGCAGGAGGCGCCGCCGTCGTACGCGACGCCGGCGTACGAGGTGCCGGACGAGGTTCCCCCGGCGCAGACCGCGCCGTCCTACGAACCACCGTCCTACGAGCGCCCGGCGTATGAGCCGGCGTCTTACGAGCGCCCCTCTTACGAGATGCCGTCTTACGAGATGCCGTCTTACGAGCGGCCGGCCTACGAGCCGCGCTCGGCGGCTGCGTATGGCGCGCCGGCCTACGAGGCGCCGGCTACCCCGTCCTACGAGCGTCCGGCCCACGAGCCGCCCGCGCCGGGCGGCTACCAATCGCACGTGTACGAGACCCCTCCGGCTCACCAGCCGCCCGGCTATGAGGCGTCGGCCTACCAGGCGCCGCCCGCTTCCGAGCCGTCGGCGTACGAGCCGCCGCAGGCCTACGGGCGTTCCCCCTACGGAACCCCATCGAGATACGAGGCGCCCGCCTACGAGGCGCCCGCCTACGAGGCGCCTGCCTACGAGGCGCCCGCCTACGAGCAGCCCTCGGCCTACGAGGCTCCTGCCTACGAGCCGCCGCAGGCGTATGAGGCGCCGCCTGCCTACGAGCCGCCGCGGCCCGATGGGCGGGTGCCTGCTTACGAGGCGCCGTCGGCGTACCAGCCGCTGCCGGCCTACGAGCCACCGGCCAGCCGGTATCGGTCGCCGTCCGCGGAGTCGGCGATCCAGCCGCCGCCGGTCCTGGAGGACTACGTCGGCCGCCGCCGCGCGCCGGAACCGCCGGTGGCAGACCCGATGGCCGACTACCTGACCCGGCCCCCGCAAGCCCTGCAGCAGTCCCCGCAGCCTCTGACGCAGCCGCCGCCGGTCCGCCGACCGACCACGCCGATCCCGAGCGCGGCCCGCTCCCGCAAGGCCCCCAAGGAGCCGCCGAAGCCGCCGGTCAACCGGGCCGGCCGGCTGCGGCTGCGGGTCAACCCGATCACCTGCGACGGGCACGGCCTCTGCGCCGAGCTGCTGCCGGAGCTGCTCGAGACCGACGACTGGGGCTACCCGATGCCGGTGGTGGCCGAGGTCCCGGCCGAGCTGGAGGGCCACGCCCAGCGCGCCGCCCAGCAGTGCCCGACCCTGGCCATCGTGCTGGAGCGGCGCCAGCCCAGGAAGACCTAGGTCACCCGGGCCGGCTCCGCCGGGTAGGTCAGGTGCACCTCGGAGGCGACCACGTCGCGGATCACCGCGAGCGCGTCGTGCACCTCGGTGAAGCGGGTGGTGAGCGGGGCCGGCCCGAGCCGCAGCCGGTCCGGGGTCCGGTAGTCCGGCACCACCCCGCGGTCCAGCAGGGCCTGGCAGACCTGCCAGGCGGCCGGGTGCTCCAGCGACACGTGCGAACCGCGGAGTAAAGGGTCCGGCGGGGTCGCGAGCCGGAACCCCAGCGGCTCCAACCAGGCCGAGGACAGCGCGATCAGGTAGGACGTCATGGCCCGGCCCTTGTCCCGCAGCCGTTCGATGCCGGCCTCGGCCGACACTCGGGCGCCCTCCTCGGCCGCTACCAGCGACAGCACCGGGGGAGTCCCGACCAGGAACCGGTCGATCCCCGGCGCCGGTACGTACGAGGCTCCCATCGCGAACTGGTCGGCCGCCCCGAACCAGCCCTGGATCGGCTGCCGCAGCGACTCCTGCAGCTCCGACCGCACGTAGAGGTAGGCCGGCGCCCCGGGCCCGCCGTTGAGGTACTTGTACGTGCAGCCCACGGCCAGGTCCGCGCCGGCGTCGGCCAGCTTGACCAGGTAGGAGGTCATCGCCTGGCCCTTGGCCCGCAGCCGCTCGATCCCGGCTGCGGCCAGCACCCGCACCCCCTCCTCGACCCCGACCAGCGACAGCACCGGCGGCGTGCCGACGAGGAACCGGTCGATGCCCGGGCCGGGCTCGTACGCCTGGTGCATCGCGAACTGGTCGGAAGCGCCGAACCAGCCCTGGATCGGCTGCCGCAGCGACGACTGCAGGTCCGACCGCACGTAGAGGTACGCCGGCGACCCCGGTCCGCCGTTGAGGTACTTGTACGTGCAGCCCACCGCGAGATCCGCCCCGG
>DATDKW010000297.1:0-31668 GCA_036519715.1 Mycobacteriales bacterium
TGTCGGCCCGCCGGGCGGTGTCGGCCCGGCGGGACCGCGTCGGGGCCAGCACCGTGGACGTCCGCCGGAGCACGGCCAGCACCCCGACCGTGCTCAGCACCACCAGCGCGGCCGCCAGCACCAGGGCCTGCGGCAGGGCGCCCAGCACGGCCTGGGCCGCCAGCGCCAGCGGCAGCCCGACGTAGCCGGCGGTGACGGCGGCGGCCGCGGCCACCAGGGCGCCGGCCCGGACGGCGCCGGACCGGCCGGTGCCGGCGGCCGCGGCCGGCATCCGGGACTCGACCACGGTGGCGGCCGCCGCCCGGACCTGGTCGTCCAGCTCCAACCGGCGCCGCCAGGCCTCCCACTCGTGCGCCGGGATCGCCGGCGGCGCGGCGACGGCGGGCGGCTGCCACGCCGGGTGCCACGCCGGGTGGCCGTCGCGCTGGGCGGTCGTGGTCATGCGCTCCTCCTCCAGTCGACCGCGTCGTCCGCGGCCCGGGTCTTCGGGGTGGGTTGCCAGCTCACGGCACGGGCGCCGAACGTCCACTGGACGACGGCCTGCAGGGCGGCCGAGCTCTCGGCCACCCCGGCGAGCGGGGCGAGGGCGACGGCCCGGGCGATCTCAGCGCAGCGGCCGGTCGCGGTCAGGCCGGCGTCGGCGACGTTGTACCAGGCCCCGATCAGCACGGAGCCCAGCCAGAGGAAGCCCACCGCCGCCAGCCACAGCACCACGAACGCGGGCAGCGGCAGCGGGTCCCCGGCCACCAGGGCCAGCAGGCTGCGGCCGAGCAGCAGCGGCAGCACCGGCAGGGCCGCGGCCCCGACGACCGCCCCGAGGGCGAAGGTCGCGATCCGGAACCGGGTGCCCCACACCAGCGTCCGCCGGACCCGCGGCGGCAGCCGGCGGAACTCCCGGGTCCGGCGGGCCATCGCCATCCCCTGCAGCACGCCGAAGATCCACCGGTGCCGCTGCTTGAACGCGCTGCGGAGGGAGAACGGCGGCTGCTCCAGCATCACGCAGCCGTGCCAGCCGAACCGCTCCCGCCCGCCCAGCAGGAACGCGTTCATCCCGAACACGTAGTCCTCGGCGATCAGCGGGGCGCCGTCCAGGGAGCCGATGTCCCAGCCCAGCGCGTTCTCGAAGTCCTCCTCCACGACCAGGTTGGAGCCGTGCAGGTGCAGCGGCACGCCGCGCTCCATGACGTGCCGGCACTCGAAGCAGCCGACCGGCCGGTTGGCCTCCATGGCCCGGCAGATCGGCGACGCGTCGGTGTACTCCAGCGGGTAGTAGATCGGTCCCTCGAGCAGCTTCTTGTCCGTACGGGCGAGGACGGCGATGAGCTTGCGCAGCTCCGCCGGCACCATGACGCTCTCCTCATCGTAATGCACGATGAAGGTGCGGCCGGGCTTGCGGTTCCAGCCCCGGCGTCGGCACTCGACCGCGTAGTGCAGGCCGCGGGCCTTGAGCTGGGTGCCCCGCTCGGTCCGGTAGGCCGCCGGCAGGACGAGCGCGTCGACGGTCACCGGCGCCCCGGCGAAGGTGCTCTCCAGCAGGTGGGCCTGGACCTCGGACTCCGTCACCACCTCGACCGACAGGATGTGGCGGTAGAGGTGCGGGTCCTCCGCGGCCAGCATCAGCACGTTGCGGATGCCCCGCAGGATCACCTCGGTGCTGCCGGCCGAGCCCCGCGTGGTGATCTGGATCTTGACGAACGGGACCGGCAGCCGGCGCAGCTCCGCCGAGGTCACGTGGTCCCGCTGCCGGTAGCGCCGCCAGTGCACGGCGAAGCTCCACCAGTAGGACAGCATCCGCAGCCCGATCAGCGAGATGCCGGCCAGCAGGGCGAACCCCAGCCCGGTCAACATCACGTGGTACGACATGGTCCCCCGTACGGATGCGGCAGTGGATCGGGTGGACCGCGGCCGGTCCGTCGACCGGCCGCGGATCCGCGGCGCCGCGGCCCCCCACAGTGCCCATCGGGTCCGTTTCCCGGTGGACTCCTGATCTGAGGGCGGCCCGGGACCGGCATGACGCCAAAGTGACCCGAGCCACCCTGTCGGCCGGGGACCCGGCCGGGCCGCCAGGCGGTCGGGGGGGCCGGAACCGGGTGATGCGGGCCGATACGGTGACACCATGCCCGCGCTCGCCGCCCGCGCCGCCGAGCTGGCGGCGGCAGCGTCCGGCGGCCGGAGGAGCTGCGGGCCGCGGCCGAGCGGCACCGCGCCGCCGGCCTGCTCGGGCACGCCCGGGAGCTGGCCGCCCCGGCCGCCGCCGGGGCCACCATCCTGACCCGGCGGGAGCGGGAGATCGCCCGGATGGCGGCCCAGGGCCTGACCGACAAGGAGATCGCGGCCAGCCTGGTCGTCTCGGTCCGTACGGTCGAGAGCCACCTGGCGGCCGCGTACCGGAAGCTGGACATCCGGTCCCGGCGGGAGCTGTCCGATCTGCTCCGGGGCTGACGAAGTACCGTGGCGGCCGGAGTACCTCGGGGGAAGGGATCGCGATGACGGCGACCGTCACGGACCAGGAGCTGGTGGTGTTGCTGGACGACCAGCGCCGGCCCATCGGCACCGCGCCGAAAGCGGACGTGCACACCGCGCACACTCCCCTGCACCTGGCCTTCTCGTCGTACGCGTTCGATCCGTCGGGCACCCGGCTGCTGGTCACCCGGCGGGCGCTGGGCAAGAAGACCTGGCCCGGGGTGTGGACCAACACCTGCTGCGGCCACCCGGCGCCGGGCGAGGACCTGGCCGAGGCGATGACCCGGCGGATCGGCCAGGAGCTGGGCCTGACACCGACCGCGGTCGAGCTGGCGCTGCCCGACTTCGCGTACACCGCCACGATGGCCGACGGGACCCGGGAGAACGAGTTCTGCCCCGTCTTCCGGGTCGTCGTGGACGGCGACCCGGTGCCGGACCCGGCCGAGGTGGCCGAGTGGAAGTGGGTCGACTGGGCCGACCTGGTCGTCGCCGCCCAGCACACTCCGTGGCTGATCAGCCCGTGGGCGGCGCTGCAGATCCCGCAGCTCGGCTAGCGCTGGGGTCCTTCGGGATGCAGCAGTGGGTGGTCCTCGGCCGGTAACAGGTCCTGGACCCGGACGTCCAGGGCGTCGGCGAGCTGCCACAGGTAGGCGATCCCGACGTTGACCTCGCCACGCTCGATCCGGCCGATCACGGCCCGGTCGATGCCGGCCCGGTCGCCCAGTTGCTCCTGGCTGAGCTGCCGGGACTGCCGCAGCAGGCGGAGCCAGCGGCCGAAGTCGCGCAGTCGCGCGTCCGCGTCCCCGCGCTGCCTGGACCGTGTCATGACAGCGGCACCCTACTGTGCGACAACCCAGACGGACGACGCGTCATCGCGCGCACAGTGGTACTAGTAGTGCTCATGTTCTCCGGCATCCGGCTCATCCGATCCTGCTCCGTTCTCGCCTCGTCCAGGTCCGGTCACGGACTGCGACCATCCCGGCTGTTGGCCGCGGCCGTGGTCTCCGGGCTCGCGCTGACCGCGTGCAGCGGGGACCGCGGGGACAGCGCTTCCTCGGCGCCGTCCGCCCCGGCCGCCGGCAGCGGGGACGCGCGCAGCCTCACCGGCATCTGTCCCGACCCGGTGGTCGTGCAGACATCGTGGTGGCCGGAGTCCACCCACGGCGGGATCTACCAGCTGCTCGGCGCCCAGGCCACGGCCGACAACGGGAAGAAGACGATCCGCGGCCCGCTGGTGAGCGGGGGCGTCGACACCGGCGTGCAGCTGGAGATCCGGGCCGGCGGGCCGGCCCGGGGCCAGCAGCCGGTGGCGGCCCTGATGAAGGCCGACCCGTCGATCACCCTCGGCCAGCAGGCGACCGAGGAGCAGGTCCTGGGCTGGGCCCAGGGCATCCCGACGACGGCCGTGATCGCCCCGTTCTACGTCGACCCGGTGGTGTTCATCTGGGACCGGAAACTGCACCCGGACTTCAACTCCATCCAGGACATCGGGCAGACCGACGCGACCGTTTACACCTTCCACAGCGCCAACGCCGACTACCTGCTCGGCTCCGGCATCCTGCGGCCGAGCCAGGTCGACTACTCCTACGACGGGTCGCCGTCGCTGTTCATGACCAAGCGCGATTCGGTCGTCGGCGGCTTCGCCACCAACGAGCCGTTCATCTACCGCAGCCTGGGCCGGGACGTCGACTACGCGTACGTCTCCGACACCGGCTACCCGGACTACCGCAACGCCTGGACGATCCGCCGCGACCAGCAGGACAAGCTGGCGCCCTGCCTGCGCAAGCTGGTCCCGATGATGCAGCGCGGCATGATCGACTTCATGTCCAAGCCCGGACCGGTGCTGACCCGGATCGTCACGCTGAACACCGACTACAAGGCCAGCTTCCCCTACCCGATGGCCCAGGCCGAATACGGGGTGACCACGATGAAGGACGACGGGCTGGTTCAGGACCCGAAGTCGGGCGGCTTCGGCTCCTTCGACAGCAGCCGCGTCTCCCGGATGGTGGACATCCTGCGGCCGATCTACGCCGGGAAGAAGGTCACCGTGCCGGCCGACCTCAGCGCCGACTCCCTCGTCACCAACGAATACCTCGACCCGTCCATCCGGATGGCAAGCTGAGCCCGTGACCGGGATCGCCGCGTACGACGCGTTCCCGGACCTGTTCGACCGGTTCACCGCGGTCTGGGACCGGATCAGCTCGCAGTTCTCGGACTGGATCGTGGCCGCGCGGCCCGCGCGGGCCGGCGCCGGGGTCGATCTCGGCTGCGGCGCCGGCCGGCACAGCGTGCTGCTGGCCGAGCGGCTGGACCGGGTGCTGGCGGTGGACGTCTCGGGGCGGATGCTGGACACGGCCCGGTCCGCGCGGCACCGGCCCAACGTCAGCTACCGGCAGCAGGGCGTGCTGGAGACCTCCGGGCGGTTCGACGTGGTGCTGTCGGTGCACGCGCTGCACCACGTCGGTCCGCCGGAGGTGGTGCTGCCGCACGTGCGGTCGCTGGTCGGGCCCGGTGGCACGGCGATCCTGGCCGACATCGTCGACCCGGGCGGGTGGCCGACCGCGCGGTTCCACCAGGACCGGGCCTGGGACAGCGCCCGGCAGGTGCATGAGAGCACCGGCGACGTCGACGCGGCCGTGGACGTGCTGCGGCTGCTGCTGCACCCGCGCTGGGTCGAGCTGGCCCGGGCGGACGTGCCGCTGACGCGCGAGCGGTTCCACCGGGCGTACGGGGAGGTGTTCCCGGGCGCGGTGTTCCACGACGGGCTGGGGCCGCTGGTCTGCGGCCTGGTCTGGAGGGCGCCGGCCTGACCGGCCGGGTCGGCGTCGGCCCGGTCCAGCGGCCCGGTCGGCGTCGGCCCCGCCCGAGCGGCCGGGTCGGCGTCAGCCCGGTCCAGCGGCCCGGTCGGCCTCGGCTCCGCCCGAGCGGCCGGTCGGCGTCGGGCGGGTCAGTCCGGGTCGGCGAGGACGGCCGTGGGCGGGACGCCGAGAGCGTCGGCCAGGCCGAGGACGTCCAGGTAGGTGAGCCCCTCGGTCGGGAAGGCGCCGGTCTCTACCTGGCGGTAGAAGGCGCGGTCGATGCCGGCGGCGTCCGCCACCTCACCGGCCCCGAGCCCGGCGGCGGTGCGCAGCCGGAGCAGCCGCCCGCCCAGGGCCGCCTGCCGGCCGTCCACCCCCGTGCTGGCTCTCACCGCGCGTGCACCCGAGGGCTCGGGTCCCGGAAAATGAGCGTCTGCACCGTGCCTGTCCCCTGGTCCGGTTTCGTCGACCCTGGGAGCCTAGAGCGGTTTCGCAGCGATGCGACGTTCGAGGCCGGCTAACCATCCGTTCGGGCGACATGACACGGATCGAGTAAGTGCGTCATGCGTGTGCCAGGAGGTCGGCGCGCAGGTGGGCATGGTCGTTGAAGCGCACCAGCTCGACCCCGGACCCCCAGTACGGATGGTCGGCCAGCCGCCACTCCGTGATCGAGGAGTTGACCGGGTTGAGCCAGGCCCGGGTCCGGGCGCGTACCGGGTCGAGCTCCAGCCAGTGGAACATCGAGTGCATCACCACGCCGCCGTGGCAGGCGACCACCACCGTCTCGCCCTCGTGCCGCTCGACCAGGGCGCCGAGCCGGCCGACGACCCGGTCCCGCATCTCCTCGTACGACTCGGAGCCGGGATCGCGCCGGGTCCGCGGCGTCCACTCCTCGACCGCCAGCGGCCAGCGCTGGTTGAACTCGTCCCAGCTCAGCCCGTCGGCCTCGCGGCCCGGATGGCTCTCGCAGAACGCGCACTCGGGCCGGACCTCCAGGTCGCCGAGCGCGGGCGCCAGGATCTGCGCGGTCTCGACCGCGCGGGCCATCACGCTGGCGTAGAGCGCGGTCGCGCCGGCCAGTTCCCCGGACTCCGCGAGTCGCGAGGCCAGCGCGCCGACCTGGCGCCGGCCCAGGTCGGACAGGCCCGTGCAGCCGTCGTGACCACCGACGAAGCGACGATCCTGCGCCTGCGACTGACCGTGCCGCACGAGCACGATCCGGGTGTCGGCCACCCTTCGACTCTAGAAGCCGGCCGGCTCCCGGGTCGTGTACGGGCCTTCCAGCTGGGCGGCCTCGTCGTCGGACAGGGTCAGGTCGACCGCGGCGATGGCGTCCTCGAGGTGTTCCGGCTTCGTCGCGCCGACGATCGGCGCGGTCACCGCGGGCTGCCGCAGCAGCCAGGCCAGCGCGACCTGGGCCCGGGAGATCCCGCGGGACTCGGCCGTCTTGGCCACCGCGTCGACGATCCGGCGGTCGTCGTCGGAGTAGAGCGAGCGGCCGAACTCGTCGCGCTGGGACCGGGCCGTGGTGGCGTCCCAGTCCCGGGTCAGCCGGCCGCGGGCCAGCGGGCTCCACGGGATCACGCCGACGCCCTGGTCGAGGCAGAGCGGCAGCATCTCCCGCTCCTCCTCGCGCTGCAGCAGGTTGTAGTGGTCCTGCATGCTGACGAACCGCGTCCAGCCGTTGCGCTCGGCCACGTGCTGAGCCTTGGCGAACTGCCAGGCCCACATGGAGGACGCGCCGAGATACCGTGCCTTGCCGGCCCGGACCACGTCGTGCAGCGCCTCCATCGTCTCCTCGATGGGGGTGGCGTTGTCCCACCGGTGGATCTGGTAGAGGTCGACGTAGTCGGTGCCGAGCCGGCGCAGGCTGTGGTCGATCTCGGTCAGGATCGCCTTGCGGGACAGGCCGGCGCCGTTGGGGCCGGGCCGCATCCGGCCGTGCACCTTGGTCGCGATGACGACCTGGTCGCGGTCGGCGTACTCGGCCAGGGCCCGGCCGGTGATCTCCTCGCTGCTGCCGGCCGAGTAGACGTTGGCGGTGTCGAAGAAGGTGATCCCGGCCTCGATCGCCCGGCGGAAGAACGGCCGGCTGGCCTCCTCGTCCAGGGACCACTCGTGGCCGCCCCGGCCCGGCTCGCCGTAGCTCATGCAGCCCAGGCAGATCCTCGAGACTTCCAGCCCGGTCGTGCCCAGCCGTACGTACTCCATGTGGTGCCTTTCCGCGTCTACAGGGCGGCTTCGGCCGCGGGCAGCTCGTCATAGGTCTCCAGCACCGTGTCCAGCCCGGTCAGCCGGAGCAGCTTGCGCACCGGCGGGGAGGCGACCACGACCAGCCGGTTGGCCCGCTCCAGGGCGGTGCGGTGGGCCTGCACGAGCACTCCCAGCCCGCTGGAGTCGAGGAAGGTGACCTGGCTGAGGTCGGCCACGACGGTGCCGCCGCCGGGCAAGATCATGGACAGCAAGGTGGACTGGACCGCACCGGACGAGGTGAAGTCGATCTCACCGTGCAGCCGGCAGCCCCGATACCCGGGGCCGCTGAACTGCTCGATCCGCGGTCCGACTGCGTCGAGATCGAATGTCACGTCACAGGCCTCCCCGTGGTTTCGGGTTTCCATGCGCGTTTGCGCCGGGGTCGGTCGGACACGACAAAGGGGCATCGACACAGGAGGTCAGACACATGGGTGACACGAAGCCCGCGGGCGAGGGCATCAGCGACGAGGAGATGGTCCGGGAGGTCGCGGGCCAGACGTCGTCGGACCTGGCGGTCGAGGACGTCTTCGAGCGCGAGTCGGACGGCGCGGCCGGCGACACCGAGGCGGCCAAGGCCGACCCCGAGGACCTGCCGACCTGAGCCCCCGGGTCAGCCGATCTGGGTGCGGCGGCGCAGCTGCTGGAGCTGGACGGTGATCGACCAGGCCACCTCGGGCACCGGCCGGGCGCCGTTGACGGTGATCAGCTCCTCGCGCTGGGCGTAGTAGTCCAGCATCGGCCGGGTCTTGGCCTCGAAGACCGACAGCCGGTGCTCGATGACCTCGGGCCGGTCGTCCTGGCCCCGGCCCCGGGCCAGCAGCCGCCGGGTCAGCTCGGCCGCCTCCACCTCCAGGTAGATCGCCACCTCGACCGCGACCCCGAGCGAGCTCGCCGTCTCGTACGCGGCCTTGGCCTGGTCGACGGTCCGGGGGAAGCCGTCCAGCACGTAGCCGCCGGACTCGCTGGCGGCGACCACCGGCTTGCGCAGCATGTCCATCACGATCGCGTCCGGCACCAGGTCGCCGCGGGACAGGTATTCCTTCGCGGCCCGGCCGATCGCGGTGCCCTCGTTGACGTGCTTGCGGAGCAGGTCGCCGGAGGAGATGTGGGTGATCCCGAACCGCTCGGCGATCAGCTCGGCCTGGGTGCCCTTGCCAGCACCGGGCGCTCCGATCAGCAGCATCCGCACCCGGGTCCTCCTTCATCCGTCCTGCACCCGGAGCCAGTCACCCGGAACGGTTCATCGTGACGTGCTCCCCGCCCCCCGTCCACCCCACGACACGCAGGTCACACCGGAGGCGGGGCCGGGAAGACGCCTGCTCGGGGGAGGAGGGCGGGGACCTGGTGGCCGAGGTGGTCGGAGAGGAACTGGGCGGTGGGGAGGAGAGCGGGGAGGTCGAAGCCGGTGGAGTGGCCCATCCGGGACAGGAGGTAGACCAGGTCGTCGGTGGCGATGTTGCCGGTGGCCTTGGGGGCGAAGGGGCAGCCGCCCACGCCGCCCGCGCTGGAGTCGAGCACGGTGACGCCGTCCAGCACGGCGGCGACCGCGTTGGCGAATCCGGTGTTGCGGGTGTTGTGGAAGTGGTAGCGCAGCGGCACCGAGGCGGCCTCGGCCCGTAGCCGCGCGGTCAGGGACCGGACCTGTGTCGGCACCCCGACCCCGATCGTGTCGCCCAGCGCCAGCTCGTCGACCCCGGCCTCGGCCGCCTCGGCCGCCAGCGCGACGACCCGGTCCTCGGCGACCTCGCCCTCGAACGGGCACCCGAATGCCACCGACAGCGTCAGCGTCGTGAACAGCCCGGCCGCCCGCGCGTCCGCGATCACCGCCAGCGCGTCCCGCATGGCCTCGGCGGTGGTCATGTTCTGGTTGCGTTGCGAGAACGAGTCGGTGACCCCGACGACCGCGTTGACCTCGTCCACCCCGGTCCGCAGGGCCCGGTCGAGCCCGCGCCGGTTGAGCACCAGCCCCGCGTACGACACGCCGGGCCGGCGCGGCACCCGCTCCATCACCGCCTCGGCGTCGGCCATGGCCGGCACCAGCTTCGGGTGCGCGAACGAGACCGCCTCCACCCGCCGGGCCCCCGCCGCCACCAACTGGGTGATCAGCGAGACCTTGGCGTCGGTGGACAGGATGACGGCCTCGTTCTGCAGGCCGTCGCGCGGACTGACTTCCACGATGGTGATGTCGCCAGGCACGGTTCCGAGGCTACCGTCGGGTACGTGACCCCAGAGCACGTCGACGTACTCATCGTGGGCGCCGGCATCTCCGGCATCGGCGCCGCCTGCCACCTGCAGGACCGCTGTCCGGACCGGACGTACGCGATCCTCGAGGCCCGGGACTCCCTCGGCGGGACCTGGGACCTGTTCCGCTTCCCGGGGGTGCGGTCCGACTCGGACATGCTCACCCTCGGCTACGCCTTTCGCCCCTGGACCGGGACGAGCACGCTGGCCGACGGCCCCTCGATCCGGGCCTACATCGAGGACACCGCCCGCGAGCGCGGCCTGGACACCAAGATCCGGTACGGCCATCGCGTGGTCGCGGCCGAGTGGTCCAGCGCCGCGTCCCGCTGGACCGTGACGGTCGGGAGCCCCGCCGGCACCGTGACGCTGACCTGCGCGTTCCTCTACGCCTGTACCGGCTACTACCGGTACGACGAGGGCTTCCGGCCCGAGTTCCCGGGTGAGCGGGACTTCGCCGGGCCGGTCCTGCACCCGCAGCACTGGCCGGCCGACCTGGACCACACCGGCAAGCGGGTGGTGGTGATCGGCAGCGGTGCCACCGCGGTCACCGTGGTGCCGGCGATGGCCAAGGACGCCGCCATCGTGACCATGCTGCAGCGCTCCCCGAGCTACGTCATGACCCTGCCGTCCGAGGACGTGGTGCTGCAGAAGCTGCGCCGGCGTCTGCCGGAGCGGACCGCCACCCGGATCGCCCGCGGCAAGAACTGGATCACCCAGATCGTGCTCTACCAGCTCGCGCAGCGCGCCCCCCGGACGATGCGCAAGCTGCTGATGAGCGGCGTGCGCCGCCAGCTCCCGCCGGGCTTCCCGGTCGACACCCACTTCCGGCCCGCGTACGACCCCTGGGACCAGCGGCTGTGCTTCGTCCCGGACGGCGACCTGTTCGCCGCGATCAGCTCGGGCAAGGCCACGGTCGTGACCGACACGATCGACACGTTCACCCCGACCGGGATCCGGCTCCGGTCCGGGTCCGAGCTCGAGGCCGACATCATCGTCACCGCGACCGGGCTGACCCTGCTGGCCATGGGCGGGATGACGCTGGCCGTGGACGGCGAGCCGGTCGAGCTGTCGGAGCGGGTCGCGTACAAGGGCATGATGCTGTCGGGGGTGCCCAACTTCGCCTTCGCGGTCGGTTACACCAACGCGTCCTGGACGCTCAAGATCGACCTGGTCAGCGAGTACGTCTGCCGGGTGCTCAACGAGATGACCCGGACCGGCACGACCGTGGTCACCCCGGTGCCGCCGCCGCCCGGGCCGCGGGAGCCGCTGCTCAATCTCCA
The DNA here is from genome assembly GCA_036519715.1 of Mycobacteriales bacterium. Taxonomy (GTDB): domain Bacteria; phylum Actinomycetota; class Actinomycetes; order Mycobacteriales; family CADCTP01; genus CADCTP01. The sequence goes on from DATDKW010000297.1 coordinate 11,036, forward strand.
GGCCGGCTACGTCCGCCGCGGCATCGACCGGATGCCGCGGCAGGGCCCGGGCCGGCCCTGGCGGCTGAACCAGAACTACGCCCAGGACCTGCTGCTGTTCCGGCACGGTCCGGTCACCGACGAGGTGGTGTTCTCCTGATGCGCGCCTACGTCTTCCCCGGCGGCACCGCCGTGGTCACCGGAGCGGCCAGCGGGATCGGCGCCGCGGTGGCGACCGAGCTCGCCCGGCGCGGCAGCCGGCTGGTGCTGCTCGACCGCGACGCCGACCGGCTGGCCGCGGTGGCCGAGCCGCTGAGCGCCGAGACCCACGTCGTCGACCTGGCCGACCCGGCCGCGGTGGTCGCGGTGGGCGAGCGGATCCGGGCCGACCACCCGCGGATCCGGCTGCTGGTCAACAACGCCGGCATCGCTCTCGGCGGCCGGTTCGACCAGGTCACCCTGGCCGAGTACGAGGAGATCATCGACGTCAACTTCCGGGCCGTGGTCCGGCTGACCCACACGCTGCTGCCGGCGCTGCGCGCCGAGCCCGGTGCCCACCTGGTCAACGTGTCGTCGCTGTTCGGGCTGGTCGCCCCGGCCGGCCAGACCGCGTACGCGGCCAGCAAGTTCGCCGTGCGCGGCTTCTCCGAGGCGCTGCGGGCGGAGCTGCACGGCGAGGTCGGCGTGACCACCGTGCACCCCGGCGGCATCAAGACCCGGATCGCCGAGTCGGCCCGCATCGGCAGCGGTGTCGACCGGGCCGAGTACGAGCGGGAGCGCGGCGTGTGGGACGCGCTGCTGTCCATCCCGCCGGAGACCGCGGCCAAGCAGATCGTCGACGCGGTCGAGAACCGCCGGACCCGGCTGCTCATCGGCGTCTCGGCGAAGGCCCCGGACCTGCTGTCCCGGCTGCTCCCGGTCACCTCGGGCCGGCTCTACTCGGCCGGCGCGACCGGCATCCGGGCCCTGGTCCTCCGCCAGGCCGCCCGCAAGGCGCGCTGATCAGGCGGGCCGATCGGCGGCGGCGGGGGCCGGGTCGGCCAGCGTGCGCATGCCCGGCGACAGCGTGCTCGCGACCGCGATCGGGACCATCCCCAGCCCGAGCACCAGCAGCGCCGTCCGCGCCCCGAGCCCGTCGGCCAGCAGCCCGCCGAGCAGGGTGCCGACCGGGATCGTGCCCCAGGCGACGATCTTGACCACGCTGCGGACCCGGCCGAGCAGGTCCTCCGGGACCACCTCGTACAGCCGGGCGGTGATGACGACGTTGTACGGCGCGCCGAACAGGTTCATCACGAACACCAGCGCCGCCAGCCCGATCAGCGACGTGGGCCCGGCCAGCGCGACCGAGATCGCCGCCCACAGCCAGGCGATGCCGACGACCAGCGTCCGGCCCGGCAGCCGCCGGTGCAGCGTGGGCGCGACCAGCGCGCCGAGGATGCCGCCGGCGCCGTACGCGGCCAGCAGGAGGCCGACCTGGGTCGAGCTGGCCCCGATGTCCTTGGCCCGCACGATCAGGGCCAGGAAGGCGCCGTTGAAGACCAGGTTCATCCAGCCGACGATGGCGACGGTCTCCCGCAGGTACGCCGACCGCGCGACGAACCGCACCCCCTCGGCGATCCGGGTCCGCAGCCGGTCGGTGGTCAGGGTCCGCTCGCCCTGCAGCCGGGTCCGGATGGCTGCGATGGCGCCACCGGAGAACAGATAGCTGACCGCGTCCACCGCGTACGGCAGGGCCGGAGTGATCGCGAACAGGATGCCGCCGACGGGCTGCCCGACCAGGTCGGCGCCCTGCGTGCGGGCCTGGTTCCAGGCCACCGCGGTCGGCACCTGGCCGGCCTCCACCAGCCGCGGCAGCGCCGCCCCCTCGGCCAGGTCGAAGAGCACGAACAGGCTGCCCTCCACGAAGGCGACCGCGGCCAGCTGCGGGACCGAGACCGCGTGCACCCCGCCGGCCACCGCGGTGACGGCGATGCTGCCGAGCGCGACGGCCCGGCCGAGCTCGCAGGCCAGCATCGTCCGGCGCCGGTCCCAGCGGTCGACCCAGGCCCCGCCGGGCAGGTAGAGCAGCAGGAACGGCAGCGTCTGGAAGAACCCGACGACCCCGGCCAGCGCCGGCGACCCGGTCAGCAGCAGCACCAGCAGCGGGTACGCGACCGAGGTCACCCGGGTGCCGACGGTCGAGACGACCTGGCTGGTCCACAGCAGGGTGAAGTCGCGGTTGCGCCACAGCGGGACCGACGGCGTCGTCATGACGTCACTGTGACGTCGGACGAGCCGTCAGTCAAGCGTCAGACTGACTGTGCCGGTGTCGCTCCCGGTCGGGGCCGGGGCGGTCAGAGCGCGAAGATCACGACCAGGGCCACGATCAGGACGACGACCGCCGCGGCGGCCAGGACGTACGCGGTGCGCATCCCCGACCGGCTGGTCTCCTGCTCACCACGCTCCACGAAGGCCCGGAACATCTGGGTGTTGGCCGGGTCCTGCTTCTCCTCGGGCATGCGCGGCAGACTACGTCACGCCTCCACCGAACGGTGGATGCCGCAGGTCAACCGCGGTGGCCCGGCGGAGTGGCCGCGCGGGCGATCCGCACCGGGCCGGCCGCGACCAGCCTGGGGGCATGGCGGTCGTCCGGGTGCGCGCGCGGCACAATGGCGGCCGGGCGACCGGCTACCTGCTCAAGGACGCCCGGTCGGACGAGCTGTTCCGGGCCGTGCGGGCGGCGGCGCGCGGGGAGGCGGTGCTGTCGCCGTCGGTGGCGACCCGGCTGCTGGGATCGGTCCGGCGGCCGGCCCGGGAGCCGCTGTCGGCCCGGGAGCAGGAGGTGCTGGAGCTGGTCGCGGGCGGTGCGACGAACCGGGAGGCGGCCCGGCAGCTGTTCGTGTCCGAGGCCACGGTCAAGACCCACCTCCTGCACGTGTACGCCAAGCTCAATGTCAACGACCGCGCCGCCGCGGTCGCCGAGGGGTTCGGCGCGGACTCCTCACCCCGGACCGCCCCTGATCGGCGCACGCGGGCTGCCCGACGCTGGGTGCTCCGGGGTGCGCGGATCCCCTCCGGCGACCGCCGCGGCTGGGCCGGCCGGGACGGGTGAGGCGCGCCCTGCCCCTCAGGTGATTCCGGAGCCCAGGCCCGCGTCCAGCAGGGTGACGAGGCGGTCGTAGCTGACCTCGACGTCCTGGCTGAGACCGAAGCCGCCCTCGGCCTCGAGGATGATGAAGCCGTGCAGGGCGCTGCGGACGGCCCGGGTCGCGTGCACGGTCGCGTCCTCGTCCAGGCCGTAGCCGCGCAGCACGGCGAAGACCAGGTCCGCGAGCCTGGCGGCGGCGCCGGCCAGCTCGGCGTCGGCCCGGTCCGGGGCCCGCTGGATGGCCGCGTAGCGGCCCGGGTGCTCCTTCGCGTACGCCCGCCAGGCGGTGGCGCAGGCCCGCAGCGCGTCCAGGCCGGAGCGGCCCACGGTGGCGGCCCCGAGGACTTCGGCCAGGTCGCGCAGGCCGGCCAGCGCCAGCCGGCGGTGCAGGTCGTCCAGGCCGCCGACGTGCTTGTAGAGCGACGGGACCCGGACGCCGAGCCGCTCGGCCAGCGGCGCCAGCGACAGCGCGTGGATCCCGCGCTCGTCCGCCAGCGCCCCCGCCTCGGCCACCACTTTCTCCGGCGTGAGCCCGGCCCGGCTCACGAGACCTTCCGGGCGAACTCGGCGACGGCCGGGGCGACCGCGTCCACGGCCTCGGTCTGCGGGTAGTGGCCGGCGCCGTCGACCAGCATGACCTCGGCCGGGCCGCTCAGGGAGTCGGCGGTGAAGCGGGCCTCGGCGGCCGGGTCGGGGAAGTCGGGGTCCTTGGTGCCCATGATGACCAGGGCCGGGACCCGCACGTCGGCCAGCCGGGGCTCGGTGTCGCGGTGGCTGCCGTGGGCGCTCATCCAGCCGAGCGCGTCGTACCCGTGCGGCCGGCGCAGGTTCGCCCGCAGCTCGGCCTTGCGGGCGGCGAAGTCGGCCGGCCGGGACTTGAAGAGCGACGGCCAGGCCGCCGCGGTCCACAGGAACCGCCCCGGCACCGGCCGCCGGAACAGCCGCACCAGCGCCTTCTGGAACGCCGACCGGTCGTGGTCCCGGACGAACGCGCCCGCCAGCACCAGTCCGGCCACCGCGTCGGGCTCGCGGGCGGCGGCGACCACCGCGGCCGAGCCGGAGTAGCTGTTGCCGAGCAGCACACCCCGGCCGCCGTTCGCGTGCAGCAGCGCCAGCAGGTCGCCGGCGACCGCGTCGACCGAGTAGTCGCCCCAGCCCGTGCTGGAGTCGCCGTGGCCGCGGAGGTCGGCCGTCAGCACCCGGAAGCCCTCCGCGGCCAGCTGCACGGCCAGCCCGTCGAAGGTGGACCGCAGGTCGCCCATGCCGGGGGAGAGCACGATCAGCGGGCCGTCACCGGTCAGTTCGTACGCGAGCCGGCCGTCTGGCCGGTCCAGCCATGTCGTCGTCATGGCTAGGAGTATTAGCTAATTGGCTATGGTCGTCAACTACTGGGTGCCAGGGGATCCCGCCGCGGACCTCGATCCGGTGTGTCAGCGCGAAGCCGACCAGCACCAGCACGTGCAGCAGGTAGAGCCAGAGCCCGACCGCGACCGTGCCGCCGATCCCGACGAACCCGCCGAACGGCACCCCCAGCTTCAGCGGCAGCGACAGGAACAGCACGAACCCCTGCACGAACCCGGCCACGAAGGAGCCGGTCACGAAGCCGCCCCAGACGCTGGCCAGCCAGCCCGGGCGGTCCGGAGAGACCACCCGGTAGACCCAGGTCAGGGTCAGCGACAGCGCCACCCAGTCGGTCAGGAACGCCAGCACGATCGCCAGCAGCACCGACGCGCCGCCGTCGGAGAACAGCCGGGCCAGGGTCGGCGTCACCAGCAGCACCGGCATCAACAGCACCGGCGCGAGCAGGAACAGCGGCAGCACCGCGGCCCGCCCGCGCCAGCCGATCAGCGTGTCCTCTGCGTCGGCCAGCGACACGAAAGCCCGCCGCAGCCCCTCGCCGTAGAACGTGGCCGGGATGATCACGGCCAGCGCGACCGCGACCGGCAGGCGCAGGCCGGCCGCGATCGTCGCCTCGGCCACGTGCGGGGCACCGAGCTGGTCCGGCAGGGCGTCGGCCAGCGACCGGCCCAGCGACACCATCCGGTCGTCCCCGACCAGCTGGGCGCTCAGCCACACCGCGACCAGCACGCTCGGCACCAGCGCGATGCCGGCGTAGAAGGTGACACCGGCCGCGTACAAGGCGACGTCGTGGCCCTTGAGCGACCGCATCGTCTCCCGCAGGAGGCGGCCCAGCCGCATGAAGAACCACATACCCCCTGCGTACCCGCGCTGGCGGCTTTCCGCTTGTCAGGAACCGTCGACTTCGGCCAGGTCGCTGGACCACTGGGTGTGGAAGATGCCGTCGCGGTCGACGCGGCGGTAGGTGTGGGCGCCGAACAGGTCGCGCAGGCCCTGGATCAGCGCGGCCGGCAGCCGCTCGGCCCGCAGCCCGTCGTAGTAGGCCAGGGCCGAGGAGAAGCCCGGGGTCGGGATCCCGGTCTGCGCCGCCGTCGCGACCACCCGCCGCCAGGACTCCTGCCCGTCCGCGACCGCGGCCTTGAAGTAGTCGTCGACCAGCAGCGACGGCAGCTGCGGGTCCCGGTCGTACGCCTCCTTGATCCGGTTGAGGAACCGGGCCCGGATGATGCAGCCGCCGCGCCAGATCGTGGCCATCGCGCCCCGGTCGATGTCCCAGCCGTACTCGGCCGCGCCCGCGGTGATCTCGTCGAAGCCCTGCGCGTAGGCCACGACCTTGGACGCGTACAGGGCCTTGCGGACGTCCTCGATGAAGCCGGCCCGGTCGACCGTGCCCTCCGCGGACGGGCCGGGCAGGTCGCGCGCGGCCGAGCGCTGCCCCGCGTGCCCGGACAGCGACCGGGCGAACACGGCCTCGGCGATCCCGCTCACCGGCACGCCCAGGTCCAGCGCGATCTGCACGGTCCAGCGGCCGGTGCCCTTCTGCTCGGCCTGGTCCAGGATCACGTCCACGAACGGCGTGCCCTCGGCCGTCGTGTGCGCCAGCACCTGCGCGGTGATCTCGATGAGGAAGGACTCCAGGTCGCCGGAGTTCCACTCGGTGAACACGTCCGAGATCTCCGCCGGCGTCATCCCCAGCCCCTTCCGGAGCAGGTCGTACGCCTCCGCGATGAGCTGCATGTCCGCGTACTCGATGCCGTTGTGGACCATCTTCACGAAGTGGCCGGCGCCGTCCGCGCCGACGTGCGTGCAGCACGGCGTGCCGTCCACGTGGGCCGAGATCGACTCCAGCAGCGGCCCGAGCGACTTGTACGCCTCGGCGGTGCCGCCGGGCATGATGCTGGGCCCGTTCAGCGCGCCCTCCTCGCCGCCGGAGATGCCGGTGCCGACGAAGTGGATGCCCCGCTCCTTGAGCGCGGCCTCGCGGCGGCGGGTGTCGGCGAAGTGCGCGTTGCCGCCGTCGACCAGGATGTCGCCCGGCTCCAGCAGCGGCGCGAGCTGGTCGATCACCGCGTCGGTGGGCCCGCCCGCCTTGACCATGATCACCACCCGGCGCGGCCTCTCCAGCGAGGCGACGAAGTCCTCGGCCGTGTACGAGGGCAGGAACGTGCCCTCGTGCCCGAACTCGTCGATCAAGGACCGCGTCTTGGCGTCCGTACGGTTGTGGACGGCCACCGCGTGCCCGTGCCGGGCGAAGTTGCGGGCCAGGTTGCTGCCCATCACGGCCAGGCCGGTGACGCCGATCTGCGCGCTGTCGCTCATGGTGATCAGCCTTTCTGGCCGGGCGGGTGCCGTCAACGTGACCAGTGCGGTTTGACAGCGTCCCGGACCGGCCGGTGAGGTGTCGCGGTGTCCCGGTACGCCGCACTGATCCTGTTCACCGCGGCCGTGCTGGCCGCGTGCTCCTCCGGCGACGAGCCGACCGCGCTGCCGCCGGGTCCGGACGTCACCACCCTCACCGCGGCCACCACCGCGGCCCCGACCACGGCCGCCGCGACCCCGTCCCCGACCACCGGCACGCGGCGGGCGCCGATCCGCTGGACCGGGCCGGCCGCGACCGGGGCGAAGGCGCCGGTGCAGGAGGCGACCCGGGCGTACTGGTCGATGGTGGTGCGGCTGGCCGAGAAGCCCGACCCGGCCGACCCCGCCATCACCGCCCTGTCCGTCCCCCCGCAGCGGGAGCGGCTGGTCAGCCTGTACGGGAACATCCGGCGTCAGGGGCTGAGCCAGCGCGGCCCCATCGCCGGGGCGGTCACGGTGTCCGCGGTCAGCGGCACCCGCGCGACCGCGGCGACCTGCCTGGACCAGTCGCTGGTCCGGGTCTACGACCGCGCCGGCAGGGCCCGGCCGGGCTCGTCCGGCTCGGTCCAGCAGTTCAGCGTCTCGCTGACCCGCACCGGCGGGGCCTGGAAGGTGGCCGGGGTCGCCGACGCCGGGGCCTGCACGCTGCCGGCCCGATGACTCCGTACGCACCGTCATCGAAGTGACGGCAGCGGTGAGGTCCGTGGACCAAATCCCCTCCAAGGTGTACGAATGGCGCCGCTGAGCCATCGAGGCGGCGGAGCCACCGAGGAGGACGGGATGCGGGGCTGGACCCGGCGGGCGACGCTGCTCGCCGCACCGCTGCTGGCCGCGGCGGCGGGCACGATCGCGACCGCGCCGCCGGCGTCGGCCGACTGCGGCACCGTGGTCTGCGCGACCTCCAGCGACAACGGGCACATCTCCGCCGCCACCTCGTACGTGACGATCACCGTGCAGGGCGCCCGCTACCACTCCCGCAGCGGCCCGGTCGAGATCCCGAACCAGGTCCCGCCGCCGTGCTGGTATGTCAAGGGCGCGTCGGGCGCGCAGATGGCCAAGGACGCGGTCGACCCGCAGTACTACGCGCTGGCCCACCACACCGGCGAGGACCACGACGACTGGTTCCCGCCGGAGACGCTGGCGCACGCCAATGACGAGGGCAACTTCTATTCGTGGGAGTGCAGCTCCGGCAACTTCGCCGGTTCCATCCAGGACTTCTTCACGTACGTCGACGCCTGGAGCGCGCAGAACCCGTCGCCGCTGTGGGTGCCGGCCGGACAGGCCCCGCCGCAGCCGCCGGTCCCGCCGGAGATCCTCATGGGCATTGCCCGGCAGATCATGGACGACGCCGTGCAGATGCCGGTGGTGAACTTCAACCCGGCCGCCCGCGGGTTCGTCCGGCTGGAGACCTGGATGTGGTTCGACCCGGCCGCGTGGCAGCCGGTCTCGGTGACCGCGGCCGGCGGCGGCAACTCGGTCACCGTCACCGCGACCCCTGGCCGGGTCGGCGTGTCCGGCGTACCGGCCGGCTCGCTGGTGAAGACCGGCTGCGCCGGCGGCGGCCGGGCCTACGCGGCCGGCGGCGAGACCGACTGCTCGATCACCTTCAGCCGGGCCTCCGGCACCCAGCCCGGCCAGCAGTGGCACTTCCAGGTCGGCCTGACCTGGGACGTCACCGCGGTCGGCGCTCCCCTGCAGGGCCCGGCCACCATCACCCGGGCCGAGGACGAGGCCCTCACCATCCTCGAGTCCCAGGCCGTCACCGGCGGCGGCAACTGACCCGGAGCCTCGGCCGGCCCGTGCCTCGGCCGGCCCGTGCCTCAGCCGGTCAGGGCGGCGACCGCGGTGGTGAAGACCTTGCCGATGGAGTTGGGGTCGGGGGAGGAGAACTGCAGGCCGTCGGTCACCTTCGCCACCTTGGCCAGGGAGGCCGGGTCGGCGCCGGTGCCGTAGGCCAGGGTCACGATGTGCACCGGCTTGGCCCGGTTGTGCAGGCGGCTCAGCTGCGCCAGCAGCTGGTCCAGGGTGATGCTGCCGGGGTCCTCGTTCGCGCCGTCGGTGATGACGACCACGGTGTTCACCGCGTCGGGCCGGTAGGCCGCGGTCGCGCTCTTGTACGCGGCCAGGATGCTGTCGTACAGGCCGGTTGCGGTCCGCGGAACCATTGCCCGGTAGGCGGCCACCGACGCGACCTGGCGGTTCGGGTAGGGCCCGACCTTCTGGCCGGTCGGGCCGAGCGGCACCAGCACCCGGTAGTCCTTGTCCCCGTCGAGCTGCCGGGAGAACTCCCACAGCCCCACCGAGTCCTGCGGGTCGAAGAACCCGAGCGCGGCCTGGGCCGCCGCCCGGGCCACGTCCAGCTTGGACCGGGTGCTGCCCGGGACCGGGTCGGCCATCGAGCCGGACACGTCGAACAGGCCCAGCAGCGAGATGCGCCGGGTCAGCAGCCGCCAGGCCGTCCGGGCCGCGATCGGGCCGTCGACGGCCTCCTGCGGCACCGCGGCCAGCGGCAGCAGCGAGTCCGTGCGCAGCCCGGCCGCGATCGCCGGGCCGGCGACCCCGTCCGCCCGGCGCAGCCCGAACCCGTCCAGCCGGCTCTGCACGCCGGCCGACAGCAGCCAGGTGCGGAAGTCGGCCGCCGCGGCCCGGTCGGCGGTGTCGACCCAGCTGCCGTTCGGCACCACGTACGGGTAGTCGGCGGCCAGCTGCCCGTCCACCGGGTAGGCGGCGGCCAGCACGATCGCCGGGCTGTCCCGGTCGTACTGCCAGACGTCCTTCTCGTACGCGGCCAGGATGCCGGTGGACGAGACGGCCGCGGCGACCGTGCCGGCCTTCTGGAGCGGCGCCAGCAGCGCCGTCGGATTGGCCGCCGGCGGCCCGAACGCGCGGGTCAGCCCGAGCAGCCCCTCCCGCGCCTCCGGCCGCCGGAACGCGGCCGCGTCCACCTCCGGGGTCGGGGTCCGGGTGAGCACGCCGGTCAGCGCGAGCAGCAGGCCGGTGCCGAGCGGAGTGCTCCCCGGGTCGGTGGTGCTGACCTTGATCGGGCCCCACTCCGGATGGTTCAGCCCGGGCTGGCCCCAGCCTCGCGGGTCCCGCAGCAGGCCGATCAGGTCGCCCAGCTGCGGCTGCGAGCCCCGGGTCAGCAGCCGCAGGGCGTCCGCGGGCGCGGCCAGCACCACCGGCGAGGTGGCCACCGACGGCGTCGGCACCGCCAGCACCTTCACGTTCTCCTTGCGGGCCCGCAGCAGCGCGACGGACGTGGTCGACTCCGGGATCCAGACGTCCGGCGGGGCGGCGGCGCCCGGGAACGGCACCGGCTGCAGCGCCTGCTGGGCCTGGTCCTGGCTGAGCGGCTCGACCGTGACCGTGACGCAGCGGCCGGCCGCGACCCGGTGCTCGGCGGTGTAGGAGGCGGCGAGCCGGCTGAGCCACGGCGCCACCGCCGGTGCGGCGCCGACCGTGAGGGTGCCGGCCGGGAGAGTGCAGACGGAGGGGTCGGCGGTCGAGTCGTCGCCGGACAGCACCCGCACCGCGCCGATCGAGGCGGCGGCCACGGAGAGCACCAGCACCCCGGCCAGCACCGGCCCGCGCGTCGACCCCGCTCGTCGCCTGCTGTGCCGTGCCACCCGCCGTGTCCCCTCGCCGATCTCTGAGCGCCCCGAGCCAGGTCGTCCCGGCCGTGCGACGGATCGGCCAGGGTGGTGCCGATGTTCCGGAGCGTGACGCTCCGCCGGGTGGTTGTCAATCGAACGAGTGGCATCTGGTGGTTTGGCACCCGAGGCTCACACTCGGTAACTCTTGGTAGCCATTGGTGAGACCGGACAGACGTTTCGCGCCGGTTGCGGACGATGGCAGAGAGGTTGCCGGCATTCGTGACGGTCGCCACAAGATCACTCGTCCGGCGCAACCGGATGGCCCGAGCGGTGCATTCGTCGCTGCTCCGTACGGGGTGAAAGTCCGACCGGGATTAGCGGTTCGGCCGGGCGGCTCCGTACCATCCCTGCTGATCAACGCCCGGCGTCGCACCGGCCCGGGCCTGGCCTGTCCGCCGACCTCAGGGAGCCGACGCGTCGTGACGGATGTCCGCGACGCCGCCGCCGCCCGCCGCCCGGATCCGTGGGGCGAGCCGGATCAGGACCTCGACGACGTGCTCACCCGTTGGGGTTCTGAGCAGACCGGGCCCTGGAGTCGTCGTCATGCCCGCTCCGGCGGCCGTCATGCCGCTCCGGAGGCAACTACTTTCAGTGACGATCTAGGGACGTTCAGGAGTTACGATCCTGCGACGTCCGGTCACAGAGCGTCACCCGGGCCGGCGCACCAGCCCGACCACCCGTCCTGGCCGGCGGGGACCCCGGTGTCCCGCTGGGCCGCGGCCCCGGAGCCGCGGTCCGAGTGGCCGCGGCCCGAGCCGCGGACCGCGTGGTCCGGCCAGGACACCGGCCGGCGGCACCGCGGGGACGGCGAGCCGGCCTCGTCCGGCCAGAGCACCGGCCGGCGGCACCGCCCGGACGGGGAACCGCCGTCCTGGTCGACCCGCTCCGGAGCTGCGCCGAACGGCGTGCCGGCCGCTGACCTGACCGTGGGGCCGAGCCGGTCGGCGGCGGCCGGGCCGCCCCGCTTCGACGACACCGCCGCCTACGCCGGCTGGCTCAGCGGCCGCCCGGCCCCGGACACCAGCCGCCCCACCAACCCCCGCCCGGCCAACGGGCCGTCGGCTGCGTCTGGCGTGCGGGCTGCGCCGAGCGTGCACGAGGCGCTCTCGGCCCGGCCCTCCACGCCGCTCGCGGCTCGCTCGGTGATCGGGCCCGTCCTGGACCGCCCGTACGCCGACCCGTTCGGGGACCGCGGCCACGAGGACGACCCGGCCGGCCGGGACCCGTGGTCCGGCGACCCGTACGCGGACAGCGGCTACCCGAGCACCTATGCCGACCGCGGCTACGCGGACGGCACGTACGCGGACCGCGCCTACGCGGAGGACCGATTCGGCGGGGACCCGCAGGCCGGCGACCCGTACGCGGACCCGTACGGGGACGACGACGAGCCCCCCGGCCGGCACCGGCGGCTCGTCGGCCCGGCCCGCAACCGCCGCCCGCGCTGGGTCCGCACCCTGGGCTGGGTCGGCGCGTTCCTCGGCATCCTGCTGGTGGCCGGCGGCGGCTTCGCCGCCTACCAGTACAAGAAGCTGTCCGGGAACATCACCCGGGTCGACGCGCTGGCCCCGACCGACGGCTCCATCCGGGACGCGGCCAAGCAGCTGGACGCGGAGAACTACCTGCTCATCGGGTCCGACAGCCGGGACGGCGACAACGCCGCCTACGGCACCGTCCGCGGTGCCCGCTCCGACACCACGATCCTCGCCCACCTGTCCCCGAAGCGGGACAAGGCCGTGCTGATCAGCTTCCCGCGCGACTCCTGGGTGAGCCTGCCGGACTGCCCCAAGACCGGCGGCGGGACCGAGGCCGCGCACGACGGCCAGTTCAACGAGGCCTTCACGATCGGCGGCCCGTCCTGCACGGTGCTGGCCGTGCAGAAGCTCACCGGCGTCAAGATCAACCACTACGTGCAGGTCGACTTCACCGGTTTCAAGACGATGGTGGACGCGCTCAACGGCGTCCCGATCTGCACGCCCACCCCGCTGCGGGACGACGAGAGCGGCCTGCGGCTGCCGGCCGGCACCACCACCCTCAAGGGCGAGGAGGCGCTGGCCTTCGTCCGGGCCCGGTACGGCATCGGCGACGGGTCCGACCTGGGCCGGATCCAGCGCCAGCAGAGCTTCCTGGGCGCCATGGTGCGGGCTGCGACCGGGACCAAGCTGCTGGTCAACCCGGTGGCGCTGACGAAATTCCTGGGCGCGGCGACCAAGTCGCTGACGCTGGACCGGGACACCTCGTTCGGCGACCTCAAGCAACTGGCCGACCAGCTGCACGGGCTGGACCCGAAGAAGGTCAGCTTCGTGACCGCGCCGATCGCCGACGCCGCGTACACGCCGCCGGGCTTCCCGCAGCCCCCGCCGGGCCGGGGCGGCAGCCGGGTGCTGCTGGACGAGGCGGCCGGCCGGGTCCTCTACGACTCGATCATCAACGACAAGCCGGCGGCGCCGAAGTCCACCACCCCGCCCGGGCCGACGGTGCTGACCGTGGCCCCGGCCGAGGTCAGCGTCCGGGTCCTCAACGGGGTCGGCGCGGCCAACCTCGGCCGCACGGTCTCCACCGAGCTGGCCGGCGTCGGGTTCAGCACGGTCACCCCGTCCAACGCGCCGGCCACGACCGTGACCACGGTCCGGTACGGCCCGGACGACAAGGACGAGGCCCTGACCCTGGCCGCGGCCGTGCCGGGCGCGGTCCTGCAGCCGGACGCCAACACCGACCTCGACCTGGTCGTGGGCAAGAACTTCACCGGCGTCAAGCAGGTCAAGATCGGCGACCCGGTCACGGCCAAGGCTGCGACCGCCGCCCGGCCGACACCGGCCGCCTCCACGACCACCCCGGCCAGGACCGCCGCCGACACCACCTGCGGCTAGGAGCCCAGCCGGAACGTGCGGCGGTACGCCTCCGGAGTGACGCCCCGGGTGCGGGCGAGATGGCGGCGCAGCGTGTCGGGGGAGCCGAGGCCGGTCCGGGTGGCGATCGCGCCCACCGTGTCCTCGCCCCGCTCCAGCAGCCGCTCCGCCAGCAGCACCCGCTGGGTCGCCAGCCACGACGCCGGCGTCGTCCCGGTCCGGTCCCGGAACCGGCGGGCGAACGTCCGCGGCGACATCAGCGCCCGGGCGGCCAGGTCCTCCACCCGCAGCGGCTCGTCCAGGTGCGCCAGCGCCCAGCTCAGCACGCCGGCCAGGTCGTCGGCGTGCGGCGCCGGCACCGACGTCTCCACGTACTGGGCCTGGCCGCCGGGCCGGTGCGGCGGCGCGACCAGGTCCCGGGCGACCCGGTTGGCGACCTCGGCCCCGTGCTCGCGGCGGACCAGGTGCAGGCACAGGTCGATGGCCGCGGTCGACCCGGCGCTGGTCGCGACCGGCCAGTCCTCGACGTAGAGCCGGTCCGCCTCCACCCGTACGGCCGGGTAGGCCGAGGCCAGCAGCCCGGCGTGCCGCCAGTGCGTGGTCGCCCGCCGGCCGTCCAGCAACCCGGCCGCGGCCAGCACGAAGGCGCCGGTGCAGACCCCGGCCACGGTCGCCCCCCGGTCGGCCGCCGCCCGCAGCCGGCGGACCAGCGCCGCCGGCGGCGGCTGCTGCACCGGCGGGTCGGCCCCGGCCACCATGACCAGGTCGGCCGCGTCCAGGCGGTCGTAGCGGTCGGTCGCCGTCACCCGCACCCCGGACGTCGAGCGCACCGCCCCGGCCCGCGGCCCGCACACCGCGAACTCGTACGACGGCAGCCCGAGGTCGGACCGGTCCAGCCCGAAGACCTCGCAGACGACCCCGAGCTCGAACATCGGCACCGGCTCCACCAGCGCCACCGCGACCGTCCGGAGCATGCCGCCAGTGTGGCAGGAACTGCGGCCACCATGGCAGTCCGGCCAGGCCCCCGCCGACCCCGGAGCGGGCAGGGTGTCCCCGTGCGCCTGAAGATCGTCACCGGCATGGCCGTGGTGTACGTCGTCTGGGGCTCCACCTACGTCGCCATGCGGGTCGGGGTGCGGGACCTCCCGCCGCTGCTGCTGTCCGGGGTCCGGTTCCTGCTGGCCGGCCTGGTGCTGACCGCCTGGTGCACGACCCGGCCGGGCTTCCGCCGGCCGACCGGTCGGCAGTGGCGGGACGCCGCGGTCCTGGGCCTGCTCATGCCGGCGGCCGGGACCGGCGGCGCCACCTGGGCCGAGCAGCGGCTGCCGGCCGGCATCGCCGCGCTGCTGCTGGCCACGATCCCGGTGTGGACGATCCTGCTCGGCCGGGTGGCGGACGGGGAGCGGATCGGCGTGCCGACCGCGGCCGGGCTGGTGCTCGGGCTGGCCGGCGTGGCCGTGCTGGTCGACCCGGGCGGCGGTCACACCGACCTGCTCTCGGCCGCCGTGGCGCTCGGCGGCGCGGTGGCCTGGGGCGCCGGCTCCGTCTACGCCGGGCACGCCGACCACCCGGCGCAGCCGTTGCTCGGCAGCGGGCTGGAGCTGGTCTGCGCCGGCGGGATCATGCTGACCCTCGGGACCGCCGGTGGGGAGCCGGCCCGGGTGCACGCGGTCCCGGCCGAGGGTGTGCTCGCGCTGGTCTACCTGGTGCTGTTCGGCAGCCTGCTGGCCTACTCCTGCTACGACTGGCTGCTGGCGCACGCGCCGGCGCGGCTGGTGGCCACGTACCCGTTCGTCAACCCGGTGGTCGCCGTGCTGCTCGGCTGGGCGTTGCTCGGCGAGGCGGTGGGCCTGCGGACCGCCGTGGCCACCGCGGTCATCGTCGCCGCGGTCGCGCTGATCGTGACGACTACCCGAAGCGGCCGGTGATGTAGTCCTCGGTGCGCTTGTTGGACGGGTTGGAAAAGATCTTCTGGGTGTCGTCCATCTCGATCAGCCGGCCGGGCTGGCCGACCCCGTTGAGGTTGAAGAACCCGGTCCGGTCCGACACCCGCGCCGCCTGCTGCATGTTGTGAGTGACGATGACGATCGTGTAGCGGTCCTTGAGATCGCTGATCAGGTCCTCGATCGCCAGCGTGGAGATCGGGTCCAGGGCCGAGCAGGGCTCGTCCATGAGCAGCACCTCGGGCTCGACCGCGATGGCCCGGGCGATGCACAGCCGCTGCTGCTGCCCGCCGGACAGCCCCGCCCCCGGCTTGGTGAGCCGGTCCTTGACCTCTTCCCACAGGTTGGCGCCCTTGAGCGAGCGCTCCACCACCTCGTCCGTGCGGGCCTTGCTGACCCGGCCGGCCAGCTTGAGCCCGGCGACCACGTTGTCGTAGATCGACATCGTCGGGAACGGGTTGGGCTTCTGGAACACCATCCCGATCGTCCGCCGGACGTTGACCGGGTCGACCTGGGAGCCGTAGATGTCCTCGCCGTCGAGCAGCACCTTGCCCTCGACCCGGGCGCCCGGGATGACCTCGTGCATCCGGTTGAGGGTCCGCAGCACGGTGGACTTGCCGCAGCCGGACGGGCCGATGAACGCCGTCACGCTGCGCGGCTCGATCGACATCGACACGTCCTCGACGGCCTTGAAACTGCCGTAGAAGATGTCGACGCCGGACACGTCGATGCTCTTGGCCACCGGGTCTCTCCTAACCACGGACCCGGGTGAACCGGGCGATCAGACGGGCGAGCAGGCTCAGCAGCCCGATGATGACGATCAGCACGAGGGCGGCGCCCCAGGCCCGCTGGAAGGCCGGGGCGTCGGTGTTGCCGGACGCGACCCCGAACTGCTGGAAGATGTACGTGGGCAGCGCGGCCTGCGGGTTGGCGTCGGAGGTGCCGGCGAACGGGTTGAACTCGATCTTCGAGTTGATGCCGACGAGGAGCAGCAGCGGCGCGGTCTCACCGGCGATCCGCGCGACCCCCAGCATGACCCCGGTGATGATGCCGGCGAGCGCGGTCGGCAGGACGACCCGCAGGATCGTGCGCCACTTCGGCACGCCCAGCGCGTACGACGCCTCGCGGAGGTCCATCGGCACCAGCTTCAGCATCTCTTCGCTCGACCGGATGACGATCGGCAACATGAGGATGAACAGCGCCAGGGCGCCGGCCAGTCCCGACTTCTGGAAGCCGAGCGCGAGGATCCAGAACGCGAAGACGAACAGGCCGGCCACGATCGACGGCACGCCGGTCATCACGTCCACGAACAGGCTGACCGCCCGGGCGAACGGCCGGCCGCCGCCGTACTCGACCAGGTAGACCGCGGCGAGGATGCCGACCGGGGCGGCCAGCAGGGTGGCCAGCAGCGACTGGATGAGCGTGCCGACGATCGCGTGGTAGATGCCGCCGCCGGGGCCCTCCGGGTTGATCCGGAACATCGAGGAGAGAAGGAAGTCGGAGCTCAGCACCCCGACCCCCTCCTTCACCGTGTACCAGATGATCACGGTCAGCGGGATCGCGGCCAGCAGGAACGCCACGTACATGAACGTGGTGAACAGCCGGTCGACCGCCTGCCGGCGGCCCTCCACGCCGAAGCTCAGCCCGCTCTGCCCGACCAGGTAGAGGACGACGGCGAAGACCAGGAAGCCCGCCCGGCCGGCGAACCCGGTCGTCGCCCACAGCAGCGCGGTGACCGCGACGACGGCGACGGTCAGCGCCGGCAGCGCGTACGCGGGGAGCTTCTGGCCGGAGAGCGACTGCCCGAGCGGCGTCGCGGGCTTGTCCAGGACGGCCATGCTCACGCGCTCCTCTGCCGACGGATGACCAGGTTCGCGGCGAAGTTCACGACCAGCGTGATGACGAACAGGCACAGCCCGGAGGCGATGAGCGCCCCGGTGCCGATCTCGCCGGCCTCGCCGTACTTCAGGGCGATGTTGGAGGCGAACGTGACGCCGCCGTTCTCGGTGATGTGCAGGCTGACCTCGTACGCGGTGGAGAGGACCAGGGTGACCGCCAGGGTCTCGCCGAGCGCCCGGCCGAGGCCGAGGATCGCCGCCGAGGTGACCCCGGCCCGCCCGAACGGCAGCACCGCCGTACGGATCATCTCCCAGCGGGTCGCGCCGAGCGCCAGCGCGGCCTCGACCTGCTCCCGCGGCACCTGCCGGAAGACCTCCCGGGAGATCGAGGAGATGATCGGCAGGATCATGATCGCCAGGATGACGCTCGCGGTGAAGGGCGACAGGTTGTTCGGCTGGTTGGTGGGCCGGTAGTCGAACAGCGGGATCCAGCCGACGTACTTGTCCAGGAACTCGACCAGCCCGGTCATCCGCGGGGCCAGGAACGCGAAGCCCCACAGGCCGTAGACGATCGAGGGGACCGCGGCGAGCAGGTCGACGAAGTAGCCGAGGCTCTGCGCGGCCCGCCGGGGGGCGTAGTACGTGATGAACAGCGCGATCCCGACCGCCACCGGCAGTGCGATGATCATGGCGATGACCGAGGTCAGGACCGTGAAGTAGAGCAGCGCGCCGATGCCGAAGGTGGACGGCGTGTTGTCCGGGAACCACTGCTGGAAGGTCAGGAAGTTCGCAGTGTTGTCCCGCAGCGCGGGCACGGCCCGGTAGATGAGGAACGCCGCGATCGCGGCCATGACGACCAGGACGATCGCGCCGGCCGTCACCGCGGCGCCACGGAAGACGCGGTCCCCGGGCCGGATCGCCGCGCCGCTGATGTCGGACGCGTGGGGTCCGTCGACACTCGGGGTGGTGGCCCCGCCGAGTGTGGGCTGCTCGCTCATCTCACCGTCCGTCTGCTGGGAAAGGGTGCGCCCCGCCGGCCGGAGCAGGCGGGGCGCACCCTGGAGTCCTGCGGGTCACCCCCGGTCAGGAGCTGCTCGCCAATCCGGCGATGGCGTCCTGGACCGTCTTCTTCAGCGCGGACGGCAGCGGGACGTACCCGACCTTCTCGATCTCCGACTGGCCCGCGTCGCTGGCCTGGTAGGTGAGGAAGCCCTTGACCAGGCCTGCCTGCTCCTTCGTGAGCCCCTCGGTGCAGGTGATCTGGTACGTGGCGAGGATGGCCGGGTAGGCGCCGGCCGCCTTCAGACCGTAGTCGATCTTCAGCGTGACGTCGCCGTCCTTGCCGGTCGGCTTCGCCGCCTCGACCGCCTTGGCCACGCTCTCGGAGCTGATCTTCACCGGGCCGGAGCCGGTGTCGACGGCCACCGTGTTGAGCTTGTTCTTCACCGCGTCCGGGTTGTCGACGTAGCCGATGGCGCCGTCGGTGCCCTTGACCTGCTGGACCATGGCCGCCGAGTTCGACGCGCCCTGGCCGCCCTTGGCCGGCCACGCCTGCCCGGGCTCGTACGTCCACGCCTTCGGGTCCTGGGCGGACAGGAACTTGGTGAAGTTCTCCGTGGTGCCCGAGTCGGTCGCGCGGTGCACCGCGGTGATCGAGGTGTCCGGCAGCTCCGCGCCCGGGTTGGCCTTGGCGATGGCCGGGTCGTTCCACTTGGTGACCTTGCCGTCGAAGATCTGCGCCAGCACGGTCGGGGTCAGGGTGAGGTCCGAGAGGCCCTGCAGGTTGTAGACGGCCGCGATGGGCGTGATCACCGTGGGCAGGTCGACCGCCTTGCCGGGGGCGCACCGCGCGTCAGCCTTGCTGCGGTCCTCGTCCTTGATGGCGGAGTCCGAGCCGGCCAGCGGGACCTGCTTGTTGAAGAACGAGGTCCGGCCGTTGCCCGAGCCCTGCGGGTCGTAGTTGATGTCGATGTCGCCGCACTGCGCCTGATAGGCCGCGATCCACGCCGTGTAGGCCGTGTTCTGGGCGCTGGAGCCGGCGGCGCTGAGGGAGCCGCTGGGGCACTCGGCCGCGGTGCCGGACGCGGTGCCGCCACCGGCCGCGGGAGTGTCGCCTTCGTTGTCGGAGCCGCAGGCGCTGAGCGCGAGCGCACCCGCGATCAGGCCGACGACCAGGCCGTGCCGCTGGAGCTTCACGTACGTCCCTCCGGGGGGAGTTCGGGGTCCGCGCGGCCGGGAGCCGGGCGGGGATGTGGTCGACCGGCAGGGCACCGGCGCCTGGGACGACGGTAGGGACGGGAGGTTGCCGAGCGGACCAGCCCCGGTGAACGCGGCCTGAACAGGTTCGCAGCAGGGCCGGAACGCCGCGTGACGCCGGGACGACCGGAAGGTGAACGGCCTAACGAGGCGCCACCGGACGCCGGAACTGCACGTCGGCGTCCCATTCGGTGAAGCCCAGCCGCTGGTAGAGCCGGACCGCGCCGGGGTTGTCGTCGTCGACGTAGAGCAGCACGTCGGCCAGCCCCCGGTCGCGCAGGTGGCGCAGCCCGGCCACGGTCAGCGCCGGCCCGAGGCCCATCCCCTGGGCCGACGGGTCGACGCCGAGCACGTAGACCTCGCCGATCGGCGGCGGGCCGGGGTGGACCTTGGTCCAGTGGAAGCCGGCCAGGCTGCCGGCCCGGTCGCCCTCGGTCCGCACGGCGAGCAGGAAGCCGACCGGGTCGAACCAGTCCTCGGCCTCCCGCAGCCGGACGTCCTGCACGGTCCAGGCCCCCTGCTCCGGGTGGGAGGCGAAGGCGCGGGCGTTGACCTCGACCCAGGCGTCCTCGTCCTGCCCGGGCACGAACGGGCGCAGCGCGATCCCGGCCGGCAGCGGCCGGTCCGGGATCTCCAGCGACAGCGGGCGGCGCAGCTGCCACAGCGTGCGGGCGGCCGTGTAGCCGCGAGCGGCGGCGAAGGCCAGCGCGGCCGGGCGGCGGCCGTGGGCCCAGACCTGCTCGACCCCGGCCTGCTCCAGCGCGTCCAGCAGGGCGCCGCCGACCCCCCGGCGGCGGGCGTCCGGGTGCACGACCAGCTCGCCGCCGGCCTCGGCGTCCAGGTGCCCGTAGCCCGCCAGCCGGCCGTCGCGGCGGGCCAGGAAGTGCCGCCCGGCGTTCTCGTGCAGGTCGATCAGCACCGGCTCGGACAGCGGGTCGACGCCGTCGGCGGCGGCGGCCGCCTCGGCCAGGGCCCGGACGGCCGCACCGTCCGGGCTCGCCTCCTCGACGAGCACCGGACCGGTCATGGGCCGAGAACCTACCGTGCCGGCCGGCCGGCGGGACGACCGAGAACTACGGCGCGGCCACCGGGGCCGGGGCGTCGGCGGTCGCCTGGGTCGGGGGCTGCCGGACGAACTTGTAGCCCACGTTGCGCACGGTGCCGATCAGCTGCTCGTGCTCGGTGCCGAGCTTGGCCCGCAGCCGCCGCACGTGCACGTCGACCGTGCGGGTGCCGCCGTAGTAGTCGTAGCCCCAGACCTCCTGCAGCAGCTG
>DATDKW010000298.1:0-22234 GCA_036519715.1 Mycobacteriales bacterium
GCCGGGCACCGCGGCCAGCTCCGGCAGCAGCTGTTCCAGCAGCCGCAGGTCGCCGAGGTCCTTCCCGTACGACGTGGAGTTCTCGCTGACCAGCACCAGCTCGCGGACGCCCTGGCCCGCCAGCCAGTGGGCCTCGGCCAGCAGCTCGGACGCGGGCCGGGACACGAACGCGCCCCGGAACGACGGGATCGCGCAGAAGGCGCAGCGCCGGTCGCAGCCGGAGGCCAGCTTCAGCGGGGCCGAGGGCGAGTTCTCCAGCCGGCGGCGCAGCACCGGCGGCGTCCACCCCGGTACGTCGAGCTCGGGCCCGGCCGCGGTCGAGCCGTGGCCCGGCACCGAGACCGAGCCGGAGACGCCCGGCCGCTCCACCGGCGTGATCGGCAGCAGCGTGCGCCGGTCCCGGGGCGTGTGCGGCACCAGCGGGCGGCCGGCAAGCACGTCGTCCAGCCGGTCGCCGATGGCCGAGTACGCATCGAAGCCGAGCACCGCGGCCGCCTCGGGCATGCTGTCGGCCAGCTCCGAGCCGTACCGCTCGGCCAGGCAGCCGACGGCGACGACCTTCTTGTCCCCGTCCGCGGCGGCCAGCAGCGTGTCGATCGAGTCCTTCTTCGCGCTGGCCACGAACGCGCAGGTGTTGACCAGGACGACGTCGGCCTCGCCGTCGTCGGTCAGCTCCCAGCCGTCGGCGGTCAGCCGGCCGGCCAGCTCCTCCGAGTCGACCTCGTTACGGGCACAACCGAGAGTAACCAACGCAGCACGACGGGAGCCAGACACACCGACCAGCGTACTAGCGGATCGGACCGGCCCATCCGGCCGCGGTCGGCCCGAAGGCGACGGTGCAGACCTGGCGGTCGCAGCGCGGGGCGCCCATGGCCCGGCCGTTCTGGGTGACCTGGACCGCGGGCGAGTTGCCGAACCGGACCGACAGCTGCCGGGCGTCCCGGAACTCCTTGGCCGTGCCGTCGGTCAGCACACCCTGGTAGAGCTGATTTCCGTCACTCGACGTGACCGAGACCCAGCTCGACCCGCCGCTGGCCCGCAGCCGCAGCACGACCCCCTTGATCGCCGGCGCGGCGGGCTTGGAGGTCGGCGCCGGCTTGGGCGTGGGCCGGCTCGTGGCCGCCGCCGCCGTCGGCACGGACTGGGCCGCGGGCGCGCCGGTGTCGTCGCCGCGCCCGACCAGCCAGCTCACGCCGAGAAAGAGCACCACGACGACCAGCACCCCGGCCGCGACCGAGGCCCAGGTCGGGGACTGCCGCCCGGACCGGCCGGCGTCCCGCGGCGGCTCGAACGACCCCAGCGGAGCGGTCCGCAGCGCCGGCACGGGCTGGTGGAACCGGTGGTCGAACTCCTCCACCAGCGGTCGCGGGTCGGCCCCGACGACCTGGGCGATCGAGCGCAGGTGGCCGCGCGCGTAGACGGCGCCGCCGCAGGCGTCGAAGTCGTCCTTCTCGATCGCGCGGACGATCGCGGGCCGGATCCGGGTAGCCGCGGAGACCTCCTCCACGGACAGCCCACGCTCGCGCCGGGCGGCCGCGAGGGCAGCGCCGAGCGGGCGAGCGTCGTCGGCCACGTGGTGGACCTTCCCGGTCAGGTGTCTGCAGGTGGTACGGGCGATCCTGCCTCAGTCTAGGCGGCCGGACCCGTTCCGGCCAAAGACCTACGCTGGTCCGGCCGATGAACGCACGGTGGACGCTCCTGGCCCGATCGGGCGCATCCCGTGCCGCCGTACGGGGTAGTCGCCGGTGCGCAGGTCGAGCCGGTAGAGCACCCGGTCCCAGCGCTCGTCGCCGACCGCGACGAAGTCCGGCAGCCGGCCGGACACCTCGAACCCGAACGCCTCGTACAGGGCCATGGCGGCATGGTTGTTGCCGCGCACGTCGAGGGTCAGGGTCTCCACCCCGTGCGCCCGGGCGTCCTCGACCAGGGCGCCGACCAGCAGCCGGGCCAGCCCCCGGCCCCGCCCGTCCGGGTGCACCATCACCTGCAGCACCTCGCCGTTGACGCCGACCGCGGGCTTGGCGTACCAGCTCCAGCGGCCCAGCGCCTCGACCCGCCCGCCGACGCTGACCACCGCCATCCGGGTCCGTCCGGCCGCCACCTCGGCGGCGATCCCGGTCAGCCATTCCGCCGTCTCGGCCCGGTCCGGCACGTGCACCCAGCCGACCGCGCCGCCGCGCTGCATGACCGCGTCGACGACCCGGTACGCCGCGTCGATCGCGGCCTCGTCGACCGCCTCCAGCCACCCGATCTCAACCACGGAGAGTGACCAGCAGGCCTTCCAGCTCGTCCGGCTTCACCAGCACGTCGCGGGCCTTGGACCCCTCGGACGGGCCGACCACGCCGCGGCTCTCCATCAGGTCCATCAGCCGGCCGGCCTTGGCGAAGCCGACCCGCAGCTTGCGCTGCAGCATCGACGTCGACCCGAACTGGGTCGAGACCACCAGCTCGACCGCCTGCAGCAGCACGTCGAGGTCGTCGCCGATGTCCTCGTCGATCTTCTTCTCGCTCTGGACCGGCGCGGTCACGTCCTCGCGGTAGACCGGCTGCAGCTGCGCCGTGCAGTGGGCGACGACGTCGGCGATCTCCTGCTCGGGCACGAACGCGCCCTGGATCCGCTGCGGCTTGCTCGCGCCCATCGGCAGGAACAGCCCGTCGCCCTGGCCGATCAGCTTCTCCGCCCCGGGCTGGTCCAGGATGACCCGGGAGTCGGCCAGGCTCGACGTCGAGAAGGCCAGCCGGGACGGCACGTTGGCCTTGATCAGCCCGGTCACGACGTCCACCGACGGCCGCTGGGTGGCCAGCACCAGGTGGATGCCGGCGGCCCGGGCCAGTTGGGTGATCCGCACGACCGAGTCCTCGACGTCGCGCGGCGCCACCATCATGAGGTCGGCCAGCTCGTCCACGATCACCAGCAGGTACGGGTAGGGCTTGTAGACCCGCTCGCTGCCCGGCGGCGCGGTGATCTCGCCGCTGAGCACCTTGCGGTTGAAGTCGTCCACGTGCCGCACGCCCGACGCGGCCAGGTCCTCGTAGCGCATGTCCATCTCGCGGACGACCCACTGCAACGCGTCGGCGGCCTTCTTGGCGCTGGTGATGATCGGCGTGACCAGGTGCGGGACGCCCTCGTAGGAGGTGAGCTCGACCCGTTTGGGGTCGATGAGGATCATCCGGACCTCGTCCGGGGTGGCCCGGACCAGGATCGACACGATCAGCGTGTTGATGCAGGAGGACTTGCCGGCGCCGGTCGCGCCGGCGATGAGGATGTGCGGCATCTTGGCCAGGTTGGCCACCACGAAGCCGCCCTCGATGTCCTTGCCCAGGCCGACGATCATCGGGTGCTGATCGCGGCTGGCGGTGCCGCTGCGCAGCACGTCGCCGAGGGAGACGTGCTCGCGGTCGGTGTTGGGGATCTCGACGCCGACCGCGCTCTTGCCCGGGATCGGCGACAGGATCCGGACGTCGGCCGACTTCACCGCGTACGCGATGTTGCGGGACAGCTGGGTGATCCGCTCGACCTTGACCGCGGGGCCGAGCTCCACCTCGTAGCGGGTGACGGTCGGGCCGCGGGTGAAGCCGGTGACCGCGGCGTCCACCCCGAATTCCAGGAAGACCTGCTGCAGGGCCGCGATGACGAGGTCGTTGGCCTTGGTCTTGGCCTTCGGCGGCGTGCCGCCGGCCAGCAGCGTGGACGCCGGGAGGGTGTAGTCGGTCTGGCCCGACAGCGACAGCTGCACCGGGCGGGTGACCGGGGGCAGCTCGGCCGGCGGCTCCGGGACGGCCGGCGGCGGGGTACGGCGGCGGCCCGGCGGCGGGGCCGGCTCCTCGTCCTCCGGGGGCGGGGCCATGGCGGCGGCGGCCTCGGCCGCCTCCACGTCGTACAGGTCGGGCTCGGCCATCGCGGCCTGGCGGCGGCGGGACGGGCGGCGCAGCCGCACGGGCGGCGCCGACAGCTCCTCGGTCGGGGCCTCCTCGGCCGGCTCCTCCTCGGCCACCGGCCGGCGCAGGATCCGGTCCCGGACCTCGCGGACCCGGTGCGGGATCCGGTTCACCGGGGTCTTGGTGACCACCAGCAGGCCGAAGAACAGCACCAGGACCAGCAGCAGGACGGCCAGCACGGTGCCGACCCCGCGCTGCAACGGGCCGGTCGTCCAGGCCCCGAGCAGGCCGCCGGCGCCCTGCCGGCCGGCGCCGTCGGCGGGCCGCCCGTTGCCCAGGTGGAACAGGCCGGTGCCGGCGACGGCGACCGCGGCCCAGCCGATGCCCACCCGGCCGCGCTCCTCCGGCTTCGGCAGCTGCCGCAGCAGGTGCAGGCCCGCGGCCAGGAACAGGACCGGCAGCACGAGCGCGAGGCTGCCGAAGCAGGACCGGAGCAGGTCGTGCACGGCCCGGCCGACCGGCCCGCCGCCGGCCGACCACAGGCCGACGCCGGTGACGATGGCGACGGCGACGACGGCCAGGCCGACGCCGTCGCGGCGGTGGGCCGGGTCGAGCCGGGCGGTCGCGGCCTGCCGGCCGACCGCGCGGGCGGCGCCACCGGCACCGCGGGCCAGCAGCAGCCAGGTCCCCGACAGCGCCCGGCCCAGCGGCGCCAGCGGGCTGCCGGTGGCCTTCCGGCGGGCGGGCCTCCTGGTCCGGGAGGTGGCCCGGGTCGCGCCGCCACGCGGACGGGGAGGCGAGGTCCGGGCAGTCACGCCGAAGAGCGTAGCCGGGCCACCCTTCCGGACCCGGGACCGAACCGCGCCTGTGGACACCGATCTTTCCGGTTCGCCGATCGTGGGAACCTGACCCGGCGCGGGTGCGTCCACGCTGACGCAGCACCCGTACCGTCCTGGGAGGTCGGCGTGGCGAATCGGTGGTGGCTGCCGGCGGCGTCGGCCGCGGCAGTGGTCCTGGTCGGCGCCGGCAGCGTGCTGGTCCTGCGCAAGGACGGCGGAACTCCGGCGGCGGCGCCGGCCCCGGCACCGGTGTCGGACCGGGCCGCGACCCTGGACCAGCTCCGCGTACGGGACGGCGACACGGTGACCGCCTCCGGCACGGTCCTGGCCGAGCCGAGCCGGCCGGTCCGGTTCTGTGCCCCGGCGCCGGTCGCCCTGCCGGGCTACACCGGGCCGGAACGGCCGCCGTCCTGCTCGCCCTCGGTCGTCCTCGTCGGCGCCGACCTCGACCGGCTGACCGAGCCGAAGTCATACCGGGGCACCCGCTGGGGCCAGGCCGCCGTCACCGGCCGGTACGCCGCCGGCACCGTCACCGTCACCGCCCAGGGCGACCCGGTGGCCGCGCCGGACCCGATCACCGGCCTGCCCGACGGCACCCCGTGCCCGGCCCCGGACGGCGGCTGGCGACCCGGCCCGGTCGAGCAGGCCGCGCTGAGCGCCCTGACGACGTTCGTCAACGCCCACCCGCACGCGTACGGCGAGATCGTCATGACCTACCCGGACGGTCCGCCGACCTCGCCGGGCGCCGGGCCCGGGCCCGACGGCGCGACCGAGACGATCATGGTGACCACCACGCTGCCGGTGGCCGCGGCCGAGACGGAGCTGCGGGCCCACTTCCCCGGCAACCTCTGCGTCCGCCCGGCCGTCCGCAGCCGCGCCGACACCGACGCGGTGTGGAACCGGGTCCGGTTCGAGCAGGAGTACCAGCGCCACCATGCCTACTCCGGCGGCCCCGACCACCTCGCCGGTCAGGTCCGCGTCTCGCTGCTCGTGCTGGACGACGCCGCCTACGCCTGGCTCAGCGGCGCCGCCGCCGGCACCCCGACCGTCGCCGCCGACCCGTGGCTGCGCCCGGTGCGCTGACCCAACCGGGCGTGCACCGGCGGGCGTAACACGGACATGAAGGCGGTCAGCACCGACGCCGGCACTCAGGCCGCGCCTGCGGACCCGGTCGAGTTCGCGGCCTGGGTCCGCCCGCACCTGCCGGCGATGGCCCGGCTCGCGGCCCGGCTGGCCCCGGGTGCCGACCGGGACGACGTCGTGCAGGACGCGCTGGTGCGGGCCTGGACCAAGGGCCACCAGTACGACCCCGGCCGCGGCGCCCCGTCGTCGTGGCTGCTGGCCATCACCGCCGACCGGGCCCGCCGGGCCCGCTCACGCCGTCCGGCCGCCGTGCCGCTGGAACCGGAGCACGCCCCGCCGGCGCCGCAGCCGGACGGCGACCGGACCCTGGACCTGGCCCGCGCGCTGGACCGGCTCACCGCCCGGCAGCGGCTGGCCGTCGACTGCTTCTACTACGCGGGGCTGACCGTGGCCGAGACGGCCGCGGTGATGGGCTGCGCGGAGGGGACGGTCAAGTCCACCCTTTCCGATGCCCGGGCCCGGCTCCGCCCGCTGCTGGAGGTCTCGCCATGACCGATATCGACCGGATGCTGACCGAGGACGGCGCGCGGTGGCGCGCGGCCCAGCCGCCCGCCCCCGACCCCGACCCGGCCGCCCTGACCCGGCCGGGCCGGTGGCGCTGGCAGCCGCTGGCCGCCGCGGCCGCGGTGGTCGCCGTGGCCGCCGGCGCCCTCGGGGTCGCCGCCGCCCAACGCCCGGCCGAGCCGCCGTCGCCCGCCGCCCCGGCCGCGACGACACCAGCCCCGGTCGGCACGCCCGCGCCGGCCGACACCGTCGTGCGTGACGGCGATCAGGTCCGGGGCCAGGGCCTCATCGTCGCCGTCCCCGGACGGCCGGTGCGGTTCTGCACTCCGGAACAGCCGCAGATGAACCCGGCTCCGGTGCCCCTGGACGGCCCGCCGGACTACTGCCCGGTCGGGGTCACCCTGGTCGGCGCGGACCTGGACCGGCTGCCCGACCGCCGCGAGCGATCCGGCACCGTCTGGGGCACCGCCGAGATCACCGGCGTCTACCGCGCCGGCACCGTCACCGTCACCGCCCAGGGCATCCGGCCGAACGATCCCGGCAAGGGATTCGCGCCGGCGCTCCCGGCCGACTGCCCGGCCCCGGCCGGCGGCTGGCCGCGCGGCGAGGTGCAGTCCCTGCCCGGCATCGGCAAGGCCGGCCAGTACGTCGCCGCGCACCCCGACCTGTTCGGCAGCCTGTCGATCGCCTACCCCGAGCCGACGCCGAGCGGGGCGATCGGCACCCAGGTCCTGGTCATCGGGACCACCGGCGACATCGGCGAGGCGACCCGGGCGATCCGCCGGTTCTACGCCGGCTCCCTCTGCGTCCGGCCGGTCGAGCACAGCCGGGCGCAGATGCTGGCCGCCCGGGCCGTCCTCGTCGCCGCCCTGTCCGACCCGGCCCAGCGGGCCCGGTACGGGCTGATCGCCGGCGCCGGCGAGACCTCGGTCGCGGGCGACCCGCGCACCGCCATGGACGTCCTGGTCTACACCGCCGCCGCCGACGCCCTGCGCCGGCAGGCCGGCCCCGGCCTGGTCGAGGTCGAGGCCGTGCTCCGGGTGCTGCGCTGAGGCTCAGACCTCGATCACGGTCGGGATGATCATCGGCCGGCGGCGGTAGCGGTCGGAGACCCAGCGGCCGACCACCCGGCGTACGGCCTGGGCCAGCCGGTGCGGGTCGGTGACGCCTTCCCCCGACAGCCGCTCCAGCTCCGCCGCCACCAGCGGCAGCACCGGCTCGAACGCGACCGGGTCGTCGGAGAACCCGCGCCCGGACACCAGCGGGGTCCCGCTGACCTTGCCGGTGACCGAGTCGACCACCACGGTGATCGCGATGAAGCCCTCGTCCCCGAGGATCCGCCGGTCCTTCAGCGACTCCTCGCCGACGTCACCGACCGCGAGCCCGTCGACGTACACGTAGCCGCAGTCGACCTTGCCGGTGATCGAGGCGACGCCGTCGACCAGGTCGACGACCGTCCCGTCCTCCGCCAGCACCACTCGCGAAGCCGGCACCCCGGTCAGCTCGGCCAGTTTGGCGTGCGCCCGCAGGTGCCGCCACTCGCCGTGCACCGGCAGCACGTTGCGGGGCTTGGTCGCGTTGAGCAGGTAGAGCAGCTCGCCGGCCGGGGCGTGTCCGGAGACGTGCACCATCGCGACCTCCTTGTGCACGACCTGGGCCCCCTCCCGGGCCAGCCCGTTGATCACCCGGTAGACCGCGGTCTCGTTGCCCGGCACCAGCGACGAGGCCAGGATCACGGTGTCGTCGGGCTCGATCCGGACCGACGGGTGCTCCCGGTTGGCCATCCGGGCCAGCGCCGACAGCGGCTCGCCCTGCGAGCCGGTGGAGATCAGCACCACCTTCGACGGCGGCAGCGCGGCCGCCTCGTCCAGGGTCACCATCAGCCCGGGCGGCATGTGCAGCAGCCCCAGGTCGCGGGCCACCCCCATGTTGCGGACCATCGACCGCCCCACGAACGCGACCGACCGGCCGTGCTCGGCGGCCGAGTTCAGCACCTGCTGGACCCGGTGCACGTGCGAGGCGAAGCAGGCCACGATGACCCGCTTGGTCGCCTGCCGGATGACCGAGTCCAGCACCGGGCCGATGTTGCGCTCCGGCGTGACGAACCCGGGCACCTCGGCGTTGGTGGAGTCGGCCAGCAGCAGGTCGACACCCTCGGTGCCGAGCCGGGCGAACCCGCCCAGGTCGGTGAGCCGGCCGTCCAGCGGCAACTGGTCCATCTTGAAGTCGCCGGTGTGCAGCGCCGTCCCGGCCCCGGTGCGGATCGCCACCGCCAGCGCGTCCGGGATGGAGTGGTTGACCGCGAAGAACTCGCACTCGAACGGTCCCAGCCGCTCGACCTGCCCGGCCTCCACCGTCAGCGTGTACGGCTCGATCCGGTGCTCCCGCAGCTTGGCCTCGACCAACGCCAGCGTGAACCGGGAGCCGATCAGCGGCAGGTCGCGCTTCTCCCGCAGCAGGTACGGCACGCCACCGATGTGGTCCTCGTGCCCGTGGGTGAGCACGACCGCCTCGACCTGGTCCAGCCGGTCCCGGATCCAGGTGAAGTCGGGCAGGATCAGGTCGACGCCGGGCTGGTCCTCCTCCGGGAACAGCACCCCGCAGTCGACGATGAGCAGCCGCCCGG
This sequence comes from Mycobacteriales bacterium, assembly GCA_036519715.1. Lineage (GTDB taxonomy): Bacteria > Actinomycetota > Actinomycetes > Mycobacteriales > CADCTP01 > CADCTP01. Next base: position 8,992 of record DATDKW010000298.1, read on the forward strand.
CGTGCTCGAACACGGTCATGTTGCGGCCGATCTCGCCCAGCCCGCCCAGCGCGACCACACGCAGGCCCCCGGTGACCAGCGCCGGTGGCGGGCCCAGGTCGGTATTCTGACGGCTCACTCTGCTCCTGACTGGTGGGTGCGAGCCCAGCGCTCGCTCAGAGGTCGAGACCGGCGGCGGCGAGGTCGGCCCGCAGCGTCTCGACCTGCTCCGGCGTGGCGTCGACCAGGGGCAGCCGGACGGGGCCGCCGGGGAGGCCGAGCAGGCTCAGCGCCGCCTTGGTCAGGATCGCGCCCTGGGTCCGGAAGAAGCCGGAGTAGACCGGCAGCATCGACCGGTGGGCGGCCAGCGCCGCAGCCACGTCGCCGCGCTCGTACGCCGCGATCATGTCCTTGGTGCGGGCGCCGACCACGTGGGTGGGCACGCCGACCACGCCGACCGCGCCGATCGACAGCAGCGGCAGGGTCATCTTGTCGTCGCCGGAGTAGTAGGCCAGGTCTGTGCGGGCCAGCACCCAGGCGCTGGCCTCCAGGTCGCCCTTGGCGTCCTTGACCGCGACGATCCGCGGGTGCTCGGCCAGCGCGACCAGCGTCTCGGTCTGGATCGGGACGCCGGAGCGGACCGGGATGTCGTAGAGCATGGCGGGCAGGCCGGTGGCGTCGGCGACGGCCCGGAAGTGGGCCAGCAGGCCGGTCTGCGGCGGCCGGCTGTAGTACGGCGTGACCAGCAGCACGCCGTCGGCGCCGGCCTTCTCGGCCGCCTGGACCAGGTGCTGGGAGTGGGCCGTGTCGTAGGTGCCGGCGCCGGCGATCACCGAGGCCCGGTCGCCGACCGCCTCCACGACCGCCCGCAGCAGCGTGTCCTTCTCGGCGTCGGTGGTGGTCGGCGACTCGCCCGTGGTCCCGCTGATCACCAGCCCGTCGTTGCGCTCGGTGTCCACGAGGTGGGTGGCGAGGCGCTGCGCGCCGTCGAGGTCGAGCTCACCCCCCGGCGTGAACGGCGTGACCATCGCGGTGAGCAGGCGCCCGAACGGCGCCGCATCCGGCTGCGTCATGCGCTCAAACTACCCGTGCGACCGGCCCTGCGAGTGACCGGGCGACCTCTGCCGCCGTCAGGGTCGGCCGTGAGAGTCTGTCCCCGTTCACCGTCCGGGAACACGTGTCCGAGAGGTGCGCCCGTGTGGTTGGCAGTCCGATATCGACGCCTGCAGGCGTTGATGCTGCTCGCCCTGTCGGCGCTGATCACGGTGTGTACGGTCCTGACCCCGCTGTACGACCGGGCGATGCAACAGGCGCTGACGCGGCTCACGGTGGACGCCAGCTCCAGCAGCGCCACGGCCGTCCAGGTCACCGCGCTGTCCCGGTTCAACTCCGGCGTCGACATCCCGGGCTACGAGCCCGCCTCGCACGACCGGCTGGCGGGCCTGCTGCCGGAGTCGGCCCGCCCGTGGTTCCAGCCGCGGATCGACTCCTCGTCGCTCACCGTCGTCCGGGTGGACCGGGCCGGCCCGCCGTCGGTCGGCGAGCTGCTCTGGCGGGACGGCGCCTGCACGCACGTCACCTGGACGGCGGGCGGCTGTCCGCGGGACAGCGGCGACATCGCCGTCAGCGCTGCCGACGCCGCGACCTTCGGGCTGAGGGCCGGCGCCACGATCCAGGTCCAGGAGCGGCCCCGGGTCGAGCAGGAGGACCAGCTGCCGATCTTGGAGCTGCGGGTGACAGGCGTCTACCGGCAGACCCCCGGGGCCTACTGGGACGACCGGCTGCTGGAAGGCGTCTCGGGCTTCCCGGATCCGACGCCGCCGCACGTGCAGTTCCACGACACCTGGCTCACGTCCCGGGCGTCGTTCCTCGGACCCGGCGCGGCGCGGTGGCTGGACGCCGTCAACAGCGTCGCGTTCAACCTCGACCGGGCCGCGGTGGGGGTCGACGAGGTCGTCCGGACCGGCCCGCTGGTGTCGGCCATGACCGAGGCCGCCGTCCTGCGGGTGGACGACAGCGGGCAGCCGATCAACGGGGCCGACACGGTCGTCGCCGAGGTGCAGTCGGGCCTGCAGGGCATCAGCGGCACGATCGAGGACGGCCGCCGGCAGGCGCACGTTACGGTGCCGCTGCTGATGATCCAGCTCGGCCTGCTGGCGCTGTTCGTGCTGGGGCTGGTGCTCGGCGCCGCCGTCGAGCAGCGCCGTCCCGAGCTGGCGCTGGCCCGGCTGCGGGGGGCGGGGCGCGGGGACGCGCGGCGGCTGGTCATGGCCGAGGTGCTGCCGGTGGTGCTCGCGGGTGTCCCGGTCGGCGTCGCCGGCGCGCTCGTGCTGGCCGCCGTGGCCCGGCACACGGTCCTGGGCGGCGCCGCCCCGTTCGAGCTGCGCGGCGCCTTCTGGGCCGCGATCGCCGCGGCCGCCGTGATCCTCGCCGCCCTGACCTGGCTGGCGGCGACCCGCGGCACCCGGGACCCGATCGCGCTGCTGCTGCGGGGCGTGCCGACCCGGGTGCCCGGCTGGTCGCTGGGGGTGGTCGACGCCGTGGTCATCGCCGGCGCCGGCACCGCCGTGCTCGCCTTCGCCACCGGCGGCCTGGAGGGCCCGCTCGCGCTGGCCGCTCCCGGCCTGCTCGCCCTGATCGTCGGCCTGCTGCTCGCCCACCTCATCGTCCCGGCCGCGGTCTGGCTGGGGCGGCGGCTGATGGCGCGGGGCCGCTACGCCGCCGCCCTGTCGATGCTGGCGCTCGCCCGGCGGCCGTCGACCCGCCGGGTCTTCGCCGTCATCACGGTCGCCTCGGCCCTGCTGACGTTCTCCACGTACGCGATCGGGGTGGGCTCGCGGAACCGGGAGCTCGCCGCCCGGCGGGACAACGGCGCCCCGATGGTCGCCGAGGTGACCGGGACCGACGTCGGCCGGGTGCTGGGCGCCCTCGCGCCGGTGGCCGGCAGCCACGCGACCCCGGTCGTCCGGATGGCCCCGGCCGGCCAGCAGCGCCGGACGACGATGGCGGTCGTCCCGGCGGACTTCAGCCGGATCGCGCTGTTCCCGGACGCCGATCCCGGCAGCGTCCCGTGGTCGGACCTGGGCCGCGCGCAGACCGGGCGCCGGCTGTCGATCACCGGGTCGGCGATCTCCCTCCTGGCGAGATCGGACGGGTTGCGCGCGTCCTCGCCGGAGAAGCACGTGCAGCTCGAGCTCATCAACGCCGGCGGGGACCCGATCACGGTCGACCTGGGCGGGGTCCCCGTTGGGCGGCCCGGGACCCTGACCGCGACCGTGCCGTGCGCGTCCGGGTGCACGGTCACCGGGTTCGGCATCCGGTCCACCCCGGGCAGCCGGTACGAAGGACGCCTGACCATCAGCGACGTCCGGGTTCCCGGTGGGTCGGCGGACCTGCCGGGCACCGTCGCGGACTGGCGCCCGGGCGCCAAGGACCTCAGCCGGGTCGAGGCGACCGCGGCCGGCCCGGGCTCACTCACCGTGCGACTGCTCAACGACGGCGTCGGCCCGCTCGGGATGACATCCCGCTACCTGCCCACCTCCTCGCCGGCCCTCGTCGCCGGACCGGGGACCGACCCGGCCGCGCGCCAGGTCACCGGCACCGGCCTGAACGGTGCCGACCGGGACCTGGACATCGTCGGCCGGCTGCCGCTGGCGCCGGCCGTCAGCGGGCCGGCGGCGCTGGTCGACCTCGACCTGTTCCAGCGCTGGGGCAACCGGGTGGCGCGCACGTCGCGCATCCAGGTGTGGTTCGACAGCGAGGACCCGGCCGTGCTGGCACCGGTGCAGGAGGCGCTGCGGCGCAACGGCGTGGAGGTCAGCGACGTGCACCGGGTCAGCGACGTGCGCCGGTCGTACGAGGCCTCCGTGCCGTCCTGGAGCCTGCAGCTGGGCGGCCTGGTGGCCGTCGCCGCGCTGCTGTTCGCCGGGCTGGTGATCGTCCTGGTGGTGGCCGGGGCCTGGCGGCGCCGGTCGCGCGACCTGGCCTGCCTGGCACTGAGCGGGGTCCCGCGCCGGGGGCTCGGCCGGATGGCGTCCGGCGAGCAGCTGCCGGTCGTCTTCCTGGCGGTGCTCGCCGGCGCGGCCTGCGGGCAGCTCGGTGCCTTCTTCGCGCTGCCGACCGTGCCGCTGTTCGCCGTGGCCCGGGAGCCCTGGACGCTGGACCTGTCGACGCCGGTGGGCAGCGTGCTCGCCGTGCTCGCGATCGAGCTGGTGGTGCTGGGGCTGGTCGCGTGGCTCTGCGGGCGGGTCGTGCTGGCGCGGGCCCGGCTGACGAGGGTGGCGGAGACGCTGTGACGGGGCTACCGGTACGCACCGAGCGCCTGGTGCACATCTACCGATCGGAGGGGCACGACGTCGCCGCGCTGTCCGGCGTCGACCTCGAGGTACGGGGCGGCGAGCTGGTAGGTCTGCTCGGCCCGTCCGGGGCGGGCAAGTCGACCCTGCTCAGCCTGCTCGGCGGGATGTTCCGGCCCAGCGCCGGCAAGATCTTCCTCGGCGACGCCGAGCTGACCGCCCTGTCCGAGCGCGAGCTCGACGTCCTGCGCGCCCACCGGGTCTCGATGATGCTGCAGGGCGCCGGCCGCAACCTCATCCCGTACCGGAATCCGGAGCAGAACGTCGTGTTCGCGCAGCGCTGGGCCCGGCGGCGGGGGCGCGACCTGCCGGCGCCGCGGGAGATCCTGGCCGCCGTCGGGCTCGCCGACTCCGCGCACGTGCCGCTGAACCAGCTGTCGGCGGGGCAGCGGCAGCTGGCCGCGGTCGCCGTCGCGCTGGCGCCGGGACCGGGCCTGCTGCTGGCGGACGAGCCGACCAGCCAGCTCGACCACTCCGCCCGGGACACCGTGCTCGAGGCCATCGCCCGCTCGAACCGGGAGCTGGACACCACCGTGCTGCTCGTGACGCACGACCCGGACGTGGCCCGGAGCCTGCCTCGCACGGTGACCATCCGGGACGGGAAGATCGGCGGCGAGGGCCGGCTGGGTGAGGAGTACGCCGTGGTGACCGCCGACGGGTTCCTGCCGCTGCCGGCGCACGCCCTGCCGGGGCTGCCGCCGGGCACCCTGGTCCGGGTCCGGTCCGTCCCCGAGGGCTTCCTGCTGATCGTCGAGGGCCAGCACGTACCGGCGGACCCGTCGTGACGCCGGCCGGCCCGCTGCAGGTCGCCGGGCTCGAGGTGCGGTACGGCCCGGTGGTCGCGGTGCACGAGGTCGGCTTCACGGTGCCGTCCGGCGGGATGCTCGCGGTCACCGGCCCCTCCGGCGCCGGCAAGACCTCCCTGCTGTGGGCCCTGGCCGGGGCGACGCCGTTCACCGGCTCGGTCGCGCTCGCCGGCGAGCCGGTGGTCGACCGCGCGGACGCGGCCCGGCGCGGGATCGCCCTCATCCCGCAGGGCAACGGGCTCCCCTCGTTCCTGACCGCCGACGAGAACGTGCTGGTGCCGCTGCTCGGCGCGGCCGTGCCGGTCGCCGAGGCCCGGCACCGGGCGCAGGCGGCCCTCGAGCGGGTCGGGCTGGAGCAGTTCGCGGCCCACCTCGTCGAGGAACTGTCCGGCGGCCAGCAGCAGCGGGTCGCGGTGGCCCGGACCCTCGCCACCGGCCCCCGGCTGCTGCTCGCCGACGAGCCGACCAGCGACCTGGACGCCCCCAACCGGCAGCGGGTCATCCAGGCGCTGCGCGACGAGGCCGAGGCCGGCGCTGTGGTGGTGATGACCACTCACGACGCCGAGACGGCCGCGGAGCTCGACGCCGAGCTCGGCCTCGACGAGGGGGCGATGACCTGGCGGCGGAAGCCGTCCTCGCCGGAGTGGGAGCAGGCCGCCGGCTCCTGACCGGTCCCCCGCGAACGGGCCCGCGCTATCCCTCGGTGACCAGCGGGCTGGACGCGACCTCGGTCCCGTCCTCCAGCGCGGCGATGTCGAAGTCCGCGAACGCGTTGGGCGCCACCCGCTGCAGCTCGCGCAGGCAGGCCACGGCCAGCTCGCGGATCTCGACGTCGGCGTGCTCGGTCGCCCGCATCGCGACGAAGTGCCGCCAGGCGCGGTAGTTGCCGGTCACCACGATCCGGGTCTCGGTCGCGTTCGGCAGCACCGCGCGGGCCGCCTGCCGGGCCTGCTTGCGCCGCAGCGTCGCGTTGCCGACGTCCGCGAACCGCTTCTCCAGCCCCTCCAGCAGCTCCGTGTACGCGGCCAGCGACGCCTCCGTCGCGGCGACGAACTTCGCGTGCAGCTCCGGGTCGCCGGCGATCACCGCGGGCTCCACCATCGCCGCGTCCCGCTCCGGGACGTACCGCTGGGAGAGCTGGCTGTAGGAGAAGTGCCGGTGCCGGATCAGCTCGTGCGTGAGCGAGCGGGACACGCCGGTCAGGTAGAAGGTCACCGTGCCGTGCTCCAGCACCGACAGGTGGCCGACCTCGAGGATGTGCCGCAGGTAGCCGGCGTTCGTCGCGGTCCGCGGGTTGGGCTTGGACCAGGACTGGTAGCAGGCCCGGCCGGCGAACTCGGCGAGCGCCTCGCCGCCGTCCGCGTCGGTCGACCACGGGACGCCGTCGGGCGCCTCGAAGTGGGTCCATGCGATGGCCTTGACGCCGAGCGGCTCGATGTCCGTCACGGCCGCTGACTCTAGCCGGTGCCGTCCGGGCCGGGGCCGCGCCGCGGGCGCTCGGTGCACGGCGTGGCGCGTTCCCCGGGTGCGCTCAGCAGATCCGGGTTCGCTCAGCAGATCCGGAGCTGGTCGGGCACGCCGGCCCAGCGGTAGGTGTGGCCGGTCCAGACCAGGCTCACGTCGACCAGCGCGCCGTCGTCGCGGCCCGGCTCGACGGCGAGCACGCCGAGCGACAGCCAGCCGTCCAGCGGCGCGGTGGTGAGCCGGTAGAGGTCCGGCCGCAGGCAGTACCGGCCCAGGACGAGCCGCACCGCCCGGACGGCGGCGGCCCGGCCGGGACCCGTCAGCGGCGGCAGCTCCCCGCCGACCCGGTCGGTCTCCGCCACCGGTGCCGGGATCGGCGTGCGGCCCGGGAGGTGGTCGAGCGGCGCCATCGGCCTCGTCGCCGATTCCTCCGCCACCGACTCCCCCGCGACCGGCGGCCGGTCCACCGGCGTCACCGGGCCCACGCCGGCACGCAGGGCCGGGACCGCGACAACGGCGGCGAGCAGGGCGATCACCACGGCCGCCCGGCGGGGCACCCCCGGCGGTGGACGGCGCCACCATGGCCGGGCCGGGCCGGCCGGCGGCCGGCCGGGTCGGCCTGACGCCAGCACGTCCACGCCCGACCCCCTCGGCCACTAGGTGATCACCCAGGGTAGACCTCAGCCCGGCGCGTCGGGAGGCTCCGTCCGGCGCAGCACCCGGGCTTCCCACGGCCGCAGCGTCACCGCACCGCCCGGGCCGACGCCGGCCGGGTCGGGCAGGTTGCCGAGCAGCACCGGCGCGCCCGCCCACTGCGCCGGCACCTCGACGGCGGCCGGCGCCGGGGCGAAGTTGCCCAGCACCAGCAGCGACACCCCCTCGTACGACCGGGTGAAGGCGTACACCGTCTCGTGCTCGGGCAGCAGCATGGCGAAGTCGCCGTCCGCCACCACCGGCTCGGTGTGCCGCAGGTCGATCAGCCGCCGGTAGTGGCTGAACACCGAGTCGGGGTCCCCGGCCTGCGCCGCCGCGTTGACCTCCACGGAGTTGGGGTTGACCGCGAGCCACGGCGTCCCGGTGGTGAAGCCGGCGGCGGGCGAGGCGTCCCACTGCATCGGCGTGCGGGCGTTGTCCCTGCTCTTCGCCCGCAGGGCCGCCAGCACCTCCGCCGGCTCCTCGCCCGCGGCCACGGCCGACCGGTAGTGGTTGACCGACTCGATGTCGGCGAAGTCCTCGATGGCGGCGAAGGGGAAGTTGGTCATCCCCAGCTCCTCGCCCTGGTAGACGTACGGCGTGCCGCGGTGCAGGTGCAGCACGGTGCCGAGCAGCTTCGCCGCGGCGACCCGGTGCTCGCCGTCGTCGCCCCAGCGGGAGACGATCCGGGGCTGGTCGTGGTTGTTCCAGTAGAGGCTGTTCCAGCCCACGTCGGCGAGCCCGACCTGCCACCGGTTGAACGAGGTCTTGAGGTCCCGCAGCCGGAACGGGCGCAGGTCCCACTTCGACGCGCCCTGGTCCAGCTGGACGTGCTCGAACTGGAAGACCATGTCCACCTCGGCCCGGGCCGGGTCGGTGAACAGCCGCGCCTCGTCCACCGTCACGCCCGGCATCTCCCCGACGGTCAGCAGCGCGGCGTCCCGGCCGGCGAAGACCTCGCGGTGCATCTCCTGCAGGAACTCGTGGATGCGCGGCCCGCAGACGTACGATCGGGAGCCGTCCCCGTACGGGGCGCTCCCGTGCACCGGCCCGTCCGGCAGCGCCGGGTCCTTGGACACGAGGTTGATGACGTCCATCCGGAAGCCGTCGACCCCGCGGTCGAGCCACCACCGCATCATCGCGTACACGGCCTGCCGGACCTCGGGGTTCTCCCAGTTGAGGTCGGGCTGCCTGCGGGAGAACAGGTGCAGGAAGTACTCGCCGCTGGCCTCGTCCAGCTCCCACGCCGACCCGGAGAACGCCGCGACCCAGTTGGTCGGCTCAGCGCCGGGCGCACCGGCGGCCATCCCGGGTCGCGGCGGCCGCCACCAGTACCAGTCCCGCTTCGGACTGTCCACACGCGACCGTGACTCGACGAACCACGGGTGCTCGTCGGAGGTGTGGTTGACCACCAGGTCCATCACCAGCCGCATCCCGCGGACGTGCACCGCGGCCAGCAGGCGGTCGAAGTCGGCGAGGCTGCCGAAGACCGGGTCGATGTCCCGGTAGTCGCTGATGTCGTAGCCGTTGTCGTCCTGCGGCGACGGGTACACCGGCGACAGCCAGAGCACGTCCACGCCGAGGGTCGCCAGGTGGTCCAGTCTGGACTCCAGCCCGGCCAGGTCGCCGACGCCGTCGCCGTCGGAGTCGGCGAAGCTGCGGGGATAGACCTGGTACACGACCGCGGTGCGCCACCAGACTTCGTCAGCGCTCACGCCGGCTCCTGTACGGGGTCGAGCGCCCAGGCGTCGAGGCGACCGCCGCCCAGCACGGTGGCCGCGCGCACGCGCAGGCCCAGGACGCGCACGGCGGCCCACCGCCCCTCGCCGGTCCAGGCCTCGACGACACCCCGGTCGACGACGACCCGCAGGCTCAGCTCGGACCCCGGTCGCAGCACCGGCACCACGGTCGGCTCGCCGCCGGACTCCACCGTCAGCCCGTCCTCGGCGTACGCCAGGACGACCGGCGCCGCGTCGGTGTCCAGCCGCAGCCGGGCACCGGCCGCGAGCGTGACCTCGAGGTCGGCCAGGCCGTCGGTGAGCTCCACCCCGGTCGCCCCCTCGGCGAGCCGGGCGGTGCGCAGGGTGTCCACGTCGGGGTGCGGGGCGACGTGGATGTCGCCGTCGGCGCCGGCCGTGAGGTGGACGGGGAGGCTGAGCATGCCGGCCCAGTCCCGGCGCGGGACGCCGGGCGGGCCGTCCCGCAGCCAGGCCGTGCCGACCAGCAGCCCGGCGCGGTCCCGGTACGTGGTCAGCGCGTACGCCGAGCGGCCGTACCCGAGGACCTGCCACCGGCCGGGGACGAACCGGTCCCCCTCGGCCCGGCCCCGGGCGGCGATCACCCGGTCCAGCTGCCCGCCGTTCATGATCGACACGACGAGCGCCGGCCCGCCGTCGAGGTCGACGTACTGCGGGCACTCCCAGACGTCGCCGAGGCCGGAGCCCGGACCGGCCTCCGCCAGGACGCCGTCGTAGCGCCACCGGTGCAGGTCCGCGGCGGAGTAGCGCAGGACGGCGCCGCCGCGGTCGCGCAGCCCCGCACCGACGAGCATCCGCCAGGCACCGGTCCGTCCCCAGACGAACGGGTCGCGGAAGTGCGCCAGGTCCAGGTCGGGGGGCGGCAGCAGCACCGGGCCGCCGTCGTGCTTGCGCCACCGCACGAGCTCCCCGTCAGCGGGCTCCCGGCCGCCGGACTCCCCACCGGGCGCCCCCTCGGCGAGCTCCCCGTCGGCGGGCCGGGCGAGCGCGACCCGCCCGAGGTCGAGCTGCCCGTCCAGCACGCTGGTGTAGAAGAGGACCGGGCCGCCCTCGTCGACGACCGCGGAGCCCGACCAGACGCCGTCGTCGCCGTCACCCGGTGCGAGCGCCACCGGCAGGTGCCGCCAGCGGACCAGGTCGTCCCCGACGAGGTGCCCCCAGTGGCAGGTGTGCCGCCACTCCGTCGCCGTCGGGACGTACTGGAAGAACAGGTGCTGGCGACCGCCGTGCACGAGGCCGCCGACCGGGTCGTTGAGCCACCCGGACGGCGGGGTCACGTGCACGAGCGGCCGGGGCTCCGCCTCCTCGATCATGCAGCCTTCCTTCCTGCGGCGGGTCGCCGGGACCCTGGTCCGCGTCGCGGTGACATCCTCCGCCCCGGCGTACGCTGCCCGCCGTGGGTGACGAACCGCAGCGCCGGCCGCGACAGAAGTACTGGGGACTGCGGACGCTGGGCTTCCTCACCCTCGCGCTGGTGTCGTACCTCGCCTCGTCCAGGGTCGGCACCCCGTTGCCGCTGCTGGGCTTCATCGTCGGCATGGTGGGCGCCGCCTACTGCAGCTACCGGGGGCTGAAGGACATCACCTGGCTGCCCCGCTGACCTGTCCGCTCAGCAGTTGGACAGCTGGACCTGCCGCCCGCTCCACGCGTACGCCCGCCCGGTCCAGGTCAGCTCCAGCACGACCCAGGGCGGGTCGCTGCTGCGGTCGACGCGGACGGCCAGCGCGCGGGACCGGCGCCAGCCGCCCCCGGTCCCGTCCTCGACCGCGAGCGCGTACCGGTCCGGCCGGCGGCAGTAGCGGCCCAGGACGAGCTGGGCCGACGCGGTCGCCGTCCGCTCCCCGATCGGGCCCACCGCCGGCAGGCTCCCGGCCACCCGCTCGCCCCCGGGCAGCCGCGTCGGCCGTGGGATGGGGGTGCGTCCCGGCAGCCGGTCGTACGGCGGCCCGGGCAGCCCGGCCGCGAGTCCCGGCGGTGTCGGGACGGCCGCGGACCGCGGCGCGGACGGTGCCTCGACCGGCCCGACGGCCGACCGGAGCGACGCCACGACGCCGAGGCTCAGCAGGACGCCGGCGGCGGCGACGGTCCACCGCGCCCGGCGCGATCGTCCCCGGCCGGACAGCGACCGGGACCGCAGGAACGCGGTGGGCCCGCGCCGGGTCCGGGGCGGTCGCTCCGGACCCGACGCGAGGACATCCACGTCCCCAACTGTCTCAGCCCTTGACGGATCCTGCCGTCATGCCGCGGACGAAGAACCGCTGCAGCGACAGGAAGACGAGCAGCGGCACGATCATCGTGAAGAAGCCGCCGGCCGTGATCAGCTGCCACCCCTGGCCCTGCCGGCCGATCAGGCCGGCGAGGTTGACCGTCAGGGGCTCGTTCTCCCCGGGTCCGAGGAACAGCAGCGCGACCAGAAGGTCGTTCCAGACCCAGAGGAACTGGAAGATCGCGAACGACGCCAGCGCCGGCACCGAGACGGGGATGATCAGCCGCCAGAACGTGGTGAAGTGGCTGGCGCCGTCGATCTTCGCCGACTCGATGAGCTCCTTCGGCAGCGTCGCCATGTAGTTGCGCAGGATGTAGATCGCCAACGGCATGCCGAAGCCGATGTGGGCCAGCCACACCGCCGGGAAGGTGCCGTTGAGCCCGACCTGGCCGTAGATCTTCAGCAGCGGGACCAGGGCCACCTGGTTGGGCACCACGAGCAGGCTGACCACCAGGATGAACAGGATGTCCCGGCCCCAGAACTGCATGAAGCTGAAGGCGTACGCGGCGAATGCGGCGATCAGGATCGGGATGATGGTCGCCGGCAGCGTGATCGCGAAGCTGTTGACGAACGCCCGCCCCATGTTGCCCTCGGTGAGGACCTGGTTGTAGTTGCTCAGCGTCCACTGGGTGAAGTCCAGCGGCGACTTGAACACCGTCCACCACCCGGTGGCGTTGGCCGCGTCGGGGTCCCGGACCGAGGTGATGAACAGTCCGATGACGGGCACGATCCACAGCAGGCAGATCAGGAACAGCACGGCCTTGACGAGCCAGTTGGCGGTGCCCGCCTTCTCGCCGACGCCGGCGATTCCGCGCTTGCGACCGCCGCCGAGCGCTGGCTCGTCGGTGCCGGGGCCGGCGACCGGAACCGGCTGGGGGCCCTGACTGACTGTGGTCATCGCCCTGCCTCCTGTGCCCGGAACTGGCGGACCTGGTAGATCATCACCGGGACGACCGCGAGCATCAGCATGACGACGATGGCCGCCGCGTAGCCGGCGTTGCCGTTGGTGAACAGCTGGTTGTAGAAGTCCAGCGCGATGACGTTGGTGTTGAAGTTGCCGTTGGTCATCACGTAGACGATGTCGAAGACCTTCATCACGCCGATGAGGACGGTGATGAAGACCGTCACGACCGTCGGCCAGATCTGCGGCACCACGACCCGGAAGAAGGCCTGCCGCTCGTTGGCCCCGTCGATCCGGGCGGCCTCCAGCGTCTCGGTCGGCACGCCCTTGACCGCGGCGGACAGCAGCACCATGGAGAACCCGACCTGGGCCCAGATCAGGATGATCATGAGCCAGAAGCTGTTGAGGTGGAAGTTCTCCTGCTGCAGCCAGACGACCGGGTCGAAGCCGATCAGGGTGGTGATCGCGTTCTGCAGGCCGATCTGCGCCTCACCCGCCGGGCGCGCCTCGTAGACGAACCGCCAGATGGTCGCCGCGCCGACCATGCTGATCGCCATCGGCAGGAAGATCACGGTCTTGGTGAGCTTCTCCGGGCGCGGCCTCAGCCGGTCGGCCAGCACGGCGATGGCGAGGCCGAGCGCGACGGTGGCGGCAGGGACGATGGCGATCCACAGCAGCGTGTTGAACAGCGTCTGCAGGAACGCCGGTGAGGTCAGCAGTTCGGTGTAGTTGTCGAAACCGACGAACGCCGTGGAGTCCCGGTTGGCGAAGCTGTAGACGATCGTCTGGATGGCCGGGTAGATCAGGAAGAGCCCGATCGCGGCCAGGGCCGGCAGGAGGTAGAGGTACGGCTTGATCCGGTCCTCCCAGCGACCGGGCAGCACCTCGGAGAACTTGTTGAGCAGGTAGTACAGAACCAGGGCGCCGCCGACTCCGCCGATGATCGAGATCAGAGCGTTGAGGATCTTGATCGTCACTGGCCGACTCCTTCCGTGTCGATACCGCCCCGGGCCGGGTGGGCG
>DATDKW010000299.1:0-3634 GCA_036519715.1 Mycobacteriales bacterium
AGGACGTGAACTTCTGGGGCGTCACCTTCGCCTCCGACGACGTGTTCTACGCGACGCTCGGCACCAGGGGCTCGACCTACCTGGTCCGCGGCAGCGTGTTCGGCAAGCAGGTCACGGTGCTGCGGGACAACGTCGAGTGCCCGTCGCTCTCTCCGGACGGGACGAGGATCGCGTTCAAGCGGGCGACCGGGACCAGCGCCGCCCGCAAGTGGCGGTTCACCGTGCTCGACCTGGCCAGCGGGGTGGAAACGCCGCTGCCGGAGACCCGCAGCATCGACGACCAGCTCGACTGGATGGACGACGACCACGTGCTCTACGGCGTGCCGCGCGGGGAGAGCGGCCGGACCGACGTGTGGATGTCGCCGCTGTCCGGCGGCCCGCCGACGCTGCTGGTCCCGGACGCGGACTCGCCGTCGGTGGTGCGCCCCTAGACCGGGTCGCTCGGGAGGGTGGCCCCTAGACCGACAGCTTCTTGCGCAGTGCGGCCACGTGCCCGGTCGCCTTGACGTTGTAGAGCGCCTGCTCGATCTTGCCGTCCTCGTCCACCACGAAGGTCGACCGGATCACGCCCTGCATCTTCTTCCCGTACAACGTCTTCTCCCCGTACGTCCCGTACGCGTCGAGGACCTTGCGCTCCGGGTCCGACAGGAGCGGGAAGGTCAGCCCCTCGGCGTCGCGGAACTTGGCCAGCTTGGCCGGCGGGTCCGGGGAGATGCCGACCACGTCCAGGCCGGCGCCGCCGAGCGACGCCAGGTTGTCCCGGAAGTCGCAGGCCTGCTTGGTGCAGCCGGGCGTCCCGGCCGCCGGGTAGAAGTAGACGATCACCTTGCGGCCGCGGTAGTCGGCCAGCGCGACCGGCTTGCCGTCGGCGTCCGGGAGGGTGAAGTCGGGGGCCTGGTCGCCAGGGGACAGTCGCTCGGTCATAGCCGGCAGCCTAACTCCGGTCCCTTGTGGACCCGGCCGGGCCTGACGCTAAGGTAAGGCTCGCCTAAGTTTCCGGCTCCGAGGAGATCCCGTGCGCAGGTCCCTGACCGCGGTCGCGCTCTGTGCGGCATTCGGCCTGCTGGCCGCGTGCTCCGGCAAGGACGACGGCGGCACGGTCCGCTCCGAGGGCGGCGGCTCCGTCAGCGGCTCCGGATCGGGCTCCGGCTCGGGCCTGTCCGGCTCCGACCTCGGCAGCCAGAGCAGCGACAAGACCGTCACCGCGGCCGTCGCCGACTACAAGACCTGGGTGGTGGGCCAGGCCGCGGGGCTGCGGGTGGACGCGAAGAAGTTCACCGACGCGGTCCGGGCCGGCAACGTGGCCGAGGCCAAGAAGCAGTTCGCGCCGAGCCGGATCAAGTGGGAGAAGATCGAGCCCATCGCCGGGCTCGTGCCCGACATCGACGGCAGCGTCGATGCCCGGGTCGACGACTTCGCCAGCCCTGACGACCCGAAGTGGACAGGGTGGCACAAGTTGGAGTATCTCCTCTGGGAGAAGAACACCACGTCCGGTGGCGGCCCGCTGGCGGACAAGCTGGACAAGGATCTCGCGACACTGGAGTCCAAGATCAAGACCGTCGACATCACCCCGAAGGCCGTGGCTCTCGGCGCCGGTGAGCTGATCGAGGAGGTCTCCGAGGGCAAGATCAACGGCGAGGAGGACCGGTATTCGCACACCGACCTCTCCGACTTCGACGCCAACCAGCTCGGGGCCAAGCAGGCCTACGGCTGCTTCCGGTCGCTGGTCGCGGCCAAGGACAAGGCGCTGGCGACCGAGATCGACAACGGGTTCCGCGCCGTCGAGGAGTCGCTGGAGCCGTACGAGATCAGCGAGGGCGTCTTCAAGCCGTACACGGACCTGAAGCCGGCGGACAAGGCGAAGATGCAGGGCCAGCTCGCCGCCCTGTCCGAGAGCCTGGCCAAGGTGCCGGCCGCCATCGGGGTGGCCTGATCCCGGATGACGTGCGCATGAGTACGGCCGGCGGCCGGCCGCCGCTGTCCCGGCGGGCCTTTCTCGGGACGGCCGCGCTCGGCACCGCGGTCGTCGGCGGTGCCGCCGCCGGCGGGATCAGGCTCGCCTCCGGCCGCGGCGACGAGGGCGACGCGCCCGACCCGGACCCGCCCCGCGGGTTCCGCGGCTACCACCAGATCGGGGTGCTCGAGCGCCCGGCCCCGCACGGCCTGCTGGCCGCGTTCACCTGCGTCGACGGCGACCGGGCGGCGCTGGCCGAGACCTTCCGCGGGCTGTCGCTGGAGCTGGAGTCGCTCATGTCGGGCCGGGTCCCGGCCGAGACCGACCCGGAGCTGCCGCCGCCGGACAGCGGCGTGCTCACCGAGGTCACCGATCCGGGCCTGATGGCCACGGTGTCGGTCGGCGCGTCGCTGTTCGACGGCCGGTACGGGCTGGCCGAGCGCAAGCCGGCCGAGCTGGTCACCATGCCGTTCCTGGCCAACGACCGGCTCGACCCGGCCCGCTCGCACGGCGACGTGCTGCTGGCCCTGCAGGGCAAGGAGCCCGACGTCTGCGTGCACGCGCTGCGCCGGGTGATGCGCCGGACCCGGTCCGGGCTGGTGCTGCACTGGATGCAGGACACGTTCACCCGGCCCGACGCCAAGCCCAAGGTCGGCCAGACCCAGAGCCGCAACCTGATGGGCTTCAAGGACGGCACGGCCAACCCGGACGCGTCCGACGAGGCCCTGATGAACACCCTGGTGTGGACGTCGACGTCGGACGCCGCCCAGGGTGCGGCCGGCCGCGAGCCGACCTGGACCGTCGGCGGTACCTACCAGGTCGTCCGGCTGATCCGGATGATGGTGGAGCGCTGGGACCGGGCCTCGCTGGACGAGCAGCAGGCCATCTTCGGCCGGCACAAGGTCACCGGGGCGCCGCTGTCCGGCCAGCACGAGGCCGACACGCCCGTCTACGCCGACGACCCGGAGGGCAAGCGCATCCCGCTGACCGCGCACATCCGGCTGGCCAACCCGCGCGACGCCCGGACCAAGGACAAGGTCCTGGTACGGCGGGGGATGAGCTACTCCCGCGGGATGGACAAGGCCGGGCTACTCGACCAGGGGCTGGCGTTCGTCAGCTACCAGCGCCGGCTGTCGCACTTCCTGGAGGCCAACGAGCGGCTCAGGGGCGAGCCGCTGGAGGAGTACGTGCGGCCGGAGGGCGGCGGGTTCTTCTACGTGCTGCCCGGGGTGGTCGAGATCGACGACTGGCTCGGCCGCAGCCTGCTGTCCCCGACCTGAGCCGAGATCCGCGCGGGATGATCCGCGCGGCCTGATCCGCGCGGCCTGATCATCGGGCGCCCGGTATGCCCTAGGGTGCTCGCGTGAGCCGACGAGGGAGTGAGCATCGCAGGGCCCCCGAGCGATGGCTGGCCCCGCGGCCGCCCGAGGAGCGGAGCGACCGACGAGGCGAACGGAAGGCAGCACAGTGAGCCCCCGGGACCCCGAGCACATCCAGCGGGAGATCGAGTCCTCCCGCACCCAGCTGGCCGCCACGCTCGACGAGCTGGCCGAGCGGGTCAGCCCGAGGCGGCTGGCCGACGAGGCCAAGACCTCGGCCACGACCTTCCTGCAGACCCCGGTCGGGATGGCCGGGATCGCCTCGGTCGTGCTGCTGATCGCCCTCGGCGTCGCCCGCCGC
>DATDKW010000300.1:0-4162 GCA_036519715.1 Mycobacteriales bacterium
GCCGCCACCCACGGCACCGCCGCCCCGGCCGCCGCCAGCGCGCCGTCCGTGCCGAGCCGGTCGATCGTGCCGGCCGCCGCCGCCGTCGCCGCGGCCACCACCCCCGGCCGCCCGGTCCAGGCCGGCAGCACCAGCAGCAGCCCGGCCGCCGCGGGCCGGTACGCGGCCCAGCGGGCGGCCAGGTGGGCGCCCAGGGACACCCCGCCGACCAGCCGCAGCGCCGGGCCGTGCGCCGCGGCGGCCTCGTCCAGGGCCCGCAGGGCCGCGTCCACGAGTCCCGGCCCCGGCTCCGGCGACGGCGTGACCAGCCCGTACCCGGCCTCGCGGAGCGGCCCGCCGAACGCCCGGGTGACGAAGTCGGCCGACGACCCCGCGCCCGGCAGGATCACGGCGACAGGAGTCACAGGGGCATTCTCCCGGGAACGGCACGAGACCGGATGCAGGTGTGCCCTGATGACATACATTGGGAAGGTGAGCGAGACGCCCGCGCCCAGCCGCCGCAGCTGGTTGAACCGGGTGGTGCAGCGCCTCACCGAGGACGAGCAGGAGCTCGACGCCGCCGACCTGCGCGAGGACGTGCAGAAGGCCGGCTCCCGGCCGGTCGCGACGTGCTGCCAGGGTGAGCCGGTGACGGTGACCGGCAGGCTGCGCTCCGTCGTCTACACGCCGCGGGATAGCGTGCCCACCGTGGACGCAGAGCTCTTCGACGGCTCCGGTTCGGTGCACCTGGTCTGGCTCGGCCGCAGCCGCATCCCCGGCATCGAGCCCGGTCGGGTGCTGGTCGCCCGGGGCCGGATCTCCGAGCACGACGGCACGAAGATGATCTTCAACCCCTGGTACGAGTTCAAGTCGGTGTCCGCGTGACGGAGGCGGACGGCCAGCCCCGGTCCGCCGCCCGCCCGACCCCGATGCTGGTCGAGTCGATCGGCGGCTGGCGCGGCCTGGTCGACAGCGGCCTGCCGGTCGTGGTGTTCGTGGCCGTCAACGCGGTCGCCGACCTTCGGGCCGCGATCTGGGCCGCCATCGCCGCCGGCGTCGTGCTGTTCGCGATCCGGCTGGCCCGCAAGCAGACTGTTCAGCAGGCGCTCAGCGGCTTCTTCGGTGTGCTGGTCGCGGCGTTCATCGCCCACCGCACCGGCGAGGCCAAGGGCTTCTTCCTGCTCGGCATCTGGGCCAGCTTCACGTACGGGGCCGTCTTCCTCGTCTCGGCCCTGGTCCGCTGGCCGGTCGTCGGCCTGATCTGGGAGTACGTCGACGGGCGGGACATCGGCACGGCCTGGCGCCGGGACCGCCGGCTGATGCGGGTCTACACCTGGTGCACGCTGCTGTGGGTGGCCGTCTTCCTGGCCCGCGGCCTGGTCCAGCGCTACCTCTACGACCAGGATGCGACCGGCTGGCTGGCGGTGGCCCGGCTGGCCATGGGCTACCCGTTCACCATCGGCGCGGTCGCGGTCTCGGTCCTCGCCGTCCGGCGGGTGCGCAAGATCGAGGAGGCGGAGGCCGAGGACGCCCGGGCCGCCGCGGAGCCCGGAGCCGCCGCGGACGTCGCCGTCACCCGCCCGGAGGCCTGACCCTCAGCAGGTCCCGTCGCCGCAGACCAGCTGGCGCAGCTCCGACTCCGCGTCCTGGACCGCGACGAACAGCAGCTCGTCGCCGCCCTCCAGCGGCTCGTCCGGCCCCGGGATGACCACCCGGGCGCCGCGCACGATCGCGACCAGGGCCGAGTCCCGCGGCAGCCGGATGTCCCCGACGGCCTTGCCGACCACCGGCGCGGCCGCCGGCAGGGTGATCTCGACCAGGTTGGCCTGACCCTGCCGGAAGGTCATCAACCGGACCAGGTCGCCGACCGAGACGGCCTCCTCGACCAGCGCCACCATCACCCGCGGCGTGGACACCGCGACGTCCACGCCCCAGGCCTCGGTGAAGAGCCACTCGTTGTCCGGGTGGTTGATCCGGGCCACCACCCGGCGGACCGCGAACTCGGTCTTGGCGAGCAGCGAGACGACCAGGTTGACCTTGTCGTCGCCGGTGGCGGAGATCACCACGTCGCAGTCCTGCAGGCGGGCCTCCTCCAGCGAGGCCAGCTCGGCCGCGTCGGCGTTGAGCCACTCCGCGTGGGGCACCCGGGACGGGTCGACCTTCTCCGGGTCGCGCTCGATGAGCATGACGTCGTGGTCGTGGTCGAGCAGCTCGCGCGCGATGGACCGGCCCACGCCGCCCGCGCCGGCGATGGCGACCCGCATCAGTGGTGTCCCTCGGAAGTCGGAGCGGTGCCGGCCGCCTGCTCGACGGCGTCGGTGATGTCGTCGGTGACCAGCAGGTGCACCTGGTCGCCGTCCTGGAGCATGGTGGCGCCGATGGGCAGCATGCCCCGGCCGAACCGGGTCACGAAGGCAACCCGGGCCCCGGTCGCCGCCTCCAGCGTCCTGACCTTGTGGCCGACCCAGGCCTCGTGCAGCGGCATCTGCATCAGCGACACCGCGCCGGACGGGTCCCGCCAGTCCTCGACGTGCCGGTCGCCCAGCAGCGCGGACAGGAACCGGTGCACGGTCCAGGGCACGGTGGCCACCGTCGGGATGCCGAGCCGCTCGTAGACCTCGGCCCGCTTGGGGTCGTAGATGCGGGCCACCACGTGAGCCACGCCGAAGGTCTCCCGGGCCACCCGGGCGGAGATGATGTTGGAGTTGTCGCCGCTGCTCACCGCCGCGAAGGCGCCGGCCCGGTGGATGCCGGCCTTGCCCATGGTCTCCCGGTCGAAGCCGACGCCGGTCACCTGGTCGCCTGCGAACTCCGGCCCGAGCCGGCGGAAGGCGGCCGGATTCTGGTCGATGATCGCGACCGAGTGACCGGCCCGTTCCAGGTTGCGGGCGAGACTCGAGCCGACCCGGCCGCAGCCCATCACCACGATGTGCACGTCCGGACGGTACCGCGCGGGGTGTTGTCCACAGGCCGTCGGCCACCCCCGCCGGCACGGTCCGGCGGACCGTACGCTGGATGCGTGTCTCTGCTGACGAGGGTCACCAAGCGCCTGGTGATCGGGAGACCGGTCAGCAGCGACCGGCTTGGCGAGACCGCGCTGTCCAAGCGCATCGCACTGCCGATCTTCGCCAGCGACGCCCTGTCCTCGGTGACGTACGCGACGCAGGAGATCCTGCTCGTGCTGACCGTGGCCGGCACGGCCTACCTGTTCGCGGCGCCCTGGGTGGCGGCGGCGATCGTGCTGCTGTTCGCGATCGTGGTCGCGTCGTACCGGCAGGTGGTCCGGGCCTACCCGTCCGGCGGCGGCGACTACGAGGTGGCGACGACCAACCTGGGGAGGTACGCGGGGCTGACCGTGGCCAGCGCCCTGCTGGTGGACTACGTGCTCACGGTCGCGGTGTCGGTGTCGGCCGGGGTGGACAACGTGATCTCCGCGTTCCCCGACCTCAACCCGGCCCGGGTCTGGCTGGCGCTCGGCCTGGTCGCGATCCTGGCCGCGGCCAACCTGCGCGGCGTCCGGGAGTCGGGCACCGCGTTCGCCATCCCGACGTACCTGTTCACGGCCGGGGTGCTCGTGCTCATCGTCACCGGGCTGCTGCGGGCGCTGTTCGGCGACAGCCCGCAGGCCGAGAGCGCGGCCTGGTCGATCGAGCCCCAGCCCGGGCACACCAACCTGACCGGGCTGGCGCTGGTGTTCTTCGCGCTGCGCGCGTTCTCCTCCGGCTGCACGGCGCTGACCGGCATCGAGGCGATCGCCAACGGGGTGCCGGCGTTCCGGCCGCCGAAGAGCCGCAACGCCGCGACCACGCTCGGCATGCTGGGGCTGCTGGCCGTCACCATGTTCGCCGGGATCACCGCGCTGGCGCTGATCGCCGACGTGCACGTGGCCGCCGACACCTGCGACCTGATCGGGTTCCCGGGCGACTGCGTCAACGACCCCCAGCGCACGGTCATCGCCCAGCTGGGCGCGGCCGTGTTCGGCGGCGACCACTCGATCGGGTTCTTCTACATCCAGGCCGTCTCGGCCCTGATCCTGGTGCTGGCGGCCAACACCGCGTTCAACGGGTTCCCGCTGCTGGGCTCGGTGCTGGCCCAGGACCGCTACCTGCCCCGGCAGCTGCACACCCGCGGCGACCGGCTGGTGTTCTCCAACGGCATCCTGGTGCTGGCCGGGTTCGCGATG
>DATDKW010000301.1:0-11662 GCA_036519715.1 Mycobacteriales bacterium
GCCGGCACGTGCAGGTCGACCCCCTGCAGCACCCGGGTCGAGCCGAACGCCTTGGTGACGCCGGTGAGGGTCAGCGCTGTCATCCCGTCGCCCTTCTCGCTTGGCGGGTGAGCAGGTAGGTCGCCGGTGCCGACAGCAGCACCAGCAGCGCCGCGTACGGCGCGGCCGCACCGTAGGCGAGGCTGTTGCTCTGGTTCCAGAACTCGGTGGCCAGTGTCCGGGTTCCGAGTGGGGACAGCAGCAGGGTCGCGGTCAGCTCGGTGACCACGGCCAGGAAGACCAGCGCGGCGCCGGCGCCGAGGCCGGGCGCGATCAGCGGCAGGGTGACCCGGCGCAGGGTGCCGATCGTGCCCTCGCCCAGGCTGCGGGCGACCTGGTCCAGCACCGGCGGCGCCTGCGCCAGCGCGGCCCGGACGGTCACCACCGCCCGGGGCAGGAACAGGATCGCGTAGCCGGCGATGAGCAGCGGCGCGGTCTGGTAGAGCGGCGTGGCCGCCCGGATGGCGATGGTGACCAGGGCCAGCGCGACCACGATCCCGGGCAGCGCGCTGGACACGTACGTGCTGCGCTCCAGCACGGAGCTGAGCCGGCCCCGGTGCCGCACCGCCAGCCACGCCGCCGGCACCGCCAGCAGCACGGTCACCCCGGCCGCGACCGCGCCGAAGCCGAGCGAGGTCCCGGTCGCCTGCAGCAGGGTCGCGGTGTCGATCCCGGTCGAGCTGCCGGCCACCAGCCAGCGCACCAGGCTGCCCAGGGGCACCCCGAGCGCGAGCGCGGTCAGCCCGGCCAGCCCGGCCAGCACCGGCAGCGTGGCCGGCCCGAGCCGGGCCCGGGTGACGGCCCGGGGGGCGCCGCCGCCGATCCGCGCGTACCGGGCCCGGCCGCGCAGCCCCAGCTCGGCCAGCAGCAGCCCCAGGCACAGCAGCACCAGCACGCCGGCCAGCATGGTCGCGGCCGAGCTGTTGAACGAGGACTGGTACTGGTCGTAGATGGCGGTGGTGAAGGTCGGATACCGCAGCAGCGCCAGCGCGCCGAACTCGGCCAGCAGGTGCAGCGAGACCAGCAGCGCGCCGCCGAGCAGGGCCGGCCGCAGCTGCGGCAGCATCACCCGGGCGAAGGCGGCGGACCGCCCCAGCCCCAGCGCGTACGCCGTCTCCTCCAGGCCCGGGTCGAGCCCGCGCAGCGCCGCCGTGGCCGGCAGGTAGACCAGCGGGAAGTAGGACAGCGTGGTGATCAGCAGCGCCCCGGTGTAGCCGTCCAGCCGCGGCGCGAGCGACACCCAGCCGAACGCGTTGACGAACGACGGCACCGCCAGCGGCGCCACCAGCAGCACCGTCCACACGCGACGGCCGGGCAGGTCCGACCGCTCCACCAGCCAGGCCGCGGCCGTCCCGATGGCCAGGCACAGCGCCACGCAGCCGGCCGTCAGCCGGGTGGTGGTCCACAGCAGCTCGGCCGTGCGGTCCCGGAACACCAGCCGGGACCCCTCGGCCCAGCCCGTCTGCACCGCCTCGTACGCCACGAAACCCAGCGGCAGCAGGGTCAGCAGGGCCACCGCCGCGCCCGCGAGCACCAGCAGCGCCGGCGGCCGCGGGGGGCGGCGCCGGTCGGCCGGGGCGGGGGCGACGGTGACGGCCATGGGCTAGAGCAGCCCCGCCTGCTGCATCATCGAGACCACCTGCGAGCCGTTCAGCACGCCGATGTCGATGGTCGGCGGGTCCAGTTCGGACAGTGGCTTGAGGACCTTGTTGGCCGCGATCCCGTTGCCGACCGGGTATTCCAGCGCGTTGCTGTCGACCAGGGCCTGCTGGCCCTCCTTGCCGGTCAGGTATTCGACCAGCCGCTGCGCGTCGTCGGCGTGCTTGCTCGACTTCAGCACGCCGGCCCCGGACGTGGACAGGAACGCGCCCGGGTCCTTGTGGCCGAAGAACTGCAGCTGCACGTTCTTGCTGTTGGCGCCGGACTCGGCCTGGTCCTGATACCAGTAGTAGTGGTAGATGATCCCGGTCCTGACCTCGCCGGAGTTCACCGCGGACAGGATCGCGATGTTGTTGCGGTAGATCTTGGCGTTGGCCTTGAGGCCCTGCAGCCATGCCGCCGCCTTGGCCTCGCCTTCGACCGCGACCACCGCGCTGACGATGGCCTGGAAGTCGGCCCCGGACGGGGCGATGCCGACCTGGCCCTTCCAGGCCGGGCCGGCCAGGTCCAGGATCGACGCCGGCAGCTGCGCCTTCGGCACCGACGAGGTGTTGTAGGCCAGGACGGTCGAGCGGGCCGCGAACCCGATCCAGTCCTTCTTGGACGACACGTACGCCGGCGGCACCTGGGTCATGGTCTCGGCGTCGAGCGGGGCGAACAGGCCCTTGTCGGAGACCATCGTCATGGTCGGCGAGTTCTCGGTGAGGAAGACGTCGGCGGGGGAGGCCTTGCCCTCCTGGACGATCTGGTTGCCGAGCTCGGAGTCGCTCCCGTTGCGCAGCGTCACGTCGATGCCGGTCTCCTGGGCGAAGCCCTTGAGCATCGCCGCGACCAGGTCCTCGTGCTGGGCGTTGTAGACCACCAGCTCGCCGCCGGAGCCGCCCGACCCGCTGCCGCAGCCGGCCGACAACGCCAGCACGGCGGTCCCGACGACCGCCGCCAGTGTCCGACCGCGCCAGCGCATGCAGTGCTCCGTTCCGCTCGTAAGGTTAGGGAAACCTTACCTGGCCGGAGCGATCACGCATCCTCCACCCAGCTGTGAAGACGGCCGGGCTGTGATTCAGTCGGGAGGTGATCTCCGACCCGATGACCGGCCCCGACACCGCGCAGCGCAGCCTGGAGCACTGGAGCGAGGCCGGGCGGGCGGAGATGGAGGCCTTCTACGCGCTGGCCACCGAGGACTACCGGCAGCTGGCCGCGGTCACCGACTGGTCGGCGGCGCTGCGGGCGGTCGCCACCGGCGACCGGGTCACCCTGCTGGACGTCGCCTGCGGCAGCGGCAAGTGGCCGGCCGCGCTGCTGGCCTCCGGGCTCGACCCGGCGCTGCGGATCGAGGTCGACCTGCTCGACCCGTCGGCGTTCAGCCTGGCCGAGGCCCGGTCGGTGCTGGCGCCGCCGTTCGTCGGCGCGGCCGACCACCAGGTCGGCATCCAGGACCTGGACCCGGCCGCCGGCCCGTACGACGTGGCCTGGGCTGTGCACGCGCTCTACGCGCTGCCGCCGGACCAGCTCCGGGCCGGGCTGGCCCGGATGGCCGCCGCGGTCCGCCCGGGCGGGCTCGGCCTGGTCGCCCAGGCCACCGCGGCCTCCCACTACCTGGCCTTCTACGAGGCCTACCGGGACACCGTCGAGCACCCGGTCACCCCGTTCACCACCGCCGAGGAGGTCGTGGCGGCGCTGCGCGGGCTCGGGATCGACCCGGCCGTGCGGGTGCTGACCTACCGGACCCGGTCCTCGGACCTGGCGGTGGTCGAGGGCTTCCTGCAGCGGTGCGCGTTCGACGACTCGCTGACGCTGGCCGAGATGGAGGCGCACGGGCCGCTGGCCGACTACCTGGACGGCTGCCGCGACGCCGCCGGCTTCCACTTCGACCACGAGGTCCAGCTCATCACCTGGTCGTGAGAGTCTCCTGACCGCGACGAGAGGAGGCCGCCGTGGAGACGCGCCCGTTGCGCGCCGACGCCCGGCGCAACCGGGACCGGCTGCTCGAGGTCGCGGTCCGGGCCTTCTCCCAGGACGGCCCGGACGTGCCGCTGGACGCCATCGCCCGCGAGGCCGGGGTCGGCATCGGCACCCTCTACCGGCACTTCCCGACCCGGGAGGCGCTGGTCGAGGCGGCGTACCGGACCGAGCTGGACCGGCTCTGCGACGCGGCGCCCGTGCTGCTGGGCGAGCTGCCGCCGGAGCAGGCGCTGCGGGCGTGGATGGACCGCTTCGTCGACTACATGACGACCAAGCGGGGGATGGCCGGCGCGCTGAAGCCGCTCATCGCCTCCGGCGGCAATCCGTACGCGCACAGTCGCGACCGGATGCTGGCCGCGGTCGGGTCGCTGCTCGCGGCCGGGACCGCGGCCGGGGCGGTGCGGCCGGACGTGGCCGCGGCGGACGTGCTGGCCGCGCTGTCCGGGGTGACGCTGGCCGCGAGCGGGCGCGAGCAGGCCGGCCGCCTGCTCGACCTCCTGGCCGACGCCCTCCGCGCCCGCTGAGCCCGGCCGCCCGACCCGCGGGCCGGCGGCCGGCTGGAGCCGGCCGGCGCGCCGGCCGGGCGGCCGGTCAGGGGGTCCAGTCCTGGTCGCGGCCGGCGTAGCCGAGGAGCTGGTCGAAGTCGGACGCGTCCGGCGGCACCGGCACCGGCGGCCCGAACGGCCCGCCCTCCATCCCGGAGAACTTCTTCGCGAACACCAGCGCCCCGCGGACCGCCGCCGGGTCGGCCGCGAACGGCGCCCCCAGCGCCCGGGCCAGGTCCCAGCCGTGCACGACCAGCTCGTCGGTGACGACCGCCGCGGTCAGGTCGGCCGGCAGGGTCACCCCGGCCACCGTCGCCTCGCCCGCCCAGGCCGCCGGGTCGCGCCAGGCCTGCACCAGCGCGTCGAGCCGGGACCGCAGCAGCGGCCGCCACTGCGGCGGCAGGTCCGGCGTCGGCTCGGGCGTGTCCGTCCGGACCTTCTTGCGGGCCCCGTCGGTGAACGCGTCGGTCAGCTCGATGAAGTGGACCAGCACGGTCGCGACCGACCAACCCGGGCACGGGGTCGGGTCGCCGAGCCGGTCCTCGGTCACCCCGTCCGCCAGCGTCGCGACCTGCTCGGCGGCCGGACCGAGGTCCCAGGGGATCGTCATGGCGGAGTTCCTACCATCCGGCCCCGACGGTCGCGGGCATCCGCGCGCGGGCCCGGCGCAGCAGGCCCACGGCGGGCAGGCCGACCAGGGCGCTCGCCAGCAGCGCCACCGGCACGGACGCGCGGCTGCCGAGCAGGCCGATCGGCGGGCCGCCCAGGATCTGCCCGGCCGAGTCGGCCTGCCCGACCACCGACAGCACGGTGGCCCGGGTGCCGGCTCGGTCACCGCGACCAGCCAGGTCTCCAGCAGCGGGGCCGCGGCCGACCGCAGCAGCCCGGCCAGCAGCCAGGTCGCCGCGGCCAGCTCCAGCGACCCGGCCAGCGCGAACCCCGCGATCATCGGCAGCCGCACGCACTCGACCGCCAGCAGCAGCCGGCCGGCCCGCGGCCCGTCCAGGTTGCGCCGCAGCAGCTCGGTCAGCCCGGCCGCGCCCAGCATCGAGGCCGCGCCCAGCGCGCCGATCGTCACCACGCCGACCTGCGGGAACGCCAGCAGCTGGGCCGGCCCGAGCCGGCCCCAGCCCTCGCTGCCCAGGGCGAGCACGAACACGGCCGCGATGACGTAGCGGGCCGCGGCCGACGGCCGGGTCCGGACCGCGGCCACCGACCGGGCCGGGGTGAACCCCGTCTCCGGCATGACCACCGCCAGCACGGCCGTCAGCACCAGCCAGCAGCCGGCCCCGATCAGCAGCGGCGTGGCCAGCGAGCGGGTGCCGGCCAGCGCCCCGGCGCCGATCGGAACTGTACCGGATCAGGGGTGGTGCAGCGCGGCTCCGGTGACCGCGTCGAAGACGTGGGCCCGGCGGGCGTCGACGGCGACCCGGGTCGCGTCCCCGGGCCGGACCGTCTCGTGCGGCGGCCACAGCGCCCGCAGCGTCGCCCCGCCCGGTGCGGCCAGCCCCGCCCCGGGCGCGGTCACCGGCGGCGCCCCGACCGCCAGCGTCACCGCCTGGCTGCGGCCGAGGTACTCGACCGCCGTCACCACCGCCTCCAGCGCCACCGCGTCCGAGGACCGGTCCCCGGGCGGCGCGGACCCGGGCTGGACGTCCTCGGGCCGGAATCCGAGCACGACCGGCCGGTCACCGTCCACTTCGGACGGTGCCGGGCCCCACAGCGGCAGGGTGTGGCGGCCGACCCGGTAGCCGGCCAGCCCGTCCGCGTACACCAGCCGGGCCGGCACCAGCCCGATCGGCGCCACCGACGCCGCCGCCAGCAGGCTGACCGGCCGCTCGTACAGGGACCGGGGCGGGCCGTCCTGGAGCACCGTGCCCTCGTGCAGCAGCGCGACCCGGTCGGCGACGGCCAGCGCCTCGGTCGGGTCGTGGGTGACGTAGAGGGTGGCGACGTCCAGGGACCGGACCACCTCGACGATCCGGCGCCGGACCCGCAGCCGCTCGGCCGCGTCCAGGTGGGACAGCGGCTCGTCCAGCAGGAACGCCCGCGGCGTCTGCACCAGCGCCCGGCCGATCTCGACCAGCCCGCGCTCGCCCTCGGACAGCGTGTCCGGCCGGCGCCGCAGCAGCTTGCCCAGCCGGAACTGTGCCGCCCGCCCGGCCACCCGCCGGTCCACCTCCGGCTGCGGCACGTGCCGGGCCCGCAGCCCCCAGCCCAGGTTGGTGGCCACGTCCAGGAACGGGATCAGCGCGCCGGTCTCGAACACCATCGCGACCCGGCGCTCCCCGGGGCCGAGCCCGTTGGCCGGCTCCCCGGCGATCATCACCTCGCCCGACACGACCGGCAGCAGCCCGGCGACCGTCCGCAGCAGGGTGGACTTCCCGCTGCCGGACGCGCCCAGCACCACCACCAGCTCGCCCGGGTCCGCGAGCAGCGTCACCGACCGCAGCGCGACCACGTCGCCGCGCCGCACGGTGACCGCGCGGACCCCGGTCTGGCCGTCCATCCATCCTCTTTAGCACGCCGCCGCACGCCGCCGCCGAAATCTCGCCGGTCCCGAGCACGTCCCGGAGGAAGGCGCTGGTGGGACACTCCAGGCGTGCACCAATCCCGACCTCGCCGCGTCACGTTGCGTGAGGTTGCAGGCCGCGCCGGTGTCTCCCCGACCACGGCGTCGTTCGTCCTGTCCGGCCGCGACGACATGCGGATCTCGGAGGAGGCGCGGCTGCGGGTCCGGCAGGCCGCGGCCGACCTCGGCTACCGCCCCAACCTGACCGCCCGCAGCCTCCGGACCAAGGTGACCCGGACGATCGCGCTGGTCTCCGACACCATCGCCACCCAGCAGTACGCCGGCGGCATGGTCTACGGCAGCCTGGCCGCCGCGCTGGAGGAGGAGCACCTGCTCTTCGTCACCGAGACCCAGGGCAGCGCCGAGGTCGAGGAACGGCTGGTCGAGGACCTGCTCGGCCGCCAGGTCGACGGCTTCGTGTACGCGTCGATGTTCACCCGCCGGGTCGGCCTGCCCCGGGCCCTGCGCGGCCAGCCGGTGGTGCTGCTCAACTGCGTGAGCACCGGCACCGGTACTGACACTGAGCTGCTGCCGACCGTGCTGCCGGACGAGCGGGCCGGCGGCCGGACCGCGATCCGCACCCTGCTGGAGCGCGGCCACCACGACGGCATCGTCGTGCTGGGCGAGGTCCCGCCGGGCGTGTACGCGGCCCGGGAGCGGATGGCCGGCATGGAGGACGCGCTGGCGGGGGCCGGGACCGGGGCCGGGATCGACGCGGTGCTGGAGTGCTCGTGGTGGCCGGAGCCGGCGTACGAGGCGGTGCGGCACACGCTGCGCCGGGGGACGCTGCCGCGGGCGGTGGTCTGCCTCAACGACCGCATCGCCCTGGGCGCGTACCAGGCCCTGCAGGAGGCCGGGGTGGGCATCCCGGACGAGGTCTCGCTGGTCTCCTTCGACGACTCCGACCTGGCCGGCTGGTTGCGCCCGGGGCTGACCAGCGTGGCCCTGCCGCACCAGGAGATGGGCCGGCGGGCCGTGCGGGCGCTGCTGGCCGCGGACCGGGCGGCGGCGGTGGACCGGGTGCCGATGCCGGTGCGGGAGCGCGGGTCGGTGGCGGCGCCGCGCCCGGCCACCGGTCGCGCGCGGCGTGAGCTGGGCTGACCCTGCTGCACACTGTCGGGCGTGCACTTCGTCTTCACACCGCCGGCGGAGGCGGCCGCGGGCCTGCTGACCCTGCCCTGGGACCTGCCGCTGGCCGACTGGACCGACGACCGGATGGTCGAGATCCGGCAGCGCGGCATCTCCCGGCACGTGGTCCGGTTCGTGGCCGAGGCCGGTGAGGTCTTCGCCATCAAGGAGATCGACGAGCGGCTGGCCCGGCGCGAGCACCGGCTGCTGCGCCGGCTGGGCGAGCTCGGCATCCCGGCCGTCGAGGTGCTGGGCGTGGTCGCCGACCGGCCCGGGCTGGAGGCCGCGCTGGTCACCCGCTTCCTGGACTTCTCCACGCCGTACCGGAACCTGTTCGCCAACCCGCGCGGGCTGCAGCTGACCGACCGGCTGCTGGACGCGCTGGTCGAGCTGCTGGTGCGGCTGCACCTGGCCGGGTTCCTGTGGGGTGACTGCTCGCTGTCCAACACGCTGTTCCGGCACGACGCGGGCGAGTTCGCGGCCTACCTGGTCGACGCCGAGACCGCGGAGCTGCGCCCGACCCTGTCCGAGGGCATGCGCCAGTACGACGTGAGCCTGGCCTTCGAGCGGGTCGGCGGCGAGCTCTACGACCTGCAGGCCGGCGGCCTGCTGTCCACCGACGTCGACCCGCTGGAGGTGGCCGAGCAGGTCCAGGCCCGGTACGACGCGCTGTGGTCGGAGCTGACCCGGGAGGAGCTGCTGCAGCCGGGCGACCAGCGCTACCGGATCGCCGAGCGGCTGCGGCGGCTCAACGAGCTCGGCTTCGACGTCGACGAGCTCGACATCGAGCAGGGCCCGGAGGGCAACCGGCTGCGGGTCCGGACCCGGATCGCCGAGCCCGGCCGGGACCGGCAGCTGCTGTTCGCCCGCACCGGCATCGACGCCCAGGAGAACCAGGCCCGCCGGCTGCTCAACGACATCGCCAGCTTCCGGGCCTGGCAGGAGCAGACCGAGGGCCGCAAGGTGCCGGAGGCGGCCGCGGCCAACCGCTGGCTGGCCGAGGTGTACGAGCCGGTGATCGCGTCCATGCCGGAGGAGCTGCGCGGCCGGCTGAACGACGCCGAGGTCTTCCACGAGATCCTGGAGCACCGCTGGTTCCTGTCCGAGGCCGAGGGCCGGGACGTCGGCACCACCCGGGCGGCCGAGGACTACTTCACCGGCGTGCTGCCGGCCGTGCCGCCGGACCTCACCACCGGCGGGATGCGCGGCATCATCGGTCCCTGACCGGACCCGGCCGGCGCGTGATCGGTACCGTCGTGCGGTGCCACGCCTGCTGATCGCCGCTCTCGCCGCCGCCGCTCTCGCCGCCGCGGCCTGTTCCGGCGGCACCGAGCAGGTGGCCGGGGCCCGGCCGAGCGCCTCGGCGTCCGGCGCGGCCAGCCTGGCCGGGGTCTGCCCGGCCACGGTGACGATCCAGTCCAACTGGTGGGCCCAGGCCGAGGACGGCGCGATCTACCGGCTGCTCGGCGGCGACCTGACCGTGGACAAGCAGCACAAGCGCGTCTCCGGCGCGCTGGTCGCCGACGGCGTCGACACCGGCGTCCGGATCGAGATCCGGTCCGGCGGCCCGGCCAACGGCTTCGTGCCGGCCGCGAGCGTGCTCTACACCGACTCGTCGGTGCTGCTGGCCACCGCCGACACCGACCAGATCGCCCAGCTGGCCGGGACCAAGCCGGTCAAGGCGGTGGTGGCGCCGCTGGACCGCTCCCCGGTGGTGCTGATGTTCGACCCGGCCCAGCACTCGTTCAAGTCCATCGACGAGATCGGGAAGTCCGGCATCCGGGTGCTCTACTTCCAGGGCGCGACCTACATCGAATACCTGGTCGGCTCGGGCAAGCTGACCCGGGCCCAGGTCGACTCCGGCTACCGGGGCACCCCGGACCGGTGGGTCGCGGCCCGGGGCGACATCGTGCAGCAGGGCTTCCTGACCAACGAGCCCTTCGCGTACGAGAACGAGCTGCCGGCCTGGGACAAGAAGGTGGCCTGGCTGCTGGTCGCCGACGCGGGCTACCCGGTCTACCCGGAGACGCTGACCGTGCGGGCCGACAAGGAGAGCGCGAACGCGGCCTGCCTGAAGCGGCTGGTGCCGATCATCCAGCGGTCGGCCGCGGGCTACCTGGCCGACCCGGCCGCGACCAACGCGCTGATCGTGAAGCTGACCCAGGACTACGACGCGTTCCCCTACTCGGCCGCCCGGGCGGCGTACGCGGCCAAGGTCATGAAGGACAACAAGATCGTCGGCAACGGGGCCGACGCCACGATCGGCAACTTCGACCTGGCCCGGGTGACCGAGCTCCTGGACATTGTCCGGCCGGTGTACGCGAAGCAGAAGACGCCGTTGCCAACCGGGTTGACCGCCGCCGATATCGTGACCAACGCCTACATAGACCCCTCCCTGGCCGCAGGCTGAGAGTGGTTCCGCTCACGGCTTATCCGGTTGCGGACTACTGCGAAGGGTCTTAGCGTTCCTCCCGGCGGTACGAAACGGTGTCGTTCACTTGCTGTTCACCGGAGGTCATTCGCATGTCACCGCACGAGGACGAAGGCCGATCGGCCGACGTCCTGGAGGACCCGGCACACCCGGGGACCGCGCGGGGTCCGGCCCGGGAGATGGCCATCTGCGTCGCCGCCCTGGAGCTGCTGGCGGAGGTCGGCTACGACCGCATGAGCATGGACGCGGTCGCGGCCCGGGCCAAGGCCAGCAAGGCCACCATCTACCGGCGGTGGCCGGGCAAGCGGGAGCTGGTGGAATACGCCATCCGCTGCCGCGGGCCGCAGCACATGGAGCCGCCGGACACCGGCAGCCTCCGCGGCGACATCGTCGCCACCCTCCGCTTCGCCGCCGAGGGCTTCGCGGCCGAGGACGTCGCGTTGCTGTCCGGGGTCCTGCGGGCCATGCGCGGGGCGCCGGAGATCGCCGCCACGCTCCGCCAGCAGGTGCTGGTGGACAAGCGCAACATGGGCGCGACGATCGTCCGGCGGGCGGTCGAGCGCGGCGAGCTCCGCCCCGACGCCGACCCGTACGTGTTCCACGAGGTCGCGCCGGCCCTCATGTTCTTCCGCATGCTCGTCACCGGTGAGCCCATCGACGACGAGTTCATCACCCACGTCGCCGACGACGTGCTCATCCCACTGCTGCTGTGCAGCAGCACTCGTACGACGGTTCCATCCGCCAGACAGGAGACATCGTGACCAGCTCCATCGGCGCCGGCCCTGACCAAGCCGCGTCACCATCAGGCGCCCAGGACTCCAGGCGCTGGCTCGCCCTCGCGATCATCGCGATCAGCCAGCTCATGGTCGTGCTGGACGCGTCCATCGTGAACATTGCCCTGCCGTCGGCGCAGCGTGACCTGGGCATCACCGACGCCGACCGGCAGTGGGTCGTCACGGCGTACACGCTGGCCTTCGGTGGTCTGCTGCTGCTCGGTGGCCGCATCGCCGACTACGTCGGCCGCAAGCGGATGCTCATCGTCGGCCTCCTCGGCTTCGCCGGCGCATCCGCGCTCGGCGGCATCGCCTCGACCGCGGAGCTGCTGTTCGCCGCCCGCGCGCTGCAGGGCGCGTTCGCGGCCCTGCTGGCCCCGGCGGCGCTGTCGCTGATCACGGTGACGTTCACCGAGCCGAAGGAGCGGGCCCGCGCGTTCGGCGTGTTCGGCGCCGTCTCCGGCGGCGGCGCGGCCATCGGCCTGGTCGTCGGCGGCATCCTGACCGAGTACGCGTCCTGGCGCTGGTGCCTCGGCGTCAACGTGCCGATCGC
>DATDKW010000302.1:0-5753 GCA_036519715.1 Mycobacteriales bacterium
GGCCCGGCTGACCAGGTAGCCCTGGATCACGTCGCAGTCGTTGCCCAGCAGCAGGTCGCGGGACAGCTCGTCCTCGACGCCCTCGGCCACGACCCGCAGGCCCAGGCTGTGGCCCAGCTCGATGATGGCCCGGACGATGGCCAGGTCGCCCAGGTCCGTGCCCATGGTGAAGACGAACTCCTTGTCGATCTTGACCTCGTCCACCGGCAGCCGGCGCAGCTGGGACAGCGACGAGTAGCCGGTGCCGAAGTCGTCGATGGACAGGCCGGTGCCGAGCGCGTTGAGCCGGTGCAGGACCGGCTTCATCGAGTCGGGGTCGGTCATCACGCTGGACTCGGTCAGCTCGAAGCTGAGCAGCTCCGCCGGCACCTCGTACTCGCGCAGCATCCCGGCGACCCGGTCCGGGAACTCGTTGTCGGTCAGCGTCCGGGCCGACAGGTTGACCGCGACCGGGATGCGCAGGTCGCGGTCCAGCCACTGCCGGCACTGGGCCAGCGAGGCCCGCAGCACGTGGTCGGTCAGGATCCCGATCAGCCCGGTGACCTCGGCCAGCGGGACGAACCGGTCCGGCGCGACCTCGCCGTACTCGGGGTGGTTCCAGCGGACCAGCGACTCGACCCCGACCAGCTCGCGGGAGCGCAGGTTGACCTTGGGCTGGTAGCGGACCACGACCTGGCCGGCCGCCAGCGCCGCCCGCAGCTCGGTGACCAGCCGCAGCCGCTGCAGGCTCTCCTGCTCCATCGAGGGGTCGTACATGCTGGTGTGGCGGCCGATGTTCTTGGCGTTGGACAGGGCCACGTCGACCCGGCGCATCAGGGTCGGGGCGTCCTCGCCGTGGTCGGGCGCCAGCGCGACGCCGGCCGTGGCCGAGGCGTCGATGGTCAGCCCGGCCAGCGGGTACGACGTGGAGACG
Source organism: Mycobacteriales bacterium (assembly GCA_036519715.1). Classification (GTDB taxonomy): domain Bacteria; phylum Actinomycetota; class Actinomycetes; order Mycobacteriales; family CADCTP01; genus CADCTP01. Next base: position 914 of record DATDKW010000302.1, read on the forward strand.
GCGTCGCGCAGGACCGTGGCCAGCTCGGCCGCGGCCTTGGGGCCGGACACCCGGCCGACCACGGCGAACTCGTCCGCGCCGACCCGGGCCACCATCGCCCCCTCGGGCGCCTCCCGGGTCAGCCGCTGGCCGACCAGGACCAGCAGCTCGTCGCCCCAGGTGTGCCCGAGCGAGTCGTTGACCTCCTTGAAGCGGTCGAGGTCGAGCTGGACCAGGGCCACGACACCGTCGCCGGCCTCGTCGATCGCCGACTCCAGCTGCTGCCCGAGCCGGGCCCGGGTCGGCAGCCCGGTCAGCAGGTCGTGGTACGCCGCGTGCCGCAGCCGCGCCACCAGGTCCTTGTTCTCCACCGCGGCGGTGAGGTGGGCGCCGAGGTTCTCCACCAGGGCCAGGTCCTCGGCCGAGAACGAGCTCATCTCGCCCTGCCGGTCCTGCAGCTCCAGGTAGCCGCGCAGCTTGCTGCCGCTGCGCAGCGGGACGGCCAGGATCTCGTCGGCGCCCCGGGCCTGGAGCGCGGCCAGCAGCGGCTCCGTCGTCTTGCGCCGGTCCAGCCGCAGCCCGCCGCGGCTGTCCAGCACCCGCTGGCCCAGCACGTCCGGCTGCTGCGCGGCCCGGGTGACCGCGGGCCCGTCGCTGACCTCGGTGACGATCAGCTCCCCGGTGTCGGAGAGCACCGCGAGCCGGACGATCTCGGCGTTCACGGCCCCGCGGGCCTCCTGCAGGGCGACCTCGAGCGGCCCGTCCATGCCGCGGACCTGCTCCAGCAGCCGGCTGAACCGGTAGACCCGGCCCAGTACGGCGTGCTGCTTGCGGGAGCGCAGCCAGCCCCGGTAGCCGAGGACGAACATGCCACCGACCACCGTCAGCGGGACGGCGGCCCAGTCTGAGACGGACAGGCTCAGCAGCACGACCAGCGCGACGGCCGAGTTGAGCGGCGTCACGAGGAAGGCGGGCGCCGCCATCACGGCGGTCTCCCGCAAGGACGGCATGGCGCCGGAGGCGATGATCACCGCGAAGACGCCGGCGTTGGACACGACGACCGCGACCGCGATGGCGGCCGCGGTGGCCAGCCAGCTGCGCGGGTCGGTGATGTCGGCCGGCCGGCCCTGGAGCGCGGCGTGAAAGGTCACCACGGCGAGCGTGGTCTCCGCTGCGAAGAGGCAGAGGTTGAACCAGGTCTTGATCGGCGGGCGGCGCCGGATGATCATGACCAGGGCGGCCGCCGCCAGCCGTACCAGCAGCAACGTGCCGGGTTGGATCAGGAAGAGGCCGAAGACCAGTGGGATCTCGGACGCCGACGTCGAGTGCGTCTGGCGCCGGAACTCCAGGTGCAGCTGAGTGGACTCGGCGGCGAGGAACGCCGCCAGCAACCCGATCGCCGGGATCAGGTCGTTCCGCTCGAACGCAGGCCGCAGGGACCCGCTCAGCGTCCAGGCGGCCGCCGCGGCGATCGCCAGCGCGGTGGCGATCAGGAGCGGCGCACGCGACACGGAACGGGCCGGGGGCGCCGTTCCCACCGAGGAAGAACCTGCCACGCGTCGCTCCGTCCCGAGCATTACGCGGACAGCATGCCACGGAAGCGGACTCAGCTCACCCGGTTCGAGACCCTGAGGATCACTCCGGTGATCCCGGAGGGAACAGCAATCAGTTCCAGCTGGCGCCGTCGAGCAGGTTCCAGCTCGCGCCGTCCTGCAGGTTCCAGCTTGCGCCGTCCTGCAGGTTCCAGCTCGCGCCGTCCTGGAAGTTCCAGCTGGCGCCATCGACGAGACGAACCGACATGGTGATCTCCTTCTGCCGCGGGGAGGGACCGAACAGCTCGACCCGTCGCCGGTCCCCGCGAACGGTTACAAGTGCAGAGAGTAGTCGACGTAGGCGCAGGAAGGGAATTATGTCGTAGGTTCGGACACGCTCTGCAACGAAACCGGCTGGCACAGTTAGGGGGTACTGAGCCGTACCGGTGACCCCTAGCGTCTGTCTCACCGCCATCCGGGGACAATCCCGCCGACACGAGGAGATCTGCGATGGACGTCCACGACGGGCTCGGCGCCGACGGCACGCACGCGATGTGGGAGCCGCCGGGCCACGACGAGTCGGCGTCCGGCCCCGACCGCGCGCACGGGTACGACAGGTACGACGACAGCACCGGCCCCGACGCGGCCGGCTCCGGCGACCCCTCCCACGCGACCACCGACGACGGCTCGGGCGGCACCGAGGGCTCGACCACGATGACCGTCGAGGTCGACGGCGAGGCCCGGGAACTGCCGGCCGAGCACGACTACACCGGCGACGGGCGGCCGGACGCGGCCGTGGAGACCGCCGACGGCAAGGTCATCGTGTTCGCCGACACCGAGGACAACGCGACCGGCGACGCCGGGCCGGACGGCAAGGCCGACGAGGCGTACATCGTGGACAAGCACACCGGACAGGTCGTCGGGGCGGCGCACATCGACCCCAGCTCCGGCACCTGGGTCGAGGGGACCGACCAGGACGGGCCGAGCGCGGTCGGGTCCGGCGGCGGCGAGGGCACCGGCGGGACCGGGCAGACCGGCACCGGGGAGACGGGCGGCACGACCGGGACCTCCGGCGACCAGCAGTCCGCAGGCGTCGCCACGGTCGACTACGGCGGGCACCAGATCGGCGTCGAGAAGACGCTCGACACCGACGACGACGACACCCAGACCACTGGGACCGGGGCGACCGGCAGCAGCGGCCGGATGACGGTGAATGTCAACGGCGAGACCCAGCAGCTGCCGGCCGAGAAGGACTACACCGGCGACGGCCAGGCCGACGCGGCCGTGGAGACCGCCGACGGCAAGGTCATCATCTTCGCCGACACCGAGAACAACGAGACCGGCGCGGCCGGGCCGGACGGCAAGGCCGACGAGGCCTGGATCGTGGACAAGGCCACTGGCAAGGTCGTCGGCGCCGCCCACGTCGACCCGCGGACCGGCGAGTGGGTGGACGGCACCGACAGCGACGGCCCGTCCTCGGTGGCGGCCGGCTCGGGGAGCGAGGAGTCCAGCTGAGCAGTACGACGGACCCGGACGAGCTCGTCGGCCAGGCGGCCGACGAGCTCTACGGGCTTGCCCCGGAGGACTTCACCGCCGCCCGCGACGCGCAGGTGCAGGCGGCCCGATCGGCCGGGAACCGGACGCTGGCCGCGGCGCTGGGCCGGCTGCGGCGCCCGACGGTCAGCGCGTACGTGCTGAACCTGCTGGTCCGGAACCAGCCCGAGGTCGGCGAGCAGCTGGTGGCGCTGGGCGAGGAGCTGCGACGGGCCCAGGAGGAGCTGTCCGGGCCCGCGCTGCGGCAGCTGGCCACCCAGCGGCAGCAGCTGGTCGGGGCGCTGGTCCGGTCGGCCCGCACGGTCGCGGCCGGCGCGGGGGTCAAGGTGACCCAGGCCGTCGCGTACGAGCTGGAGCAGACGCTGCACGCCGCGCTGGCCGACCCGGCCGTGGCCGAGGAGATCGGCGCCGGGCGGCTGACCAAGGCGGCCAGCCGGACCGGGTTCGACGCGGCGCCGCCGGAGCCGACCCGGCCGCCCACCCGGCGGCTGCGGGCGGTCCGGGACGACGAGCGGGCCGAGGACCCGGCCGTGGTCCGGGAGCGCCGGCTGCGGGAGCAGCGCGAGGCCGAGCGGGAGCGGCTGGAGGCGGCCCTGGCCGAGGCCGAGGAAGCCCGGGACGAGACCGAGCGGGCGCTGGTCACGGCCGAGCGCGAGCTGGAGCACGCCGAGCGGGACCGGGTCACGGCCACCGAGCTGGTCGAGGAGCTGCGGGACAGGCTGGCCGCGGCCGAGGACGCCGAGCGGGAGGCGGTCCGGCACGAGCGGGACGCGCAGCGCGAGCGGGACGCGGCGACCCGGCGCCGGGACGCCGCCGCCCGCAAGGCCGAGGACGCCGCCGCCCGGCTCGCTGATCTCTAGGGGCCCGCGCCTTCCCGCGCCCCGCTCGCCGGGCCTTCCAGCGGCCGGTATTCCGGCCGGGCCGCCAGCGCCCGGGCCGGTCAGAGGTCCGGCCGGGCCGCCGCGCCCGGGTGTGGGTCGGAGGTCCGGGCCGGCCGCCGGCGCCCGGGCGGGTCGGACGTACGGTCGGCGCGCCGGGGTGGGTCAGAGGCCGTACTCCTCCAGGAGGCGGAGCCAGATCTCGCTGACCGTGGGGAAGGACGGGACGGCGTGCCAGAGCCGGTCCAGCGGGACCTCGCCGGCGACCGCGATCGTGGCCGAGTGCAGCAGCTCGGCCACGTCGGGGCCGACGAAGGTGGCACCGATAACGATCTTGCGGTCCTCGTCGATCACCAGCGTCGCGTGTCCCTGGTAGTCGTCGGCCAGCAGCGCCGCCCCGGCCACCTTGGCGATGTCGTACTCGACGACCCGGGTATTCAGGCCCCGGTCGGACGCGGCCGCGGCGGTGAGGCCGACCGAGCAGACCTGCGGGAAGGTGAACACGACCTGCGGCACCCAGGCGTCGTCGGCGGACGCGCGCAGGCCGGGCCGGTCGTCGGGCTTTCCCGTGGCGCGGGCGGCGATCACGTCGCCGGCCACCCGGGCCTGGTACTTCCCCATGTGGGTGAGCAGGTTCCGCCCGGTCACGTCGCCGACGGCGTAGAGCCAGTCGCCCAGGGCGAGCATCGAGTCATCGACGGTGACGTACTTGCCCGGCTCCAGGCCGACCGTCTCCAGGCCGAGCGAGCCGGTGGTCGGGGTGCGGCCGGTGGCGACGAGCAGCTCGTCCGCGACCAGCTCCCGGCCGTCCTCCAGCACCAGCGTGACCTCGTCGCCGGGCCGCCGGACCTCCGTCGCCCTGGCCCCGGTCAGCACCGTGATCCCGGCCGCCTCGAA
>DATDKW010000303.1:0-3231 GCA_036519715.1 Mycobacteriales bacterium
GACGACGAGCGGCTGGTCCCGGTGCTGCTGCACGCCGGCGACGGCCTGCTGGCCGCGGTCAAGCGGGCCTGACCCACCCCGGCTCTAGAGGACCTTCGACAGGAACGAGCGGGTGCGCTCCTGCTGCGGGTTGGCCAGCACGTCACGGGGGTGGCCGGCCTCGACCACGACGCCGGCGTCCATGAAGACCAGCTCGTCGCCGACCTCGCGGGCGAAGCCCATCTCGTGGGTGACCACGACCATCGTCATGCCGGTCTCCGCCAGCCCCCGCATCACGTCCAGCACCTCGCCGACCAGCTCCGGGTCCAGGGCCGAGGTCGGCTCGTCGAAGAGCATCAGCTTCGGCCGCATGGCCAGCGCCCGGGCGATGGCGACCCGCTGCTGCTGCCCGCCGGACAGCTGCCGCGGGTACGCCCCGGCCTTGTCGGCCAGCCCGACCCGGTCCAGCAGGTCGCGGGCCCGCTCGGTGGCCGCCTTCTTCGGCTCCCGGCGGACCTTGAGCGGCGCCTCCAGCAGGTTGCCCAGCACGGTCATGTGCGGGAACAGGTTGAAGTGCTGGAACACCATGCCGACGTCGATCCGCTGCTTGGCGATCTCGGCCTCGCGCAGCTCGTGCAGCTTGTCGCCGCGCTGCCGGTAGCCGACCAGCTGGCCGTCGACGTACAGGCGGCCGGCGTTGATCTGCTCCAGGTGGTTGATGCAGCGCAGGAACGTCGACTTGCCCGAGCCGGACGGGCCGATCACGCACATCACCGCGCCCCGCTCGACCCTCAGGTTGATGCCCTTGAGCACCTCCAGCCGGCCGAAGCGCTTGTGCACGCCCTCGGCCAGCACCATCGGGTCGCTCATATGCCCAGTCCTCCACCGCGCTGCACGCTGATCGGCGGAGCGCCCGGGTCCCGCCCCGGCGGCGGCCGCAGCCCGCGCAGCCGCATCCGCAGCTTCTCCAGCGGGGTGGGCGGCAGGGCCCGGGAGCTGCCCCGGGCGTAGTACCGCTCGAGGTAATACTGGCCGACCATCAGGATCGAGGTGACGGCCAGATACCAGATGGCGGCGCAGATCAGCAGCGGCACCGGCTGGAACAGGGACAGCGCGATCTCCCGGCTCTTGGAGTAGAGCTCGGAGGTGAGCGGCACCGCGACCACCAGCGAGGTGGTCTTGAGCATGGAGATCAGCTCGTTGCCGGTGGGCGGGATGATCACCCGCATCGCCTGCGGCAGCACGATCCGGCGCATGATGTGGTTGCGGTTCATGCCCAGCGCCGCCGCGGCCTCGTGCTGGCCGGTGTCGACCGAGGTGATCCCGGCCCGCACGATCTCGGCCATGTACGCGGACTCGTTCAGCGCCAGCCCGATCACCGCGGCCACGAAGAACGTGATCACGTTCTGGGTCTGGAACGAGACGAACTCCGGCCCGAACGGGATCCCCAGCCCCAGCCGCGGATAGAGCACGCTGATCAGGCCCCAGAACACCAGCTGGGTGTAGACCGGGGTGCCGCGGAAGATCCACAGGTAGATCCAGGCCGCGCTGGACAGGATCGGGTTGGGCGACAGCCGCATGATCGCCAGGATCACGCCCAGCACGACCCCGAAGAACATGGCCAGCACGGTCAGCTCGAGGGTGACCAGCGCGGCCGCGGACAGCCGCTGGTCGAAGACGTACTTGCCGACGGTGTCCCAGCGGTAGGCCTTGTTGTTGACCACGCCGTTGACCAGCATGGCGACGAGCACCGCCAGCACCGCCACCCCGACCCAGCGGCCGGGGTGGCGGACCGGGACCGCCTTGATCTCCTCCGGGGCCCCGGCCGGGGCCTGCTGCGAGGTCGCCGTCACCGGGACACCCGATCAGCTGGACGCGCCGTTGATCACCGGGTCGGTGATCGCCCCGCTGGCGACGCCCCACTTGTCGAGGATCGCCTTGTAGGTGCCGTCGGACACCAGCGCCTTGACCGCGCCGAGGACCGCGTCCTTGGTGGTGCCGGCGTTCTTCGGGATGGCGATGCCGTACGGCGCGGCGTCGTACACGTCGCCGACCAGCTGGAGTCCGCCGCCGACCTTCTTGACCGCGCCGGCCATCACCGGGGAGTCGGCCAGCACCGCGTCGGCCTTGCCCAGCACGACCGAGTTGGTGGCCTCGTCCTGGGCGTCGTAGCGCTGCACCTGGATCGGCTTGCCGGCGCACTTCTTCTGCCGGGCCGGGAGGTCGTCGGTGTCCTGCACGGTGCCGGTCTGCACGGCAACCTTCTTGCCGCAGGCGTTGTCCGGGTCGAACCCGGCGTCCTTGGACGCCCACTGGGTGCCGGCGTTGTAGTAGGTGACGAAGTCGACGACCTTCTCCCGGGCCGGGTTGTCGGTGAACGAGCTCATGCCCAGCTCGTACCGGGTGCCGAGGGCGGGCAGGATCGCGTCGAACTTCGACTCCTGGAACTGGGCGGTCAGGCCGAGCTTCTTGGCGATCGCGGTGCCCAGGTCGACGTCGAAGCCGACGATCTTGCCGCCCTGCTTGAACTCGCTCGGCTCGTACGTCGGGTCGGTGCCGACGACCAGCTTGCCGTCACTGGAGATCTTGCTGTCGACCTGGCCGGCGAGCGCGTCGTCCTTCTGGATGGAGTCGATGCTGAACGTCGAGGACGCCGACCCGGACGGCTGGGCCGCGGTGCCGGAGTCCGAGTCCTCGTTGTTCGCGCAGCCGGCGGCGGCCAGCGCCGTCGCGACAGCGGCGGCGACGTACACACGGCGCAGCTTCACCAGGGACCTCCTCAGCGAACGGGATGCCGGAACAGTAGGCCACCTTCCGGCAGAGCCGCAGCACCGGTGACCACATCGTGACGGCGTGAACGCTGGGTCACATTTCGGACGCTGACAGTGACCGCGCGACTACGGAATGGCGAGCTCGCCCTTGCCCAGCACGACGATCCCGGCGTCGCTGACGTGATATCTCTGCTTGTCCAGCTCGGTGTCGACGCCGATGTGCGCACCCACCGGCACCTGCACGTTCTTGTCCAGAATGGCCCGGCGGACGACCGCGCCGGCCTCGACCCGGGTGCCCGGCATGAGCACGCTGCCCTCCACGTACGCCCCCTGCAGGACTGTGACGCCGGGGAAGATCACCGAGTGGCGCACGGTCGAGCCGGCCAGGATCGTGCCGGCCCCGACGATCGACTCCTGGGCCAGCCCGCCCTCGACGAACTTGGCCGGCGGCAGCTGCGGCGTGTTGGTGAAGATCGGCCAC
>DATDKW010000304.1:0-12200 GCA_036519715.1 Mycobacteriales bacterium
CTGCCCCGCCGGATGGCGCTGCTGGCCTGGGCCCGCAAGCGCGACGCGGTGCTGCTGGAGGACGACTACGACTGTGAGTTCCGGTACGCCGGCCGCCCGCTGGAGCCCCTGCACGCCCTGGACCGCGACGGCCGGGTCGTCTACGCCGGCTCGCTGTCCAAGCTGCTGCTGCCGACGCTGCGGCTGGGCTTCTGTGTGCCGCCGCCGTCGTTGCGGACGGCGCTGCGCGCGGCGAAGTTCGTCACCGACTGGCACACGGCCCTGCCGACCCAGGCCGCGCTGGCCCGGTTCGTCGCGGACGGCGGGCTGGCCCGGCACCTGCGCCGGACCCGCTCGATCTACCGGCAGCGGTACGACCTGGTCACCGGCTGGCTCTCCGGCCCGGCCGGGCGGTGGCTGGAGGCGGTGCCGTCCGCGGCCGGCCTGCACGTGAGCGCGCTGCTGCGGTCCGGCGACGTGACCGCTGCCGCTGCCGTGGCCGGCCGGGTCCAGGAGCGCGGCGTGCTGGTCGCCCCGCTCGGCCCGCTGGCGGTCGGGGCGCCGCGGGCCGGGTTCGTGCTCGGCTACGGGCTGCTGCCGACCGACAAGGTCGAGCCGGGGCTGGCCCGGCTGGCCGAGGCCCTGGCCGCCACCGCCTGACCCGGCGCCGGGCCGGGCGGGCCTCGGCGGCCCGGGCCTCGGCGGCCCGGCCGGCTCCCCAGGTGCGGTCCTGCGCGCCCGAGCCGGCGCGCGAGCGGTCGTCGCCGTCGCGTGGCCGGGTCGTGACCGCGCCGCGATTGGCCTGGTCGAACCGGGCCGATTTTGGCTCTTCAAGGAGGCCACCGCGCTTCCTAGCGTCGCCGTCGACGATCCCCGCACGCCAGGAGGAACCCCGCGATGCGCATTCCCACCAAGGCGGCCGCCGTGCTGGCCGCGCTGGTCGCGGCCGGAGGGCTGGCCGCGCTGCCGGCCGCCGCGTCACCGGCGGCCGCGGCACCGGCCGGCCCCTCGCCGGCGGCCGCGGCGCCGGCCGGCGCGGGCCGCGCCACCGGCTGCGAGCGCCAGCTCCTCGCCGCCAACGCCGCCTTCGACCGGGCGTTCCAGAGCAAGGACCTGGACGCCTTCATCGACTTCTACACCGACGACGCGACGATCATCTACTACAACGGGCGCCGGCCGTACACCAAGGCGGAGGCCCGGATCAACAGCGAGGCGCTGTTCGCGCTCGACTGGACGGCCACGTTCGACGTGCTGAAGCGGACCGTCCGGGGCTGCCACAGCGCCCAGATCATCGAGGACGCCCACTTCACCCTCAACGGCACGACCGCCCACTTCCTGGTCGGCCTGAGCTGGGTCCGGGAGCACGGCCGGTGGAAGGTTGCCATCGACCAGAGCACGGCCCTGCCGGCCTGACCGACCCCGGCGGTGCCCGGGGCCGTCCCCCGTGGGTCCGGGCACCGCCGGCTTCCGGTCGGCCACGGGTTCGCCGTACCGTTCCGGACATGGGACGGCTGGGGCGGTGGATCGCGGCGGTGGCGGCGGTCGCGGCCGTGGCCGGGTGCGCGGCGGGGGCCTCCACGCCGGCGGCGGCCCCGGCGGCCGCGCCCACGACGCCGGCCGCCACCCCGGCCCACGGGCACGCGGCCCCGGCCGAGGCGGGCGTCCCGCTGAAGGCGGGGGAGCGGTTCACCACCGTCTCGGCCCCCCGGCCGTACGCGCCCCGCCCGCCCGGCGGCGGCATCGACGAATACCGGTGCTTCCTGGTCGACCCGGGCCTGCGGGCGCCGGCGTACCTGACCGGCAGCCGGTTCCGGCCCAGCAACGTCGGCATCGTGCACCACGCGATCCTGTTCCGGGTGCCGCCGGCCGACGTGCCGGCCGCGCAGGCGCTGGACCGGGCCGGCGACGGGGACGGCTGGACCTGCTTCGGCGGTACCGGCATCGCCGGGTCCGACCCCGGCAGCGCGCTGGACGGGGGCTCGGACTGGATCGCGGCCTGGGCCCCCGGCGGCCGCGGCGAGGAGCCGACGCCGCCCGGCACCGGCTACCTGCTGCAGCCCGGCGCCCAGCTGGTCATGCAGGTGCACTACAACCTGCTGGCCGCGACGGCCGGGGCGAGCGACCGGCCGGGGGTGACGCTGCGGCTGGCGCCGGGCACCGCCGGGCTGGTGCCGCTGCGGACGACGCTGCTGCCGGCCCCGGTCGAGCTGCCCTGCCCGGCCGGGACGACCGGCCGCCTGTGCGACCGCGCCGCGGCCGTGTTCGACGTGATGCGGCGGTTCGGGACCGGCGCCGGGGCGACCGTCGCCGGGCTCACCCTGCTCTGCCGCCCCGACGGCAAGCCGGCCGCGGGCAGCACCCAGACCTGCGACCACCGGGTGAGCGACCCCGGCCGGGTCTACGCCGTGGCCGGGCACATGCACCTGCTCGGCACCCGGATCACCGTGCAGCTCAACCCCGGCCGGCCCGGCGCCCGCACACTGCTGGACGTGGACCCGTACAACTTCCACGACCAGCGCAGCGTGCCGCTGCCGAAGCCGGTCACGGTGCAGGCCGGCGACACGCTCCGGGTGACCTGCACCCACGATGCCCGGCTGCGCCCGCAGGTGCTGCCCGGGGTCGCGCCGCGCTACGTGGTCTGGGGCGACGGCACCACCGACGAGATGTGCCTGGGCATCGTCGTCCGGGACTGACCGTCAGCCCCGGCTGAGCGAGTCCGCCGGCCGCCGGTTCGTGGCCCGGGCCAGCGCCGCCCCGGCCAGGAACATCAGCACGCCGTCGAGGTAGTGCGCCGCCATCGCCCCCAGGTACGTCGGCCCGCCCCAGGCGTTCCGGGTGAAGTCCGGGTCGAGCCCGGCCAGCACCTGCTCGCCCGCCCGCAGCGGCGTGTACGCCATGACCACCGCGCCGAGGAACACCAGCGGCCGCAGCAGCGCCGGCCGCCCGCGCCAGGTCAGGCCGTCGAGCCAGTCGGTCCAGCCGGCCGCCGTCCACGGCCGGCGCAGGAACGCGGTCGTGGCTGCGCGGTCCCGCCGCCAGGCCAGGACCAGAAGCGCCGGCGCCACCGCACCGAGGCCGGCGTGGACCCAGTTCGCGGTCGCCACCCCTACCGCCGGAGTGGCCTTCTCGCTGTCGGCGGCCAGCTGGAGGCCACCGGCGGCCACCCCCAGCGCAAACAGGGTGCCGTACAGGACGACAGGGCGTCGGTCGAGGCTCATGGCGCCGACGCTAGGCATCGCGGCGCCCGGCCGAATCCGCCCGGCGGGGCGGTCCCGCCCCCTACCGGGGTAGGGGGCGGGCGCTCCGTCAGGACACCGGCACGCCGGCGATCTGCACCGGGGGATCGGTCGGGTCGAGCTCGGCCGCCTGCGACACCCCGGCCGGGGTCAGGATGTCCATCGCCTTGGGCACCGTGGTCGGGTCCACCGAGCAGATCGGCGACGTCCCGCCGGCCGCGCACACCCCGAACTGGAAGTCCTGCGGGGTGGGCTGGAAACCGCGGGCCTGGTCGGGGGAGAACCCGTCCTGGCCGTGCAGCACGACCGAGAAGGCCCAGCCCGGCCCGGGCGTGCCGAGCGCGGCCACCGGCACCACCGCGGTGATGAACCCGGACGCCTGGCTGGCCTGCACCGAGACGGTGCCGAGGGAGGTCCCGGCGGCGTCCACGAACTGCGGGTCGGCGAAGCCCTGGATCTCGATCCGCCGGGACCAGGCCGAGCCCGGCTCGATCGTGTAGTTGCGGGACGCGTACGCCGCCGCCGTGGACGTGGCCCCGGTCGGCGTGTGCACGTACAGGTCGAGCAGCTGGGCGCCCAGCGGCGAGCCGAACGTCGGGGCCAGGTTGCGCACCTTCGTCCGGAGCAGCACGTTGTCGCCGTCCACGATCACCTGGAACCGCTGCAGGTCGAAGGCGCCGGGCTGGAAGTTCGGCGACGTCGGGTACGCGTACGTCCCCGGGCCGTTGTCGTCGCCGTCCGGGTCGGTCACGTCGAGCACGACCGTGCCGGTGACGAACTCCGACAGCACCGTGCGGCGGGCGTAGCCGGTGGCGTCGCCCTTGGTCGCGGCCACCGTCACCACCGAGGTGCCGAACGGCGAGGGCACCGTGGCCGAGAACGCGCCGGTCGCGGATGCCGTCACCGTGGTGACCGTGGTCGCGCCGCCGGTGTCGGTCGCGGTCGAGGCGATGTCGACCGTCGCGCCGGGCGCGGTGGTGCCGGTGACCTCGACGGTCGCGGTCGTCACCGAGGCGTTGTCGGCCGGCGCGGTCACCGTGACCGGCAGCGACCCGGGCGGCCCGGACCGTACGTACCGGTCGGCCACGATCGAGGGCTGCTCGACCGGCCGCCCGGCCCCGATGGACAGGATGAGCCGGGCCTGCTGGGCCTGGGCCCAGGTCAGCGGGGAGGACGAGCCGGCCGGCTTACCGTTGACGAAGCCGATCGACGCGGTCGCCGGGTCGGTGCCGAACGGGGACGGGGCCAGGTCCGGGTTCTCCCAGGACTGCTCCGGCACCAGGCCGACGCCCGAGGTGGACGCGTTCATCGCCCGCAGCAGCGCGGTCGCGCCGGCCGTGTCGCCGGTCTGCAGCTGCTGCTCGGCCCGCTCGCCCGACAGCACCGGCCAGTAGTGCCCGGAGCCGGAGTTGCCGGTCGGCCAGGGCTTGCCGTCCGGCTCGCAGGTGGTCGGGTCCGGGGTCCAGCAGTCGCCATAGCCGTCCTCGGTGCCCGGGGTCGAGGTGCCGTAGCGGTAGAAGCCGGTGCCGGAGTCGGTCTCGGTCCGGATGGTGGCGTCGACCACCGGCAGTGAGGCCAGCACGTCGGGGTCGTTGGCGGGCAGGATGCCGAGCCGGGTCAGCTCCTGGAATCCGGCGTCCACGACCGCCCGCTGGTCCGCGTCCGGCCCGCCGTTGCCGAGGTTGTACGTGACGGCCTCGTCCGGGTCGCCGTTCTTGGACAGCCGGATGAAGTAGCGCCCGGTCCCGTACGGGCCGGTGGTGGTCACCGTCCAGCCCTTGATCGAGCGCTGGAAGTGGTCGGCGGTGGCCCGGTAGACCCGGGCGCTCGCCTGGTCCCCGTTCTGGTCGGCGATCCGGCCGGCCGCGACCAGGCCGGCGATCTCGGCCGCGATGGTCGAGGGCGAGTAGCCGCCCTGCTCCTCCCACCGCTCCGAGCCGAACGACGGCCCGTGCGCGACGACGAAGTCGGCCGCCTTCTTGATGTGGTCGCGGTAGAGCGCGCGGTCACCGGCCAGGCCGGACTGCCACGCCATCAGGATCGGGTATGACGTCTCGTCCAGCTGGTCGCCGCCGGTGTCCGGGGCCTTCTTGCCGTTGAGCAGCGAGTTGCGCGGCATCCGGCCGTCGGCCAGCTGCTGCCGCTCGAACAGGAACCGGGTCGTGGCCCGCGCGGTCGCGGTGTCGCCGGCGGTGAGCAGGCCGGTGAAGGCCTCGTACAGGTCGCGGGCGAAGACCTCGCGGTAGGAGCCGAAGTAGACCGGCTTGCCGTCGGGCAGGTCGCCGGCGCTGACGGCCTGGCCCCAGGGACTGCCGAGCCCGGCCCCGATCGCGCCCGGGAACGTCTTGTCCTCGGTCGCCTTCACCACGTTGACCGAGAGGTAGTACTGCTGGGCCAGCTTGAGGCTCTGGGCGGTGGTCAGGCCGGGGAGCTTCAGCGGCGGCGGCTTGAGCCGGGCGTCGTAGGCCAGCCAGCCCGCGACGTACCGGGCGTAGGTGTCGAGGAACGAGGACCCGGCGCTGCTGCCGGCGGTGGCGATCGCGGCCGTCGCGGTGGTGCCGTAGCCCAGGGCCAGGGTGAACGAGCCGTCCCCGGCCCGGGCGACCTCGGCCGTCTGCACCACGTTGCCCTGCAGCGCGGTGGTCGGGCCGGACAGCGCGTGGTCGGCGTCGAGCTGGGCCAGCCCGTCGCTCGCGGTCCCGGCGTAGCCGGAGGAGGCCGACCGGAACGGCCGGTCGCCGCGCAGCGCGCCGAACAGCGGCACGCCGTAGTCGCGGTTGACCGCGTTGGTCACGGTGTTGGTGTCGGAGCTGACCAGCGCGGTGGTGGCCGGGTCGACGGTGGCGTCGTCGGCCCCGCCGTTGGCCGGGCCGCCGCCGCCGTTGCCGTTGACCGTGGCGTCGTAGCGCACGAAGACCTTGAGACCGGCGGGCCCGCGCAGCCGGGTGTGCATGACCACGGCGTTGCGCTGCGGATCGGTGACGTAGTCGGTGACCAGGCTGTAGCCGCCGCGCCGCGGGGTGCTGGTGACCCGGCAGGCCATCCCGCCCGGGTCGATCGACTGCACCGTGTACGTCATGTCCCGGGTCTGCAGGTCGGTGAACGTCGAGCCGTCGGTGACCGCGTACTGCAGGGTCTCGACGTTGGTGTTGTCCAGGGTCGGCGCGTAGACGTCGGACAGCACGCCGTTCGCGACCGTGTACCAAACCTTGGACGTGGTGTTGCGGGCCGTGCCGACGCAGTCCTTGCGGGCCAGGTCGAAGTGCGACAGGGCTCCCGGCGCGCCGGCCGGGGCCGGATCCGGGGCGGCCTGAGCGGGGCCGGCGGTGACCGCCGGCACCGCGAGCAGACCGGCCAGGACGGTTACGACAGCGCGCATGCGGGTCACCGGCGCATCACAGCACCGTGAGCGCCTGCGCACAACCCGTTGTGCTAAACCCCGTTGTCCGCTACCGAAAGCGCCAGCAACCCCCCGAACGGCCCCCGGCCCCGGGCCCCCGGGCGCTAGGACTGGTCCGTCACCCAGAGGCTCAGTAGTCCGCGGAAATGGGCGGTGAAGCGGTCCTGCTCGTGGGCCGGGTAGGTGGTCTTGACCGTGTCCACCAGCAGCGCGTCGAACTCCGGCCCGGCCACCCAGTCCCGGACGACCTCGTCCAGCGACGCCAGGGACGTGGCGCAGAACTCGTCGTACCGGTCCTTCTCGAAGTGCTCGTCGGCCAGCGTCGCGTACGCGGCCAGCTTGTCGCCGTAGGACAGGTCGGAGTCGGCCACGTCGAAGTAGGCCCGGGTGTTGGTGTCCAGCCGCGGCTGCCGCCCGGTCACGGCGCAGAACGCCGTCCACTTCAGCAGGGCCGAGATCGCCCACGGGAAGTAGTAGTGCAGCGACGTGATGGCGATGTCCGGGCAGGCGTTGGCGTAGTCGATCGGGTGGACCTGGTCGCCGACCACCAGCGACTCGCAGGAGTTGAACTCCCACCGGAAGAACGCGTTGATGAGCTTGGAGATGGCCAGCACCTCCAGCCCGGCGCTGGCCGGCAGGAAGTCGTGGGCGACCGCGTACCGGTCGTGCATGGGCAGCTCGGGCCGGAACTTCATCACCATCGTCTCGGCCCCGATGGTCAGCGACCGGGCGAAGGAGTCGTAGCCCTCGATCGAGGCCTGCAGGTGCATGAGCCGCTGCCCGGACTCGTCGTAGGCCTTGTGCAGCGCGTCGGCGTCGGCGATCCGGGACACCCCGACCCAGGCCCCGCCGTCGAACGGCTTCATGAACAGCGGGTAGCCGACCTGCTCGGCGATCGCCTCCAGGTCGAAGGACCGGTTGTACTTCGAGGACGTGTACGCCCAGCGGGCGTTGTCCAGCGGCTCCTTCGGCGGCACCAGCACGGTCGTCGGCACCTTCAGTCCCAGCCGCAGCATCGCGCAGTAGGCCGCGTGCTTCTCCATCGACTGGAACGTGAACGGGCTGTTGAGCAGGTAGACGTCGTCCATCAGCGCGGCCTTCTTCAGCCACTCCCGCGGGTGGTAGTACCAGTAGGCCAGGCGGTCGATGACCAGGTCGTAGCGCGGCTTGGCCCGCAGGTCGAACGGCTCGATGGTGATCCGCTCGGTCCGCAGCGTGTGCGGCGTGCCGTCGGGATGGCGGACCGCGCCGAGCCGGCGGACCAGCTCCTCGAACGCGCGCGGCCAGTCCTCCTCGGTGCCGAGCAGCAGGCCGATGAGGTGCTCGGTGCGGTCACCACGGGGCACGGGGAACCTCCTGGGATCAGCAGAAACGGGGCAGGTGGTGCGCGAGCTGACGCTGCCAGGAGGGCCAGTCGTGCGGGACGTCGTAGCCCCACTCGTCCAGCTCGCAGCGGATGCCCTTGTCCCGCAGCAGCCCGGCCATCAGCCGGGTGGACGGCAGGGAGCCGGTGGTGTCCTCCCACATGCCCTGGCCGACCACCAGCAGCACCGACAGCCGCGAGCGCAGCCACTCCAGGTGGTCGCCGCCCAGGCCGGGCACGAAGTGCACGGGGTTGGCGAAGTAGGCCGCCTCGCCCTGCTCGCCCCAGCCGTGCCAGGACGACGGGTCGTAGTTGCCGGACAGGCTGATCGACAGCGGGAACAGGTCGGCGCGGCGCAGCGCGAAGGTCAGCGCGTGGTAGGCCCCCATGGACGCGCCGATCGTGCCGACCTCCTGCCAGCCGCCGCAGTCCTCCCACACGAACGGCAGCACCGAGTCGACGATCCACTGCTCGTAGTCGGCGTGCCGGCGGGCCCGGTCCTCGATCGACAGCGACTGGTTCGACCAGGACTCGGCGTCGTGCGAGGTGACGCAGTAGAGCTTGCAGCGCCCGGCGTCCAGCAGCGGCCGGACCGCGTCGACCATGCCGTTGTTCTCGAAGTCCCAGGCCCGGCCCCGCTCGGACGGGAACACCAGGAACGGCCGGCCGTAGTGGCCGTGCACGATCACCGTGCCCGATCCACCCAGCGCCGGCGCGGGGACGTCGACATGCTCGCGGCGGGTCACGAGGTGAAACCTACCTGCCGGGATCAAGATCCCCGGGGCCCCATACCTCGACCAGCAGGCCGGTGAGGTGCGGGTCGAACGCGTCCCGCCACGCCACGTAGTTGTGCACGTCCGGCAGCTCCACGAAGCCGACCCGGTAGCCCTGGTGGTGCAGCGTGGTGGCCATGTCACGGTTGTTGCCGAGGTTCTCCTCCAGCTCGCCGCAGGTGAGCGTGGCCGGCACCGGCTCGGCCTTGAGCGTGCCCCGGCGGGTGTCGGCGACGAACCGGGTGATCCGGGCGTAGCGGCCGAAGCCGCGCTCCTGCGGGTCGAGCCGGCGGTCGAAGAACGAGCCGGACTGCAGGAACAGCCCGCCGAACAGGCCCGGGTGCCGCCGCTGGGCGTGCAGCGCGGCCAGCCCGCCCAGGCTGGCACCCATCCCGACCACCGGCCCGACCACCGCGACCCGGCGCCGGAGGGTCGGCACCACGGCCAGGGCCAGCGCCCGGGCGTAGCTCACGCTGGCCGAATACCACTCGTCCCGCTGGCCCGGCCCCAGCAGCGCGATCCGGTGCCGGGGCAGCCGGCCCGCCTGCACCATCGCCGCCGCGTAGGCCGTGAGGCTGGACTGCTCGTCGTACTCGGGCCCGTCGTGGGCGACCAGCAGCGGCAGCCGCTCGGTCGGGCCGGCGTCGGCGGGCGCCCACAGCCGGACGTACACCTCCGACTGCAGGTAGCGCGACGGCACCCGGATCTCGGTGTCCGCGCCCGGCACCCCGGGCGCGTCCAGCCAGGCCGGCCGCTGGTAGTCGGCGAACTCCAGCACCGACTTGTCGCCGAACGCGCCCGGCGCCCGCAGCGGGTTGGCCGGGTCGCAGACCTCCTCCCGGCCGCCGTCGGCGTGCTGCAGCTCCAGCCGGTATTCCATCCGCCAGACCGGCGGCCGGGGCAGCCGCAGCTCCCAGCCGCGGTCGCTGCGGGTGAAGTCGAGCTGATCGCCGGGAATGCGGACCTGCTGCGACAACCGGACGCCCCGCAGCCTCCGGTCGGGGTCCGGATACCGGAATGTGACCTCGTCGGCGGTCGCGACCGGCCCGTCGGGCGCGGTATCGGTCCGGATTGTCACCGGTCCACTCTAAGATCGGACCGGAGTTGACGTTGAACCGCGGCACGGATCGGGCCGTATCGCGAACATCACCGGATATTTCGGTGCTCTGAGCAACAATATGGGACCGCAGCGCGTCATGGTCCGTGGGGCCGTCGGGTGGCGTGGCGGTTGGGGGAACGTTCGGAGGCTTGGGGCATGGGTAGGGGTTCCGCTCGGCGACGCGCAGGTGTCCGATCGCTGGCAGCTGCCGGTGTGCTGATCGCGCTGGTCGCGGGGTGCACCAACAGTGGCCCGTCGGCGTCCGCGCAGGGTCCGAGCGGGGGCGGGGGCGGCGCGAGCCCGTCCAGCGCCGCGCCGACGACCCCGCCGCCGACCCCGCCGCCGGCCGCTCCGGCGAAGCTGGTGATCTCGCCCCGCGACGGCGCCGCCGGGCTGTCCGTGGCCGCGCCGGTGACGGTCAAGGTCACCGGCGGCACGGTGAGCGCCGTGACCGTGCGCAACGGTGACGGCGAGGCCGTCAGGGGCGCGTTCAACGCCGACCGGACGGCGTGGACCTCGGCCGAGCCGCTGGGCTACGACAAGAGCTACTCGGTGTCGGCGACCGCGGCCAACGCCGACGGCAAGACGGTCAAGGCCAGCAGCGCGTTCTCGACGGTGGAGCCGCGCACTCTGACCCTGCCCTACCTCTTCCCCGGCAACGGGGGCGGCCCGAAGACGGTCGGCGTGGGCCAGCCCGTGCAGGTCCGCTTCGACGAGCCGATCACCGACAAGGCCGCCGCCGAGAAGGCGCTCACCGTCACCACCTCGCCGCACGTGGACGGCGCCTGGCACTGGTTCTCCGACCAGGTCGCACACTGGCGCCCCCGGGCGTACTGGAAGCCCGGCACCAAGGTCACGGTCAAGGCCGCGGTCTACGGCGTCCACGTCGGCGACAACGTGTACGGCCAGGAGGACGTGACCTCCTCCTTCACGATCGGCCAGTCGAAGATCTTCACCATCAACGACAAGACCCACCTGGGCACCGTCCGGATCGGCGGCAAGATCGTCAAGGACGGCGTGCCGGTGAGCATGGGCCGGGGCGGGTCCTACACGGTCGACGGGCAGACGATCTTCTTCACCACCCAGAGCGGGCCGCACATCGTGGCCGAGAAATACCCGGTGAAGCGGATGACCTCCGCCTCGTACGGGCTGCCCAAGGACACCCCGCTGGGCTACGACGAGCTCATCAAGCTGGCCATCCGGATCAGCCCGGACGGAGAGTTCCTGCACTCGGCGCCGTGGTCGGTGTGGGCCCAGGGCAAGCAGAACACCTCGCACGGGTGCGTCAACCTCTCGCCCGCCAACGCGCAGTGGTTCTACAGCAACTTCTCCACCGGCGACGTCGTGGACATCAAGAACACCGGCGTGGACCTGCCCTTCGCGGCCGGCTACAACGAGTGGAACGTGTCCTGGGCGAAGTGGACCGCGGGCAGCGCGACCAAGTAGGACCCTCGCCCCCGGGTACACCCGGTCCGGCCGGCCGGACGTAACGTCGGGGAAATCAGCTCGGCGGAGACTGCGCGCATCGGGCCGGGACCGCGAGGGGAGCGATGGTGGACAGGCAGCAGGAGTTCGTTCTCCGCACGCTGGAGGAGCGGGAGATCCGGTTCGTCCGGCTGTGGTTCACCGACGTGCTGGGCTTCCTCAAGTCGGTCGCCGTCGCGCCGGCCGAGCTGGAGGGCGCGTTCGCCGAGGGCATCGGCTTCGACGGCTCGGCCATCGAGGGCTTCGCCCGCGCGTCCGAGTCCGACATGATCGCCAAGCCCGACCCGGGCACCTTCCAGGTGCTGCCCTGGAAGAACGGCGCCGGCGACTCGGCCCGGATGTTCTGCGACATCCTCATGCCGGACGGCTCCCCGTCCTGGGCCGACCCGCGGTTCGTGCTGCGCCGCGCGCTGGCCAAGGCCAAGGACATGGGCTTCACCTTCTACACCCACCCCGAGATCGAGTTCTTCCTGCTCAAGGGCCTGCCGGAGGCCGGCCGGGAGCCGCGCCCGGTCGACACCGGCGGCTACTTCGACCTCACCAGCCACGACGTCGCCCACGACTTCCGCCGGATGGCGGTGGACGCGCTGGAGGCGCTCGGCATCTCGGTCGAGTTCAGCCACCACGAGGTCGCCCCGGGCCAGCAGGAGATCGACCTGCGCTACGCGGACGCGCTGACCACCGCCGACAACGTGATGACCTTCCGGCACGTGGTCAAGGAGGTCGCGATGGCCGAGGGGGTGTACGCGACCTTCATGCCGAAGCCGTTCACCTCCCAGCCCGGCTCCGGGATGCACACCCACCTGTCGCTGTTCGAGGGCGACCGCAACGCCTTCCACGACCCGTCCGACGAGCTGAACCTGTC
>DATDKW010000305.1:0-14795 GCA_036519715.1 Mycobacteriales bacterium
CAGCGCGGGCACGCTCATCCGCTCGGTGAACGACCAGTGTTCCCGCGGCACCGACGGGTTGGGCAGCACCAGCCCGCTCATCGTGATCACGGTGAGCACGGCCTCGGTGTGCGGCGGCCGGGCCGCGATCTCCTGCCCGTACGGCGTGAGCGGCGGGAAGAACAGCCGCCCCTGCCGGGTCTCGGCGGTGTCGGAGAGCAGGTCGGCCAGGGTCTGGGCGTGCATGGCGGCGCCCTCGTCCCGCAGCCGCTTGTAGCCGTCGTCGGTCGGCTCCATCGGCGCGCCGTCGAACTTCAGCCCCGCGTACTCCCGCAGCCGCCAGATGACGGCCCAGTAGTTGCTGGTCGGCTCGGCGCCGACCTCGCGGATCGCCCGCAGCAGCAGCGGCTCGGTGTGCGGGTTGTGGTCGATCTGGGCCGGCAGCAGCATCCGGGCGATGTCGATGGCCAGGGTCTTGCGCTCGGCCCGGGCCTCGTCCATCGCCTCGTCGTACTGCTCCTGGACGTCGAAGTGGCCCGGCTGCGGCTCCGGCACCACCGCCCACGGCGACAGCGTGCCGGCCGGGGCCTTGGCCAGGTCGATGTGCTCGGAGAACTCCCGCAGCTCCGGCATGTCGCACAGCGCGGCCAGCGGCCCGGACGGGTCGAGCATGACCGTACGGATCCCGCGGCGGGCGGCCTGGTAGCAGATCGCCGCCTCCAGCACGGACTTGCCGGCTCCCTGCCGGCCCACGATCGGGACCAGCCCGGAGGCCTTCTTCACCTCGGTCGAGTAGTGGGTGTCGAACATGACCGGCCGCCGGACGCTCGAGGCGATGATGCCGATCAGCGGCCCGCGCCGGTCGCCCAGCCGGGTGCTGACCTGCGGCAGCCCGGCGGCGTAGTAGCGCATCGGCAGCCGGCGCCGGTACGCCGTGGATGCGACCGGCTCGCCCGGCACGAACTCCCGGACCAGGCTGGCCTGACCCTTCGTCAGCACGGCGTCCATGTGCCGGCGCTTGTAGAGATCGCGGACAGCGCGCACGCGCTCCATGCATTCGTTCTCGGTACGCCCGGAGACGGCCAGCCGATACCAGCCCTCGGTGCGGGTGGAGACCAGGTCGTCGCCGTGGGACATCTCGTCCTCGATGCGGCGGGCGTGGTCGGCCTGGCGGGTCAGCGCGGCCGGCTCGTCCACGTCGTGGATCTGGTACTGCCGCTGCTGGTCGCGGATCCGCAGCAGCGCCTTGGTGACGCCGGTGCGGGTCGCCGTGCCGGCCAGGATGTCGACGGTCGAGGACACCTCGACCGGGAACGGCAGCGCGTCGGTGGCGGACAACCACGGCCCGCGCGGATCCGGGATGATCATCTCCGGCATCCGGCCCAGCGTGATGACGGCGACGTAGCTGGTGAGCGGGTCGTGATCGGGGCGGCGGTCGATCATCTGCACGCACCGGCCGAGCGGGGTGGGGCGGACCACGACCCCCTCGGTGAACGCGTGCAGGTCGGTCGTCTCCCACTCCGCCGACAGCCCCGGCGGCGACATCAGCCCGCCCGGGGCCGGCAGCCCCAGGCCGACCGAGCGGTGCAGCAGCCACTCCATCCGGCGCGGGTCGGCGGGCGCGCCGCCGATGCCCGGGGAGGCGACGATCTCGCTGATCAGCTCGACGTCGCGGTCGAGGTGGGCCAGCTCGCGGTTGCCGGCCTTGCCCATGAGGTTGTCCAGCAGGGCCGTGATCCGCCCGCGCGGGGCGATCTCGACGCCGACGTAGACCTCCTTCTCCGCGGTCGCGGAGGTGCGCAGGTAGCGCTGCTGGGCCAGCAGGTTGTCCGACCAGGTCGCGTCCTCGGCGCCGGGCAGCGGGGACGGCGTGCGGGCGTGCAGGCCGCGGGCCCACGCCGCGACCGGGTAGGGCCGGCTGGTGACCCGGGTGCGGATCCGGCGGCCGGCCAGGCCGGCGTAGGCGATGCCCGCGGCGTCGACCATGCCGCGCCGGTCGCCGTCGGCGCGCCAGGCCCACCGGGCCGGCGGCACGACGTACCAGGCGTACGCGGAGCGTTTGGTCAGGGTGATGTTGCCGGCGATCTCGCGCAGGGCGAGGGCGAGCGGCGCGGTGCGGGGTTCCTCGCGGCGGGCCATCAGCGGTCCTTCCTCGCGGGGAGCAGGATCCGCGCTTCCAGCGCGGCGTGCGGGTCGGGATCGCGGTCCCGGCCGCTCCGGGGAGCGGGCTTCCCCTCGTCCGGGCTGACCGTCACCGGCCCCCGGTACGCGTCCCCGTGCTCGGGCTCCTGCGGATCCGCCCGAAACGGACTCCCCCGCCTCCCGCTGCCGGCAGTGTCCGTCCCGCCTGACTGAGCGGCGCCGGTCCGGTCCGCGGCGTGCTGAGCGGCGCCGTGCTCGGCCGGGGCGTGCTGAGCGGCGCCGTTTTGAGCGGCGCCGTTTTGAGTAGGGGTGTTCTGACCGGGGGCGTTCCGAACCGCGGCGGCGGGCTGGGCGGCGGCATGCTGACCGGCGGCCGGCTGGGTCGCCGCCTGCTCAGCCGCGGCCGGCTGGGGCGCGGCCGGCGGCTGGGTCGCGGCGGCGGCGCGGGCCTGCGCGGCGGCTCGGGCCTGCGGTGCGGGCCAGTCGCCGTCCCCGTCCCACCCCTGCACCGCCCCCTTCCCGGCCGCCGCGGCGGCAGCGGCGGCAGCGGCGACCGGCGTGACCTCGGGAGCAGCGTGCGCCGGTTCCGGATCGGGCGCGCGCACGAACTCCTGCACCTCCGGCTCGGCCGGCGCCTGCGCCGCCACGTACCGCTCCTCCGCCGGCATGCTCCAGGCCGGCACCGGCGCGACCTCGTAGTCCTCGCGGTCGTCAGCGTTCACGCTCCACGCCGGCTCCGAGGACCACTCGTCCACGGGCAGGTCCGGCGTCCACGCGGACTCCTCCGGCGACTCCACCGGCTCGACCACGGCCAGTTCGGCCGAGACTGCGGGTTTGCGCCGGCCGGCCTTGGCCGCGGCCCGGGCCCGCTGCCGCTCCCTCTTCGCCAGCACCTTGGGCGGCGTCTCCCGGACCCGGATCTTCCCCGGGCGGACCAGCAGCGCCCGCTCCGACCGGCGTCGCGCCGCCAGCGCCGCCCGCGCCTCCGCGCTGAACAGCGCCGGCAGCGAGCGCAGCGGCCGCTCGTGGTCCACCACCAGCATGACCGCGCGGGACAGCACGACGGACAGGCCGAGCGACCAGATCAGCGACCCCAGCACCCCGGCCGGTCCGTTGCCGCCGATCGGGATCAGCACGACGGCCGCGACCAGGAAGCAGGCCAGCCACGTGCCCCAGGCCACGTACCGGGCCTGGATGGGCAGGGTGTACTCGTCCGGCCCCAGCCAGACGGTGTCGAACTGATAGACCTCGTCGTCCGGTCGTACGGTCAGCGCCATGGGTCTCCCTCAGCCGGCCGGGAACAGTGCGTTCTCAGCCGAGGATCAGGTCGACCAGTTGCTGGCCGAAGGCGAAGAGGGTGCCGCCGGCAGCGATGAGGATGATGCCGAGGAACAGGTTCACGGCGACGACCGCGTTCTCCCGGGTCCGGCCCTGGTGCGCCCGGGACATGATCACCACTGCCGCGAAAGCGAACAGCAGCGGGATGATGTATTTGACGATCCACGCCACGACGCCTTGCGTATTGATCGTGGGCTCGGCGGCCAGGACGTGGACGGCTAGATGCTGCACGCCCAGTGCTCCCTTCGGCGGTAACGCGACGCTGCGACGACACTACGGCACGTGCTCGAAACTCGTGAGTGAAAGTCTAATGCGACTTTGCCGCCGTCCTGATGGGGACGCCTGAGCGCGCGAGTGACAAACCGCCCGTGCCGTCCTGAAATTGATCACACCGCACGCGCTTCGCGCGCCGTGCTCATTCTTACCCGGGCGCTGACGGTTTGAGACAGATATACTACGTTCAGTGTTCGGTGCCGTGCTTCGTGCACCGGGGTGAAGCAGCCCGCCTCGACCACCGATCGCGAACGGGGGAGGGGTGGGGCGCGCATGGACCCCGAGGTGGACGAGGCCGGCAGAGTCCGGCGGCGGCGCAGCCGCACCAGCCCGGACCGGGTGCAGCGCAGCTTCTACCTGTCGCGCGACCTGGTCGACCGCGCGCGGGCCGCGGTGCACGCGACATCCCGGCACCCGGGCGAGGCGTACAACCTGAGCGAGCTGGCCGGGCGGGTGCTGTTGGCCGAGGTACGCCGACTGGAGCAGCGCTACAACGGCGGCCAGCCGTTCCCGCCGGTCGACACCGTGCCGCCCGGACCCGGCCCGGCCGGCGTCGAACGCATCCGCAACGGGGTGACCGCCCCCCGCAGTCGCCCCGCCCGCTGACCCGGACGGTCAGTGGCAGTCGCAGTTGCCGGTGCGGTGGACCGCGACCCAGTCGGCGTACTCGGCCGGATCGTCCTCGTACGCGTCCAGCGCGTTGACGACGATGCTGGACACGACCTTGAGCACGTCCACCGACGGGCTGGTCCAGACCTCGTCCAGGACGTGCTCGTTGATGGTGAGCGCGTCGTAGACGGCGGCCTGGCGCGGGTCCTCGGGGCGGCCCTTGCGGGGGCGGGGGCCGGCCGGCCGCGAACCTGATCCGCCGCGCTGCCGGTTGTGCTGCGGAGCGGGCCGGTCCTGCTGCGGGGCCGGTCGGCCTGACGGCGGGGCGGGGCGGTCTGCCGGCCGGTCGTAGGACGGGCGGGGCGGCGGGGCGTCGAACGACGCGCGGGCGGCCGGAGGCGCCGCATCGTACGGGCGGCCGAACGGCTCGGTAGCGTCCTCGGGAGCCAGCTCGGGGGCGTTGAACAGGTCCGGGACCCACGGGCGGGCAGGCGGCTCGACCCGCGGCGGGATCTCGTTGAGCGGCTGAGGGCGCTGGGTGGCCGGGGCGCCGCCCAGCTCGCCGAAGCGCGGCTGCTCGCGGGCCCACTCCTCGAACGGGTCGACCACCGAGGGCGGGGGCTCGGGCGGGGCGGCCGGCGGCGGGAGGGGTGCGGTAGCGGCGGCGCCCCCGAGGACCGTGCCCATCGGCATGACGGCGTCGCCGCGGGCGGCGGCCGGTGCGGGCGGGGCCGGGGGTGTCGGGGCGGCCTGGGGCGGGTCGTCCGCCGGCCGCGCGGCCAGCGAGTGGCCGAAGGTGGACCGCGGCGCCTCCCGCGGAGTGTCCTCGACCTGGGGCAGCGTGCCCCACGCGGCCGCGCCGGCGGACAGGCTCGCCCCGGCGCCCGCGACGAACTCCGCATCCGCGACCGGCTGCTCCACGGCGGGCTGCTCCGCGACCGGCTGCTCCACGGCGGGCTGCTCCACGGCGGGCTGCTCGACGGCGGGCTGCTCGACGGCGGGTTCGTCCGCGACCGGTTGCTCGACGGCGGGCAGCTGGTCCGGCGTCGCGTCGACATCCTCGGCGGGCGGCTCCTCGGCGGCGGCCGCGCTCTCCTGCGCGGGGGCCGAGCCCTCCCGGGCCGCCGCCACTTCCCTCCGCTGCCGCGCCGCCGCGGACGCCGCCGCACTCCCGAACACCGAAGCCCCCGCCGGCAACTCGGGCCCGGCGTCCTCCGCGGACCCGCCCGGCCGACCGGCGACGGCCGCCCCGGCACTGCCGACCGCCGTCGCCCCGGACGTCGACGGCACCTCGTCCACCGACTCGGCCCGCCGCTCGGCCGCCTCGGCGGCTGCTCCGGCACTGCCGACCGCTGTCGCCCCGGACGTCGACGGCACCTCGTCCACCGACTCGGCCCGCCGCTCGGCCGCTTCCGCTGCCGCCTCACTCCCAGCCACGGACGACCCTGACCAGATCGGCTCCTCCGGGAACGGCAACGGCTCAGACGCAGCCGTGGATCCCGGGCCGACCTCGGGTTCACCCGCCTGCCCGACCACACCCACCGTCTCAGCCGCAGTCCCGGACCCGACCTCCGGCTCGACCGCGGCCTCAGGCTCAGCCTGCGGCTCGACTGCGGCTTGCGGCTCGGTCTCGGCTTCGGGCTCGACCGCGGCTTGCGGCTCGGTCTCGGCTTCGGGCTCGACTGCGGCTTGCGGCTCGGTCTCGGCCTCGGGCTCGACTGCGGCCTGCGGCTCGGTCTCGGCCTCGACTGCGGCCTGCGGCTTGGTGTCGGCCTCGACCGCGGCCTGCGACTCGGCTGCGGGCTGCGGCTCGATTGCGGCCTCGGGCTCAGCCTCGGGCTGCGGCTCGACTGTGGACTGCGGTTCGGCCGCGCGCTCGGGCGTACCAAGATGCTCTGGTGGGGCCGGAGGCTCGGACCCGGCCGGAGGCTCGGACCCGGCGACCGGCTCAGCCGCCGGCTCCGGCCGGGACCACCGGAGCGCCTCGTCCTCGGACGGCGCCCACCGGGTCGACCCCGTCCGCGCCGCCGCCGCCGGCGGGAACACCACCGGCTCCCGAGCCGCGACCGGCTCCGGCGATGGCGCGGGCGCCGGCCGAGTCTTCGCCCGCGGCTGCGCCGGCGCGAACGACGAGCGCAGGATCAACCAGGTGCCGAACGCGAGCAGCACCACGCCGGCCATGACCACCGCGATCGCCAGCGGCCGTATGCCGCTCACGCCCGGCGGTCAGGGACACCGACGCCGCTCACCGGTCCACCTCCGCTCCGCCACGATTCGTACCAGGAAACGTACCCACGGGAGACAGGTGACGATCCCGGGCGCACAACCGCGACGGTGCCCCTGTCTGGTCGAGACGGGGCACCGCGACATGATCAGCGTACGGGGTACCGGATCGCCCGTGTGGGCCCTCCGGGGCGTGTCCCGCGGAGGAACTCACGCGGACGGCGGGTCGATTTCGTCCGGGTCGAGCCCGAGCAGGTTCGCGACCTGCTCGACCACCACGTCGTGGACCAGGTCGGCCAGCTCGTTGCGGTCCAGCGCGCGTAGCTCCAGCGGCCGTCGGTAGACCACGATGCGCGGCGGGGTGGGCCGTCCGGCCTGGTCGGACCCCGCGGGCAGCAGCCGGGCCAGCGGCACCGCGCCGTCCTCGATCACGTCGGTGCCGTAGACCAGCGACTCCGGCGGCCCGTCGGGCACGGCCGGCACGTCCTCGACCGCGAACTCGACCGACTCCAGCCGGCTGGCCCAGCGCCCCTCCAGGTGCTCGACGGCGTCGAGCACCATGTCGTCGAACTGCTCGGCCCGGCTGCGGGACAGCGGCACCTCGGCGGGGACCAGCAGCCCGCGCAGTCCGCGACCGCGGCGGTCCCGGCGCGACCCCGGCCGGGTCCGGACCGCCGAACCGAGCCGGTCACCAGGCGACGGCCTCATATCCGGGGATCGTACGCGGAGACCGGCAGCTCCGACACGCCCGGTGACCGGTGCCGGGCACGCCACAGCTCCCGCACAGACACGCCCGGGGGAATCCGCCCGCGACACGGCCCGCCGGGCGCCGAAGGTGCCACTTCCGCGCGAGGTCCGGGGCTATGGTGCCGAACGTCGGTGGTCGGCTCGGCGTGGGAGGCGCGGTAGGCATGGTCAGACATGTGCGCCGCTGTTCCCGCACCGGCTGCGCGGATGGCGCGGTCGCCACGCTCACCTATGTCTACTCGGACTCCACCGCGGTCGTCGGCCCACTGGCCACCTACGCGGAGCCCCACTCGTACGACCTGTGCGAGGAGCACGCCCGCCGGCTGACCGTGCCCAAGGGCTGGGAGGTCGTCCGGCACGAGGGCGAATACAGCCTCCCCATGCCGAGCAGCGACGACCTGGAGGCGCTGGCCGACGCGGTACGTGAGGCCGCGCGCCCGGAGCGGCGCACGCTCGCGGTCGACGCCGGCGCGACGACCGGCGACCGCCCCGACCCGGGCACCGGGCGCCGCGGCCACCTGCGGGTCATCCCCAGCCCGTGACCCGGTTGTCCACAGGCCCGAAGCCGGACCACCGGACCGGGCCCGCCGACCGATAAGGTCGCCCGGTGCCAGACCTCTCCACCATCATCAAGGCGTACGACGTGCGCGGCATCGTCCCCGACCAACTCGACGAGCAGGTCGCGCGGGCGATCGGAGCCGCGTTCGCGCGCGTGACCGGCGCATCGACGGTCGTCACCGCGCACGACATGCGGGAGTCGAGCGTGCCGCTGTCGGCCGCCTTCGCCGCGGGCGTGACGTCGCAGGGTGCGGACGTGATCGACGCCGGCCTGGGTTCGACCGACCTGCTCTACTTCGCCTCCGGCTCCCTCGACCTGCCCGGGGCGATGTTCACCGCCAGCCACAACCCGGCCAAGTACAACGGGATCAAGATGTGCCGGGCCGGCGCCTCACCGATCGGCCAGGACACCGGGCTGCGGGAGATCCGGGCGCTGGCCGAGCAGGGCCTGGAGCCGACCGGCACCCCGGGCACGGTGCAGCGCCGCGACCTGCTCTCGGCCTACGCGGCGCATCTGCACAGCCTGGTCGACCTGTCCCGGATCCGGCCGCTGACCGTGGTGGTCGACGCCGGCAACGGGATGGCCGGCTACACCGCGCCGGCCGTGCTGGGCCCGCCGCTGACCGTGGTCCCGCTCTACTTCGAGCTGGACGGCAACTTTCCCAACCACGAGGCCAACCCGCTGGAGCCGGCCAACCTGCGTGACCTGCAGGCCAAGGTGGTGGAGACCGGCGCCGACCTCGGGCTGGCCTTCGACGGCGACGCCGACCGCTGCTTCGTGGTCGACGAGCGCGGCGCGGCGGTGTCCCCATCGGCGATCACCGCGCTGGTGGCGGCGCGCATCCTGGCCGAGCATCCGGGCGCGACGATCATCCACAACCTCATCACCTCCCACGCGGTGCCGGAGGTGGTCCGCGAGCGCGGCGGCCTGCCGGTGCGGACCCGGGTCGGCCACTCGTTCATCAAGCAGCAGATGGCGGAGACCGACGCCGCGTTCGGCGGGGAGCACTCGGCCCACTACTACTTCCGCGATTTCTGGAAGGCCGATACGGGCATGCTCGCGGCCATGCACGTGCTGGCGGAGCTCGGCGCCGCGGACGTCCCGCTGTCCCACCTCACCGCCGCCTACGCGCGCTACGCGGCCTCGGGCGAGATCAACTCGACCGTCGCCGACGTGCCCGGCCGCACCGCCGCCGTCGAGGAGGCGTACGGGAAGCGTGACGGCGTCACCGTCGACCACCTCGACGGGCTGACCGTGCAGCTGCCCGACGGCAGCTGGTTCAACCTGCGCCCGTCCAACACCGAGCCCCTGCTGCGGCTGAACGTCGAAGCCCCGGACGAGGCGGCGATGGCGGAGCTGCGCGACGCCGTGCTGGCCCTGGTCCGGGCCTGACCGAGCCCGACCGAGAGAAGGAGAGACCGATATGAACCTCGACCCGGTGCTGCTGGAGATCCTGGCCTGCCCCGACGACCACGCGCCGCTGGAGGTGCACGAGGAGACCAGCGAGCTGTGGTGCACCTCCTGCGACCGGGCCTATCCGGTGCAGGACGACATCCCGGTGCTGCTGCTCGACGAGGCGCGCCGCCGGGGCGTGCCGGCCTCGTGACCGGACGCCGGGAAGGTCGCTCGCGAGCCGGGGACGTCCGGCAGCCATGAGCGCTCCGCTGGACGAGTCGCTCCTCGACGACGAGACCCGGCTGGCCGAGGCCGACCGGAGCGGGATGCTGCGGGCGGTGGCGACCGCCGGCGCCCAGGTCCGGGAGAGCCTGGCGCTGGCTGCCGAGGCGGAGCTGACCGCCGCGCTGGCCGGCGTCCGCCCGCGGGCGGTGCTGGTCGCCGTCGACCCCGACGCGGACGACGTCGCCGAAGCGGTCTCCGCGCTGTCCGACCGGCCGGACTCGGTCGCCCCGGTGGTGCGGCAGGACGGACCGGCGCTGCCGGTGTGGGCCGGCCCGGTCGACGTGCTGCTGACGGCGAGCGCATCGCCGATCGCGACCGCACCGCCGTCGCTGGTGGAGGCGGCGGCCCGGCACGGGCTGACCGTGGTCGGCACCTCGCCGGCCGACTCGCTGCTGCACGAGGCCTGCGGCCGCAACCGGGCGGCGTTCGTGCCCCTGCCGGCCGGCCGCCACCCGCGGGCCAACCTGTGGGCGCCGCTGGTCCCGCTGCTGCTGGCCGCGGGCGAGCTCGGCCTGATGCCGGCCACCGGGGTGGACCTGCGCGGCTGCGCCGACCTGCTCGACACGGTGGCCGAGCGCTGCCGCCCCGGCTCGGAGACGTACGGGAACCCGGCGAAGCTGCTGGCCCTGGACCTGGCCGAGTCGCTGCCGGTGGTGATCGGCAGCACCCCGGCCGGCGGTGCCGTCGCCCGCCGGCTGGCCGGCAACCTCGCCTCGGCCGGCCGCCTGGCCGTCTGGGGCACCTTGCCGGTGGCGCCGTCCCGGCTGGCCGGCCTGCTGGCCGCGCCGGTCGGCGTCACCGTCGACCACGACCTGTTCCGGGACCGGGTCGACGAGGACACCCCGGCCCGGCCTCGGCTGGTTCTGGTCCGGGCCGGTGAGGAGGCCGACCACGTCCGTGGTCAGGTCGACGAGCTGGTCGCCGGCTGCGGCCGCAGCGGCGTGCCGGTCACCGAGGTGATGGCCGAGGACGCGGTCGGCCCGATCGGCCGGCTCGCCTCGGTGCTGGCCCTGCTCGACTTCACCGCGGCGTACGTCGGGATCGCCTCCGGCAGCAGCGACCAGGAGGATTACGGATGAGCGCGTCGGGCGGCACCAGGGCGATCATCGCCGCGCTGGGGGCGAACATCGGCATCGCGGTGGCCAAGTTCATCGGCTTCCTCATCACCGGCTCGTCCTCGTTGCTGGCCGAGTCGGCACACTCGGTCGCCGACTCCGGCAACCAGGGCCTGCTGCTCATCGGCGGCAAGCGGGCCCGGCGGCGGGCGACCGAGGACCACCCGTTCGGCTTCGGCCGCGACCGCTACTTCTACGCCTTCGTGGTCGCGCTGGTGCTGTTCACCCTCGGCTCCCTCTTCTCCCTGTACGAGGGCTACCACAAGCTCCATGACCAAGGCGCCGAGCTGGAGAAGCCGATCGTCGGCGTGGTGATCCTGCTCGTAGCGATCGCGCTGGAGGGCTTCTCGTTGCGGACGGCGGTGGTCGAGGCCAACCACGTCCGGGGCGACGTGAGCTGGGTCAGCTTCATCCGCCGGGCCAAGGCGCCGGAGCTTCCGGTGGTGCTGCTGGAGGACACCGGCGCGCTGCTCGGCCTGCTCTTCGCGCTCGCCGGCGTCACGCTGACCTGGGCCACCGGCGACCCGGTGTGGGACGGGCTCGGCACGATCATGATCGGCGTGCTGCTCGGGGTGATCGCGGTGGTCCTCATCGTGGAGACCAAGAGCCTGCTCATCGGGGAGGGCGCCGGGCCGCAGACCGTGGACAAGATCGTCGCCGCGCTGGTCGGGCCGGGCGTGGACCGGGTCATCCACCTGCGCACGCAGTACCTGGGGCCGGACGAGCTCCTGGTCGCGGCCAAGATCGCGATCCCGCGCACGACGGTGATGGAGCGGGTGTCCAGCGCGATCGACGACGCCGAGCGGCGGGTCCGGCAGGCCGTGCCCGAGGCCCGGCTGATCTACCTGGAACCGGATCTGGAGCGCCCGAACGGGCGGCGGGTGGTCGGTGCGGACCCCGACACCCCGGAGTTCGAGCGCTCGCCGTGATCGATGCGCGACGGACAGCCGGTATGTCCGTTCGGGTACAGTCCTCCGCCGTGCGGACGACCCCTGTCGAGGCCCGGATTGCCGACCTCCTCGACAACCCGGTCAAGCCGTACGCGTGGGGGTCGGCGACCGAGATCCCGCGCCTGCTCGGGGTGCCCCCGACGGGTGAGCCCCAGGCCGAGCTGTGGATGGGCGCACACCCGGCCGCGCCGTCCCGGCTGCGGGAGGGCACCCCGCTGCCGGCGGTGATCGAGGCCGACCCGGCCGGGCAGCTGTCCGCGCCGGTGGTGCGCCGGTTCGGGGCCCGGCTGCCGTTCCTCATGAAGATCATCGCGGCCGAGCGCAATCTGTCCCTGCAGACCCACCCCAACCTGGATCAGGCCAAGGCCGGCTACGCGGACGAGCAACAGCGCCGGGTCCCGCTCGACTCGCCCGAGCGCAGCTACGTCGACCCCAACCACAAGCCGGAGCTGGTCTGCGCGCTGACGCCGTTCGAGGCGCTGTGCGGGTTCCGGTCCATCCCGGTCACGCTGGAGCTGCTCTCGTCGCTGGCCGAGCGGGCGCCGGTGCTGGGCAAGTACGTCGACGCGCTGCGGGCCCGGCCCGACTCCGACGGGCTCCGCGAGGTGGTGACCGGGCTGCTCACGGTGCCGGCCGACCGGCGCAAGCGGCTGGTCGACGCGGTCGTGGCGGCCTGCGCGGCCGGATCCGCCGACTTCGGGGCCGAGTTCGCCACCGCGGTCGAGCTGGGCCGGGCCTACCCGGGCGATCCCGGGGTGGTGATCGCGCTGCTGCTCAACCGGCTGCGGCTGGAGCCGGGCGAGGCGCTGTTCCTGTCCGCCGGCAACATGCACTGCTACCTGCACGGCACCGCCGTCGAGGTGCTGGCCAGCTCCGACAACGTGCTGCGGGGCGGGCTCACGGCCAAGCACGTCGACGTGCCGGAGCTGCTGCGGGTGGTCGACGTGGGCGACGGGCCGCCGCCGCTGATGACGCCGAAGCAGGCCGGACCGGGGCACTTCGCCTACCGGCCGCCGGTGCCCGACTTCCGGCTGGACACGTTCGTGCTGGTCGCGGATCCGGTCGACCTCGGGGTCACCGGTCCGCGGATCGTGCTCACCGTGGAGGGGACGGCCACGCTGACGGCCGGCCCGCAGTCGCTGACGCTGCCCCCGGGCGCGTCGGCGTGGGTGCCGGCCGGGGTGCCGGCGACGGTGAGCGGGAGCGGGCGGCTGGTCGTCGCCAGCACCAACCTCTAGAGGAGCCGACCTCTAGACGGAGCCCGACCCCTAGACGGAGCCCGACCCTAGACGGACCCGATCGAGCGGCGGAGCAGCTCGTCGACCCGGCGGGCCAGCTCCTCGTCCTCCAGCTCGACCGGGCCGAGGGTCTCGGCCCAGGTCCGGTTGGCGCCGGTGGAGTCGACCCACTCCAGCGCGCCACTCCAGCGCTGCCGCCCGCCACCGACCGGCTCCACCAGGGCGACCTGCATCGCATACCGCTCGGCCCGGATCTGCACCCCGGTCACCCCGCCGGCCGAGGTGGCCGAGTGGGCCTCGTACCCGAGCGCGCGCAGCAGCTTGGCCAGGCCGGCCGGGGTGGCGCCGTCGTCGCCGTACGGGTCCCGGCCGACAAGGGCGGCCCCGTCCCAGGGCGGGCTGCACAGGAATCGGGCCTCGCCCGGGAACGTGCGATCGGCCAGGCCGGACTCGAGCAGGCCGCGGGTCTCCCGGGCCAGGTCGGTCACCGCGGTCAGGACCTGCTCGACCGCGGTCAGCAGCGCACCCAGCTTGGGCGCGGACGGGCCGTTGGCGACGACCAGCGCGGCCTGCAGGTGCCGGCGGGCGGCCTCGACCTGGCGCGAGATGGTCGCGGCGGCCGGCTCGTCCAGGAGCACCTCGGGGGCCGGAGCGGGCGGGGTGGCGTCGGCGATCGGGAAGACCGCGAGGCCGTCGCCGGCGGCGGAGGCGCCCGGGGCCGGTTCGGCCGCCCAGACCGGTCCGTCGGCGCGGGCGAACGCGGCCGCGCCACTGAGGTCCTGCTGCGGGGACCAGTCCTCGGCCGTCTCGGCCCACGGGTCCTCCGCCGGCAGCCGGTGGTCGGCCGGCTCGTCCGGGACCGGCGGGACCAGGCTGAGCGAGCGGGGCTCGGCCGAGACGGTGTCGCCGTGCCAGCCCGCGCCGTCGGGATCGTCCAGCCCGACCGTGAGCCGCTCCACCGGGCTGGGCTGCGCGGCCGCGACCGTACGCTCCCGGATCGGGTGGCCGGGGTCGTCCTCGTCGTCCGGGTCGACGACCATCCAGCCGGCCAGGGCGGCCTCCTGGGCCGGGGTGGGCCACGCCTCCTCGGCCGGAGCCGCTTCCTGGGCCGGGCCGGGCCAGGGCTCCTGGGCCAGAGCGGCCTCCTGAGCCGGGGTGGGCCAGAGCTCCTGGGTCAGACCGGCCTCGTGAGCCGGGACGGGCCAGGGATCCTGGGTCAGACCGGCCTGAGCCGGGGTGGCCCAGGAGCGGAGGCCTTCGCCGTCGACGTCGGCGGGGGAGTGCTCGTCCTGCTCGTCCTCGGGCTCGGCCGCGGTCTCGTCGGGCTCCGCGTCCGGCTCGTTGTGGCGGGTGTGGGCGCCGATGCTCGGGGTCTCGTCGGCCGGAGGCGCGGCGGGGGTGGGACGGGGGACGTAGGTGGCCCAGGCCCGCAGGCCCTCGCCGTCCAGTGCCTCCGGGTCGTCGTCGACGGCGTCCTCGGCAATCTCAGCGATGGTCGGCTCCGGGGTGTAGTCCGCGGAGGGGGACGGCTCGGCGGCGGGCGGTTCGGGCGTGGCGTGCTCGGGCGCGGGGATTTTTGGGGCGGCGTGGTCGGCGGCGGGGAGTTCGGCGACCGGCAGGTCGGGATAGGCCTGCTCGGAGGCGGGTTCGGCCGGGGCGGGCTCGGCTGCCACCGCGGGCAGCTGGTTGTCGGCGGAGCCTTCGGGGACCTCCGCGCCCGACGCATCGGGCTCGGCGATCTCCGGCGTCGCGGTCAGGGGGTCTGGGGTCGTCTCGGGCTCGGTGGTCCCGGACACCTCGGCGGTCTCGGGATCCTGCGCCGTCTCTAGTTCCTGAACGGGCTCGTGCTCGGCGGTCGGATCCAGGTCGGCCGTCTCGGGTTCCGGATGGGTCCCAAGACCCAGCTCGGCTTCGACGGCGTCGCCGACCAAGGGCTCCGCGC
>DATDKW010000306.1:0-8193 GCA_036519715.1 Mycobacteriales bacterium
CCGCAGCACCTTGCCCAGCGAGTTCTTCGGCAGCTCCCAGACGAACTGGACCCGGTCCGGGGACAGCACCGCGGCCGTGCCCTCGGCGGCCAGGTGCTCGCGCAGCTCGGCCAGCGTCGGCGGCGTCCCGGCCGGCACCACCACGGCGCAGACCAGGTCGGCGCCGGGCACGGCCGGGTCGGGGTAGCCGACCAGCACCACGTCGGCCACGGCCGGGTGCCGCAGCAGGATCGTCTCGACCTCCAGCGTCGGCACCTTCTGCCCGGACGCCCGGGTGATCAGGTCGGTGCGCCGGCCGGTGATCCGGATGCCGCCGCGGCCGTCGTCGCGGGCCAGGTCGCCGGTGTCGAAGAACCCGTCGGCGTCCACAGTGGACTCGTACAGGTCCCGCTGGCCGAGGTAGCCCAGGGTCTGGGAGGCGCCGCGGACCAGCAGCCGGCCGGTCTCCTGGCCCGGCTCGGCGTCGATCCGGACCTGCATCCAGGGCATGGGGCTGCCGTCGCTGTGCGCGCCCCAGCCCTCCGGGTCCTCGGGCCGGGTCAGCGTCACCCCGCCGTTCTCGGTCATCCCCCACAGCGTGTGCAGCGGGACGTCGAGCACGGTCCGGACCTCGCTGATGAGGTCCGGCTGCACCGGCGCCGACCCGGACACGACCCGGTGCAGGGACGAGGTGTCCCGCGGCGTCTCGCGCTGGATCCGCAGCAGGTTCACCAGGTAGCTGGGCGACAGGTAGGCCCAGGTGATCCGGTGCCGCTGGACCAGGTCGAGGAACAGGTCCATGTCGGTGTTGTTGTCCTGCAGCACCGCGGTCGCGCCCAGCAGCACCGGCATCGACACCGCGAACGACGAGCCGGCCATGTGGGTGAGGAAGTTGGGCACCGAGATGACGTCGTCGGCGCCGAGGTGGTGCGATTCGGCCACGGTCCGGGCGGCCGCGTAGAGGGTGTTCTGGCTGTGCACCACGGCCTTCATCTCGCCGGTGGTGCCGGAGGTGTAGAGCAGCAGCACCGGGTCGTCGGCGCCGCCGGGCTCGACGCCGGTCAGCGGGTGCCGCTCCTCCCAGGCCGTGCGGACGAAGAACTCGTCGAAGTCGATGGCGCCGGTGCGGGCGGCGTCGCCCACCACCACTCGGCGCACGGTGTCCGGGGCGACGGCGAGCAGCCGCTTGTCGTAGTCGACGCCGCCGAAGCTGTCCACGGTCACGCAGACCGTGGCCCGGCCGGCCCTGAGCACGTGGGCCAGCTCCCGTTCGGCCAGCACCGGGATGACCGGCGAGCTGACCGCGCCGATCCGGGCGCAGGCCAGCAGCAGCGGGCCGAGCAGCCAGCGGTTGGGCAGGTAGACGGCGACGACGTCACCGCGGCCGACGCCGAGCTCGGTCAGGGCGGCGGCGCACCGGGTCACCGCCGCGCCGTACTCGGCCCAGGTCAGGGTGCGGTCGAGCTTGCCCCCGGCGTACGCGATCACGGCCGGATGGTCCGGGCGCTCCCGGACGTTGCGGTCGAGGTCGTCGAGGAACGTGCTCTCCCGCCACCAGCCCTCGGCGTAGAAGGCGGCGGCCTGCTCGGCCGACGGCGGGCACAGGGTGTCCCACATGCGACGTTCTCCTCACCTCGCCGTCGGATTGGGTACGGACCGGGACCGACGGGGAAGACTGGACCATACGGACGGTAGGACTCCTTCCCATCGCGAGGGGCACGTACACGACTGGAGGCGGCGTGAACATCGGCGTGCTGGGCTGGGACCACGGCGACGAGGACCCGGACTCCCCGGGGCTGGCCGCGGCCGGCCGGCGGCGCGGTCACGAGACCAGCCTGTTCACCCTGGACGAGGTCAGCTACGCCGCGGCCGCCTCGGGACTGCGGGTGCTGCTGGGTGGCGCCCCGGCGGAGTCCTTCGACGCGGTGATCTGCCGGGCCAACCTCTACGGCGACTGGCACGTGCGGCCGTTCACCGGGTGGGAGGAGCGGCTGGAGAAGCTGCAGTCGGTCAGCGCGGTGCTGGGCCCGCGGATGTTCGACCCGGCCGACGTGTGGTTCGCCGGCTACAGCAAGTTCCTGACCGCGCAGAAGCTGGCCGCGGCGGGGCTGCCGGCGCCGCCGACCCGGTCCGCGGTGTCGATGGCGGACGTGGCCGCGGCCGTGGCCGAGTTCGGGCCGACGGTGGTCAAGCCGTCGTTCGGGCTGCGGGCGATGGACGTGGAGCGGGTCGACGACCCGGCCGACCCGGCGTCGGTCGCGCTGGTGGAGCGGCTGCTGGGCAGCTACGGCACGCTGCTGTGCACGCCGTACTACCCCACCGAGCACGGCGAGTTCCGGCTCACCGTCGCCGGCGAGGCGATGCCGATCAACATGCTCAAGCTCCCGGCGTACGGGGCCTGGCGGGTGAAGACGCTGGAGGGGGCCAGCTTCGAGCGGCTGGACGCGCCGCCGGAGCTGGCCGACCTGGCCCTGCGGGCGGCCCGGGCCATGGGCATGACGCTGGCCGGGCTGGACATCCTGCCGACCCCGGACGGCTACGTGATCCTCGAGGTCAACCCGGTCGCCGGGTTCCTCAACATCTTCGGAGAGGGTCCGCGCCAGGACGTGTTCGACGCCGTGTACGAGTGGATCGAGAAGCGCGCGGGCTGAGGGTCAGGACCGCGGCCGCGCCGGCCGCGCCGAAGGCCGCCCCGACCAGGTGGGCGGCCGGGTAGGTCGCGGCCAGCGCGAAGCAGGCGACCGCGACCGCGCCGCCGACATGGGTGGATCCCTCGAACGCGGCCGCGGCCACGCCCCGGCCGTCGTCGCCGCCGGCCCCGAGCGTGCGCTCCTTCAGCCCGGTCGAGGACGCCGCCAGCGCGGCGCCCACCAGCAGCAGCGGCGGCAGCAGCCGGGTCGGGTACGCCGGGTGCTCCGGCGCGGCGGCCAGCCAGACCAGGCCCGCGCTGCCGGCGGCCAGGCCGGCCCCGGCCAGGGCGACCGAGCCGAACCGGCGCCGCAGCCGGGTGACGACCAGGCCGCAGGCGACGATGCCGACGCCGACCGGCAGCAGGGCGAGGCCGGCCCGGGTGGGGGTCAGGCCGAGCGCCTGCAGCCGGGCCCCGCCGGTGACGGCGACCGAGGAGTAGACGGCCGAGCTGGCGGCGATGCCGAGGCAGCCGCCGGCCATCCGCGGGGCGCGCAGCAGGGCCGGCGGCAGCAGCGGGTCGGCGGTGCGACGCTCGTGCGCGGCGAGCAGTACGCCGGCCGCCAGCGCGACCGCGCCGAGCCGGAGGTCGCGGGCGACCACCGCCGCGACCAGCGCGGTCACCGTGATCGTGGCCAGGGCGGCGCCGGGCAGGTCGAGGCTGCGGCCGCGGCCTTGCGGGCCGTCGGCCGGCAGCACCGCGACCGCCAGCGCGAGCAGGGCCAGCAGCGGTGGCAGGGTCAGCCAGGCGACCCAGCGCCAGCCGAGCAGGCCGGTGACGATCCCGCCGAACCCGGCCCCGAGGATGCTGGCCGCCGCCCCGCCCACCGCGGCCCCGGCGAAGGCCCGGCCGCGCCACGGGTCGCGCGGGAACGACTCGCTGGTCAGCGCCAGCGCCGACGGGTACGCGACGGCGGCGCCCAGCCCCTGCAGGGCCCGGCCGGCCAGCAGGACGGCGGGGGTGCCGGCGGCGCCGGCCAGGACCGCGCCGGCGCCCAGCAGGACCAGGCCGGCCAGGAACAGCCGGCGGCGGCCGTACAGGTCCGAGAGCCGGCCGGAGACCAGCAGGCCGCCGGCCAGGGCGACCGAGGTGGCGTTGACCACCCAGGTGGTACCGGCGCCGGACAGGCCGAGGTCGCGGCCGATCGCCGGCAGGGCCAGCGCGACGGCCAGGCTGTCCAGCACGGCCAGGAACTGCACCCCGGCCAGCACCGCGACCAGCACCGCCGGGTGTGGGGCCGGGTCGGGGCATGCTTCGTCGGGCCCCGGGGCGCGGTGCGCGCCGGGGCCGGGCAGGGTGGTCATGCCGGCGGGGGTACGGGCGGGGGCGGGTCACCGGCCGGTTCCCGGACCAGCCAGCCCAGGCGCAGCGCGGCCTCGCCCAACTGCACCTCCAGCGGGTGCCCGGTGAGGACCTCGCCGTGCTCGTGCGCCCACTGCGACACCGCCCCGTACGCGGTGAGCAGCCGGGGCGGCCGGGCCGCCTCGCCCCGGACCTCGGTGCAGGCGAACCGGCCGCCCGGCAGCACCGCGTCGGCGTCCCCGCGGACCGGCAGGCAGACCTCGACGTCGTGTTCCTCGATCGAGCCGTCGTCCTCGATGTCGTCGTGCCCGACCGTGCGCCGGTAGACCACGACCGGGTGGCCGGCCACCGGCACGCCCTCGCGCGCGGCCCGCTGCCGCAGCGGCCCGATCGACGCCGCCACCAGCGCCGGCACCCCGGTCAGCGTGACCCGGCGGCGGCGCAGCAGCACCGGCAGGTCGCCGACGGGCCGCAGCGTGACCTGGTGCCCGACCACCAGCGGCTGGGTCCCGTCCAGGAGCCGGGCCAGGTGGTCGCGCACGGCCCGGCCGGCCGCGACGCCGCGCTCGACCCGGGCCCAGTGCGCCTCGATGAGCGCGAGCGCGGCGGTCTGGTCGGCGGCGGCCCGGACCTCGGCCACGGTGGCCAGCGGCAGGCCGATCTGGCGCAGCGTGCGCACCAGCACGCCGTCCGGGATCTGGTCGGCGGCATAGCGCCGGTAGCCGGTGCGGGCGTCGACCTCGGCCGGGACCAGGATGCCGGCCTCGTCGTAGCGGCGGAGGGCGGGCACCGACAACCTGCACGCCTCCGCGAACTTGGCGATCGTCAACACGCGATCAAGAGTGGGCTCTCACGCACCGGGAGAGTCAAGCCGGAAGGATCGACGCCACTGCACGGGATCGCACCCCGGGCCGGCGATCAGGCGAACAGGACCTCGGCCGCGACCGGGCGGTAGCCGGCGGCGAGGAACGTGCGCAGGCTGGCCACGTTGGCCGGGGAGACCTGGGCCCACAGCGGCCGGCCCGGCGGGATCAGGCCGGCGGCCGCGGCGACCAGCGCCCGGCCCAGGCCGCGACCGCGGTGGGACGGGTCGACCTCCACCGAGACCTCCCAGCGCCCGGCCACGCCGCGGCCGACGATGAGGATGGCGCCGGGCATGGTCCAGGCCCGGACGTCGACCCGGTAGCGCTCGGCCCGCCGCAGCCGGGCCGACTCCGCCGCCACCACCGGCTCCAGGACCACCCCGGCCACGACCGGGAGCGAGCCGACCGGCCCGGCCCCAGGCGAGGGCGGGTCGGCCGGCCCAGTACCGGCGACGACCGGATCCGAGGCGGCGGGCGGGGCGACCAGGACGGTGTCGTACGCACCCGGTTCGGCGCCGACCCGGTCGGCCAGAGCGGCCAGGAAGCGGGCCGACATCGGCGCGGACAGCGAGCCCGGCGGCAGGACGGCGCGCACCCAGTCCGGGTCCACGTCGGCGGTGACCACGTGGTGGGCGGTGAACCCGACCACCCCGGCCACCGCTCCCCCGGCTCCGCGCGGCACCACCGTCACGCCGCCGTCCGCCGCCGGCGGCCGCCCGGCCGCCGCGTCCGCCAGCACCGCGCCCAGGTCCACCCGGGCACCCTAGAGC
Organism: Mycobacteriales bacterium; assembly: GCA_036519715.1. GTDB lineage: Bacteria > Actinomycetota > Actinomycetes > Mycobacteriales > CADCTP01 > CADCTP01. The sequence goes on from DATDKW010000306.1 coordinate 5,604, forward strand.
CCGCCCGGCTCCGGCGTGACGTTGCCGGCCAGCCGGGACAGCAGGTCGGCCAGGTGGTCGACCTCGGCGTCGGTGAGCCCGGCCCGCAGCCGGCGGTCGTGCTCGACCGCGGCCTCGCGCAGGGTCAGGAACATCGCCTTGCCGGCGTCGGTGAGCTCGACCAGGGACGTACGCCGGCTGGCCGGGTCGCGGCGGCGGGTCACCAGACCGGCCGCCTCCATCCCGTCCAGGTGGTGGCTCAGCGTCGCGCCGCGGATGCCGACCGCCTCGGCCAGCTCGCTCTGGCTGCGAGAGGAGCCGGTCGTCAGCGCCAGCAGGATCAGCCACACCGGCAATGACCCGCCGGCCGCGGCCAGCCGCTCGTCGAAGGCGCGGCTGACCGTCCGGGCGGCCCGGGTCAGGGCCAGCCCGATCGGCGGGTGGTCGGTCACCGGCCCATCCTAGCGATCCGTAGACATCTAACGTTTAGGCGTCTAACGTTGGCGGCATGGACGACATCCTCAGCACCGGACAGCAATGGGCCGCGGCCGAGTCCCGCGGCGACACCGACGCGCTCGCCGCGCTCGTCACCGACGACTTCCACGTGGTCGGTCCGGTCGGCTTCGTGCTCGACCGGCAGCAGTACCTCGGCCGCTACCAGGGCGGGTTCGCGCCCGAGGCGGTGAGCTGGGACGAGGTCGAGGTCAGCGACCACGGCGATGCCGCCGTCACCGTCGCCGCGGTCACCCAGCGGGCCACGTTCCAGGGGCAGCGCGCGGACGGCCGGTTCCGGGTCAGCCACGTGTTCGTCCGGCAGGACGGCGGCTGGCGCGTGGCCCACGTGCACTACAGCACCATCGGCGGTCCGCCGCCGTTCGCCCGCTGACACGGCGAAGGCCCCGGGGGCGACCCCGGGGCCTTCCGTACCGGACGGCTCAGACGTTGAAGCCGAGGGCGCGCAGCTGCTCGCGGCCCTCGTCCGTGATCTTGTCCGGGCCCCACGGCGGCATCCACACCCAGTTGATGCGGAAGTCCGCGGCCACTCCCCCGCCCGGGCCGCCGGTCAGCGCCTCCCGGGTCTGGTCCTCGATGACGTCGGTCAGCGGGCAGGCGGCCGAGGTCAGCGTCATGTCCAGGGTGACCGTCCGGTCGGCGTCGACCTGCACGCCGTAGACCAGGCCGAGGTCGACCACGTTGATGCCGAGCTCCGGGTCGACCACGTCGCGCATGGCCTCCTCGATGTCGTCCACGGTAGGCACAGTCGCCTCGCTCATGCGCTCGCCCTCTCCTGCTCGGCGACGGCCTGGGCCGTCGCGTCCTTCCACGCCATCCAGCCCAGCAGCGCGCACTTCACCCGCGACGGGTACTTCGAGACGCCGGCGAACGCGACCGCGTCCTCCAGCACCTCCTCGTCCGGCTCGACCGCACCCTTGGACTGCATCAACCGCAGGAACTCCTCCTGCACCGCGACCGCATCCGCCACCGGCTTGCCGACCACCAGGTCGGTCAGCACCGAGGTGGACGCCTGGCTGATCGAGCAGCCGGCGCCGTCGTACGACACGTCCTCGACCACGCCGTCCGCGACCCGGACCCGCAGCGTCACCTCGTCGCCGCAGGTCGGGTTCACGTGGTGGACCTCGGCGTCGTACGGCTCGCGCAGGCCGCGCCCGTGCGGGTGCTTGTAGTGGTCCAGGATGATCTCCTGGTACAGGGAATCCAGCTTCACAGGAACATCCTTCGCACCTCGTCCAGCCCGCGGACCAGGGTGTCGACCTCGTCCCGCGTCGTGTACAGGTAGAAGGACGCCCGCGTGGTCGCCGGGATTCCGAACCGGTCGCAGACCGGCTTGGCGCAGTGGTGGCCCGCCCGCACCGCGACCCCGGCCGAGTCCAGCACCTGGGCCACGTCGTGCGGGTGGATCCCCTCGACGCTGAAGCTGACCGCGCCGCCGCGGTCGACCGGGGTGTCCGGGCCGATGATCGTCAGGCCCGGGACGTCGTGCAGCCGCTCCAGCGCATACGTCGTGATGTCGAGCTCGTGGGCGGCGATCTCGGCCATCCCGATGCCGGTCAGGTAGTCGACGGCCGCGCCCAGCCCGACCGCCTCGGTGATCGGCATCGTCCCGGCCTCGAACTTGTACGGCAGCGGCGCGTACGTCGAGCCGGTCATCTTCACCGTCTCGATCATCTCGCCGCCGCCCAGGAACGGCGGCAGCTGCTCCAACAGCTCGCGCCGGCCCCAGAGCACGCCGATGCCGGTCGGGCCGCAGATCTTGTGCCCGGTGAAGACGTAGAAGTCGGCGCCGAGGGCGGCCACGTCGACCGGCAGCTGCGGCACGGCCTGGGAGCCGTCGACCACCACGACCGCGCCGGCCTGGTGGGCCCGCTCGGCGATCAGGGCGACCGGGTTGAGCGTGCCCAGCGTGTTGGACACGTGCACCAGCGAGACGACCTTGGTCCGCGGCGTGATGAGGTCGTCGATGTTCGACAGGTCCAGCCGGCCCTCGTCGGTGATCCCGAACCAGCGCAGCGTCGCGCCGGTCCGCTGAGCCAGCAGCTGCCACGGCACGATGTTCGAGTGGTGCTCCATCTCGGTGATGACGATCTCGTCG
>DATDKW010000307.1:0-25522 GCA_036519715.1 Mycobacteriales bacterium
GCCGTGCCGCTCCCCCGCGTACGCCACCACGTCCAGGGTGGACATGACCAGGCCGGCGCCGTTGCCGATGATGCCGACCTCGCCGTCGAGCTTGACGTAGTTGAGGTCCTTCTCCTTGGCCTTCTGCTCCAGCGGGTCGGCCGCGGACGGGTCCTCGAAGCCCGCCACCGACTCGGCGTGCCGGAAGCTGGCGTTGTCGTCCAGGGTGACCTTGCCGTCCAGCGCCACGACCTGGCCGTCGGGCGTCCGGACCAGCGGGTTGACCTCGACCAGGGTGGCGTCCTCGGCGGTGAACGTGTCCCACAGCTTGATCAGGATCTCGATCACCTGGTGGCGCACGTCGGCCGGGAAGCCGGCCGCGTCGGCGATCTCGGCCGCCTTGGCCGCGTCCACGCCGTCGATCGGGTCGACCGGGACCCGGGCCAGCGCCTCCGGCCGCTCGACCGCGAGCTCCTCGATCTCCATGCCGCCCTCGACCGAGGCCATGGCCAGGTACGTCCGGTTGGCCCGGTCGAGCAGGAAGGAGACGTAGTACTCCTTGTCGATGTCGGCGCCCTCGGTGACCAGCACCCGGTGGACCACGTGGCCCTTGATGTCCAGGCCGAGGATCGCCGCAGCCTTCTCGGCCGCCGCGTCCGGGTCGGTGGCGAACTTGACCCCGCCCGCCTTGCCCCGGCCGCCGGTCTTCACCTGCGCCTTCACCACCACGGCGGTGCCGAACCGCGCGGCGATGGCCTTCGCCTCCTCGGGGGTGTCGGCCACCTCCCCGGGCATGATCGGCACACCGTGCGCGGCGAAGAGCTGCTTCGCCTGGTACTCGTACAGGTCCACGTCGTCATCCCTCCACGCCGAGGGCACCGCTGGCCGCGCCCGGAAGCCGGGCGCCATGAGGTCCCGCCGGGGAGGGTATCGACACGCGGACGAGGCAAGCGCGTCGCGTCCGTCACACCGCCCGGCCGCGGGCGCTTGGTCTGACGCTTTAGGGTGCGCTGCGTGGGGGTGGACATCACTGCGGTCGCGGAGCCCCTGACCGCCCGGGGCAACCCGGTCATCCGCCGGCTCGACGCGGGCCGGGTCCTCGCCGTCGCCTCGGTCGCGCCGGCCCTGGTGGTGGCGGGCTGGCTGCTGGCGGCGTACCCGCTGGCGCTGGCCGGGCACGCCCGCCCGCTGGTCGCGCTGCCGCTGGCCGCCGTGGTGGTGGTCGGGCTGCTGGCGGCCGCGCGCCGGCTGCCGGCCGTGCCGGACACCCCTTGGTGGACGGTGGTCTCGACCGCGGTGGTCGCCGCCGGGTTCACCGCCTACACCGCCGCGCACGCGGCCGGGCACGTGGTGCTGCGCCGCGACTCCGGCGTGTACGCGCTGTTCGCCCGCTGGATCGCCGACACCGGCGGCTTCACCATCCCGGGCCAGCTGGAGTACATCGGCGGCAGCCCCGACCGGGTCGTGTCGGCCACGGCCCAGGGCCTCTACCCGAGCGGGGAGAACCTCACCACCCAGTTCATGTCCGGCACCGCGCTGACCCTGGCGCCGTTCGGCTGGGGCACCGGCTGGGGCATGCTGCTGCTGGTCCCGGCGCTGATCGGGGGCTGCGCGGTGCTGGCCTTCGCGGGGTTGGCCGCCCGCCTGCTGGGGGCGCGGTGGGCGCCGCCGGCCGCGCTGGTGCTGGCGCTGACCCTGCCGATGCTGCTGACCTTCCGGGCCACGTACAGCGAGCCGCTCGCGCAGCTGCTGCTGCTCTCGGCGCTGGGCCTGCTGCTGGACGCGGTCGCCGGGTCGCACCGGCGGCTGGCCGCGCTGGCCGGGCTGCTGGTCGGGCTGGGACTGCTGGTCCGGATCGACGCCGTCCGGGACATCGCGCTGCTCATCCCGGTGATCGGCTGGCTGGCGTACCGGCGCAACCCGGGCTGGTGGCCGCTGCTGCTCGGTGCCGCCGCCGGGACCGCGTACGGGGTGGTCGACGCGCACGGGCCGGCCCGGGCCTACGTCACCGACCTGGGGGCACTGGTCCGCACGGCCGCCCTGGGCGGGGCCGCGCTGGCCGTGCTGGCCCTCGTCGCGGTGCCGGCCGGGCGGCGGTGGGCGCCGTCCCGGCTGCCGGCCTGGGCCGGGACCGCCGCCGGGGCCGGGGTCGCGGTGGTGCTGGTCGCCCTCGGCCTGCGGCCGTGGTGGCACCTCGGGGTCGGCGTCGGCAAGGGCACCGACGTCTTCATCGCCGGCCTGCAGCAGGCCCAGGGCCTGCCCGTGCAGGGCACCCGCAACTACAGCGAGCTGTCCGTGCAGTGGGTGGCCTGGTTCGCCGGGTGGCCGGCGCTGGGGCTGGCCGCCCTCGGCGCGGTGGTGCTGGTCCGGCAGGCCGTGCTGGGCCGGACCGACCTGCTCGGCCGCCCGGCGGCGCGCTGGATCCTCGGCATCGGGCTGCCGTTCGTGTCGGCGCTGTCGGTGCTGTGGAGCCCCGGCATCACCCCCGACCATCCCTGGGCCGACCGGCGGCTGGTGCCGACCGTGCTACCGGTCGTGACGCTGCTGGCGGTCTGGTCGGTCGCGGTCGCCGTACGGCGGTGGGGCCGGCCGGCGCTCGCGGCCGGGCTGGTCGTGCTGCTGGTGCCACCGGTGGCCGGCTCCCGGCACCTGGCCCCGACCCGGACCGAGGCCGGCGAGCCGGCCGCGGTCGAGACCGCCTGCGCCGCGTTCGGGCCGGGCGAGGTCGCGCTGATGGTCGACGCCCGGGCCCGGCAGGAGTGGACCGCGGTGCTGCGGGAGGCCTGCGACGTGCCGGCGTTCGGGGTGCCGAGCACCGGCACCGACGACGTCGCCACCCGGGCCCAGATCACTGACGTGGTGGCCCGGGTGCGGGCCGCGGGCGGGGTGCCGGTGCTGGTGGCCCAGTCCGGCCAGCCGCTGCCCGGGCTCACCAGCGCGCCGCAGCGGCAGATCGTGGACCTGGACACCGAGGAGTACCAGCGGCTGCTGCTGAGCGTGCCGACCGGGCTGACCCCGCTGTCGGTCGAGCTGTGGCGGGCCGACCCCGACTAGACCGACTCGACCGCGACGTGCTCGCGGACCCAGTCGACGATCTCGGTCGTGGTCGCGCCGGGGGTGAAGACCTTGGCCACGCCCAGCTCGGCCAGCGGGGCGAAGTCGTCGGCCGGGATGATCCCGCCGCCGAAGACGACCACGTCGTCGGCGCCGCGCTCGCGCAGCAGCTCGACCACCCGGCGGAACAGGGTCATGTGGGCGCCGGAGAGCACGGACAGGCCGACGGCGTCGGCGTCCTCCTGGATCGTGGTCTCCACGATCTGCTCCGGGGTCTGGTGCAGGCCGGTGTAGACGACCTCCATGCCCGCGTCGCGCAGGGCCCGGGCGACGACCTTGGCCCCGCGGTCGTGCCCGTCCAGCCCGGGCTTGGCCACCACCACCCGGATCCGCTCGCTCACCGGCTCACTCTAAGCCTTCCCAGCCGGGCCGAAACCAGGGTCAGCACGGCGACGGCGAGCGCCGCCAGCAGGATGCCGACGCCGCCGGCACTGGTGCCGAGACCGTCCGAGCGGGCCACCAGCAGGGCGTTGGCCAGGCCCACGGTGAGCAGCGTCGCGGCCAGCCCGGCGTACGCGCCGACGACGGCCAGCCGGGGCCGCAGGGTCGCCGCCAGCACGGCCCAGGCCGCCGCCCCCAGCGTGAGCACGAGCGCGCCGAGCAGGTCCAGGCCGTCCCGCTCGGGCAGGGTCGGGGCGCCGGGCGCGATCGAGGACGAGTACGGCGCCATGCCCAGCACCAGCGCGGTCAGCACCCCGATCGCCAGCCCCCAGGCCGCCAGCCGGGGCCGGCGCGGGTCCAGGTCGCCGCCGTCCTCCATGATCGTGCGCGGCCAGGCCGCGGCGGCCAGCACGGCCGCGACCACCAGCAGCCCGTACGCCACGGCGTGCACGACCAGGCCGGGGCCGGCCTCGTAGCGGGCGCTGGTGCCGATGCCCAGCGGCAGGTCCAGGGTGCTGTGGCTGCCGGTGCGCAGCAGGCCGGCCGTCTGCAGCAGCAGGCCGGCGGCGAGAGTGCCGGTCGGGAACAGCACGGCCAGGCCGAGCCGCGGCAGCCTGCCGGTGCCGGCCAGCGCGCCGGCCGCGGCGATCAGCGCCACCAGCGGCAGCGCCGGCACGAACGCCCACAGGTTGCCCGGCCCGCCCACGTCGGCCCCGCCCACGCGGGCCAGCGGGAACGCCGGCGCGATCAGCAGCAGCACGGCCGCGAGCACGGCCAGCCCGCCGGCCACCCGGGCCAGCGGCGGCACGGTCCCGACCACGAGCTCCGGCCCCGGCGGCGCCGGCACGCCTCTCTTGCCGGCCCCCTTCGGACCCTGCGAAGCAGTCTTCTTCGGACCGGCCCCCTTCGCGGGCGCCGCCCCCTTCGGACCCGCGCCCGCCGCCCCCGCGGGCGGCGCCTTCCGGGCCGCCGGCTGCTTCCCGGTGGCCCCGCCCGTCTTGGCCGCGGTCTTCCTGGGCGTGCTCACGGGCGCCGACGCTAGCAAGAGAACGCCCCCACCCGTGCACCAGCGCGGGCGTCACCGGCCGGTAACAGTCGCATTCCGGGCTATCGCCGCCGCGAGCCGGGTAGAGGACAATTGAGGAGGCAACCGAGCGAACGGCTGACGGTCATGGCGGTGCTGGGCGAGAAGGACACCGGGGCGGACGACCCGCGCCCGCACCTGGCCCGGACCCTGCGCGGCGCCGGCACCGAGGTCGCCTGGCTGGCCGCCCACGCCGCGCTCTACCCGCTCGGCGTCCGCCCCGAGCGGGCCAGGGACGCGCATGAGCCGCACCGGGTCGACGACCTGTCCCCGCAACACCGCGGCCTGCTCGCGCACGACGCCGCGGCCGCCGCCACCCCGGTGCTGCTGGTCCACGGCATGATCGACAACCGGTCGATCTTCACCGTGCTGCGCCGGTCGCTGCGCCGCTGCGGCTTCGGCCAGGTCCGGACGGTCAACTACAGCGTGTTCACCTCCGACGTCCGGGCCGCGGCGGCCACGCTGGGCCGGGCGGTCGAGGAGGTCTGCGAGCGGACGGGCTACGACCGCGTCCACGTCGTCGCCCACTCGCTCGGCGGCGTGGTCGCGCGGCACCACGTCCAGTGCCAGGGCGGCGACGCCCGGGTGCACACCCTGGTCACCCTGGGCGCGCCGCACGGCGGCACCGACGCGGCCCGGATCCTGCCGCTGCGGCTGTGCCGCCAGCTGCGCCCGGGCTCGGACCTGATCGCCGAGCTGGCCCGGCCGGCGCCAGGCTGCCGGACCCGGTTCCTGGCCGTCTGGAGCGACCTCGACCAGCTCATCTATCCCAAGACCAGCGCCCGGATCGTGCACCACGACCTGCACGCGACGAGCGTGCTGGTCCGCGGCATCGGGCACATGTCGCTGCCGGCCACCCCGCAGGTGGCCCGGATCGTGACCCGGGCCCTGGTACATCTCGACCAGGACGGCTCCCCGGCACCCTCCGGCTGCGATTGACGCCGCACAGTATCCGAACGGGCAGGGAGCAGCGGCCGTTCGGGTGACAGTCCTTACGGATGTTTGCCTTCGCGACGGCGCCCGATTACGGTCCGGTCTCGCGGTCGAGGCAGGACAAGATCACCGCGCCGCATCGTCACTCCACGTCCCCGGGCGAAGGGTTCAGCCTTGTCGCGTCACAGCCGGCCCGAGGGCCGACAGGGCCGACACCGGGCCATCAGGCCCCCGCACCACAAGGCTCCGGCCGTCCTCGCCTCGGCTGTGGTCGGCGCCACCGCCGCCGCGCTGTCCACCGCCGCGGCCTCGGGCGACGGCCTGTCGTCGATGGCGGCCAGCGTCACCTCGCTGCAGGCGCCCGACACCGCGCTGGGCATGGGCGGGCCCGACCCGCTCCCGAAGGGGGTCGCGGCCGAGGTCCCGCTCAACGGCCGGACCATGCTGGCCGCCGCCAGCGCCCGCAACCGGGTGGCGTCGATCCAGGCCAGCCGGGCCGCGGCAGCCCGCCAGGTCGCGCTGATCGAGGCGGCCCGGCCCAAGTGGCTGCTGCCTATCGCGGCCGGCAAGTTCACGATCTCGTCCTGCTTCGAGCCGCGCTGGGGCACCTTCCACTACGGCGTGGACATGGCCGCCCCGCAGGGCACCCCGTTCCACGCGGCCGGCGACGGCGTCGTGATCGAGGCCGGCCCGATGAACGGCTACGGCAACGTGATCATGATCGAGCACGCCGACGGCACCATCACCGTGTACGGCCACGAGGAGAAGTACCTCGTCCAGAAGGGCGAGAAGGTCAAGGCCGGGCAGCTCATCGGCCTGGTCGGCAGCGAGGGCGAGAGCACCGGCTACCACCTGCACTTCGAGGTCCGGGTGGGCACCGAGAGCGGCGAGAAGGCCGACCCCATGGACTGGCTGCAAGCCCGCGGCGTCGACCTCGCCGGGTGTGGGCACCAGTAGCCCCGGTTTCTCCCGGGCCCGTCCGGCCCGGCACGATGTACAGGTGAGTGTTGCCGAGGAGCGTCGCGCGGGCCCGGCCCGACGGCTCCTGCGGGGACCCGCCACCCTGGCCGAGCTGGCCGCCTGGTGGGTCGTCACCCGGGTGATAACGCTGCTGGTGCTGGCCACGCCGGCCGAGCACGGGATCATCCGGGACGTCTACTACTACGGCAACCAGCTCGACGCGATGTTCCGGGGCACGCCGGTCACTGAGACGCTGCGGGAGTATCCGCTCCCGGCGTTCGCGGTCTTCCTGACCCCGCGCTGGCTCTCGGAGCTGACCCCGTGGACGTACGCGTCGATCTTCGTGGCGCTGATGCTGCTCATCGACGCCGCGTTCGTGGGGGCGCTGTGGCGGACCGGGCGCGGGGCCGGCGTACGGATGTGGCTGGTGCTGGTGCCGCTGCTCGGCCCGCTCACCTTCACCCGCTTCGACCTGGTGTCGGCGGCGCTGGCCGGGTTCGCGGTGCTGGCGCTGGCGGCGCGCCGGCCGGCCGCGTCCGGGGTGCTGGCCGCCGCCGGGGCCGCGGTGAAGCTGTGGCCGGCCGCGCTGCTGCCGGCCCTGCTGGTCCGGCGGGAGCGGCCGGTCCGGGTGCTGGCCGGGTTCGCGCTGACCGGGGTGGTCGCGGTGGCGGTGACCCTGGCCGCGGGCGGCACGACGCGGCTGCTGTCCCCGCTGACCTGGCAGGGCGACCGCGGGCTGCAGCTGGAGACGGTGTGGGCGGTGCCGCTGCTGTTCCTGCGCTGCTTCGACTCGGCCACCTGGTCCACGCCGTACACGCAGTTCATGGCCTTCCAGGTCGAGGGACCGGGGACGGGCACCCTGCTGCACCTGTCCACGGTGGCGACGGTGGCCTGCGTGCTGCTGCTGGTGTGGCTGTGGTGGCGGTCCTGGCAGGCCGGTCAGGCCTCACCGGCGCTGGTCGGGCTGCTCGCGATCGCCGCCGCCTGCCTGCTGATCGTGCCCAACAAGACGCTGAGCCCGCAGTACCTGCTCTGGATCGGCGGCGCGCTGGCCGCGCTGGGCGCGACCGCCCCGGACGAGCCGCTGCTGCCCCGGCTCAACCTGCTGCTGCTGGTCGGCTGCGCGATCACCCAGATCATCTATCCGATCGGGTACGGCATGATCACCGGCCCCAACTGGGCCAACGTGATCGGCGCGCTGCTGCTGCTGGCCCGCAACGGGATCCTGGTGCTCATCACCGTGCTGACCGTGCGCCGGATCCTGGTGCTGACCCGGCGGGAACCGGCTCCCCGGTGACCGCGACGCAGACCCGGCGGCTGACGGTCCGGCCCGCCGACGCCGCGCTGATCGCGGCCGTGCTGGTGGCCGGGTCGGTCAGCCGGCACGCGGTCTACACCGCCTTCGGGGTGGCGCTGCTGGCCGTGTGCGTCCTCGTGCTGGCGGCCGCGGTCTGGCTGGGCGCGGCCCGGTCGGCGCCGTCCCGCCCCGCGATCCTGGCCGCGCTGGCGCTGGCGGTGGTGGGCCAGCTGATCAAGCCGCCGTACATGAACGTGGTCGAGCGGACCTGGGCCCTGCGGGCCGGGGTCTACGTCGCCATCGCGGTCACCGTGCTGGGCGCGGTACTGCTGTACGTCCGCCGCCGGCAGCTCGCCGTCGTCGCGGTGGCCGGCCTCGGAGTCGCGTACGGGCTGGTGGTGGCGGGGTCGAAGCCGGTCATCGACGTCTGGCCGATCCTGCAGGGCGCGGCCGAGGGCGTGGTGCACGGGCGCAACCCGTACGACATGGTCTTCGCCGGGGTGCCGGCCGGCCAGGTCAACGACTGCTTCAACTACCTGCCGGGCACCTTCCTGGTGCCGCTGCCGGGCCGGCTGCTGCTCGGCGACGTGCGCTGGGCCGAGGCCGCGGTGCTGCTGGCCGGGGTGGCGGCGCTGGTCTGGCTGGCCGTCCGCAGCGGCCGGCCCGGGGCCGTGCCGCTGGCGGTGCTGGCCGGCACCCTGCCCGGCTCCCTGTACGACGTGCAGCAGGCCTGGAACGAGTCGATCGTGTTCGGCGCGCTGGCCGCCGCGGCCGTGCTGGTCGCGGTGCGCCGGCCGTGGTGGGCGGCGGCCTGCTTCGCGGTCGCGCTGGGCACCAAGCAGCACGTGGTGCTGCTGTTGCCGCTGTGGGCGCTGTGGCCGTCCTTCGGGCCGCGCCGGGCGCTCGGGGCGGCGGCCGGGGCGGCCGCGGTCACGCTGCCGTTCTTCCTGGCGAACCCGGAGCGGTTCTGGCACTGCGTGGTCGCATTCTTCGTCAATCTGCCGGCCCGGACCGACTCGCTGTCGATCTGGCAGCTGATCCCGGGTCCGCTGCGCACGGCCGCGGTCCTGGCCCTGGTCGCGGCCGCGTACGTGCTGATCGTGCGAGGGCTGCCGCGCACCCCGGGGGCCCTGCTGCTGGGCAGCGGGCTGGTGCTGGCCGCCTTCGCGCTGGCCAACAAGCAGAGCTTCCTCAACCAGTGGCTGCTCGCGGCCCAGCTGGTGGTGGCCGGGATCGCCGTCACCGCGGCCACCCACCGGCCGATCCGGGAGGTCTCGCTGCCGGCATGATCGGCGCGTAGGCACCGGTTACGCTCGGTCCGTGAGCGGGCGAGAGTCGCCGTCCAGGACGCTGATCGTCGTTCTGCGGGAGGCGGCCGGGCTCACCCAGGAGGAGGCGGCCAAGCGCGCCGGGATGAGCGTGCGCGGGCTCAGCAACTTGGAGCGGGGGCTGGTCGGCCGGCCCCGCCGGGCCTCGCTGGACGCGCTGGCCGACGCCTTCGAGCTGACCGACCGGGACCGCCGCCGGCTGTTCGAGCAGTACCGGCCGGTGCCGGCGGCCGAGCCCGGCCGGGTCTGGCGCGGTCCCCGCAGCCACCTGCGCGAGCTGGTCGGCCGGGAGGGCGAGCTGGCCGAGCTGACCGCCGAGCTGCGCGACCACGACCTGGTCACCGTCACCGGTCCCGGCGGCTGCGGCAAGACCGCGATCGCGCTGGCGGCCGCGGCCGCCACCGGCCGGTCGGTGACCGTGCTCGGACTGGCTTCGCTGGCCACGGCCGCGCAGCTGGTGCCGGCGCTGGCCAGCACCCTGCAGGTCGAGGTGGGCGGGGTCGAGGAGACCCTGGAGGCGATCGAGCGGGAGCTGTCCGGGGGCCAGCTGCTCGTCGTGGACAACGCCGAGCACCTGGCCGAGGCCGTCGCCGACGCGGTGATCCGGCTGCGCGGCGGCTGCCCGGGGCTGACCGTGCTGGTCACCTCGCGGGAGCCGCTGGGGGTGTCGGAGGAGCTGGTGTGGCGGCTGCGGCCGCTGCGGACGCCGGCCGACGAGAGCGACGACCGGGCCCCGGCCGCGGTGCTGTTCCGCCGCCGCACCCGGGAGGCGCTGCCGACCGCCGACCTGTCCGACGCCGCCGCGGTCGGCCGGGTCTGCCGCCGGCTGGACGGGCTGCCCCTGGCGCTGGAGCTGGCCGCGGCCCGGGTCCGGGCGCTGACCGTGCCGCAGCTGGCCGACCGGCTCGACCGCGACCGGGTCGTCCTCGACCTGCTCACCTCGGCCGTGCCCGGCCCGAGCGGGCGGCGCACGCTGGAGGACACGATCGACTGGTCGTACCGGCTGCTGGACGACAGCGAGCAGCGGGCGCTGGCCCAGCTGTCGGTCTTCCGCGGGGCGTTCGGCCCGGAGGCGGTCGAGGCGGTCGTGTCGGTGCCGGGCGACCCGGTCGCGATCGCGGCCCAGCTGGTGGACCGGTCGCTGCTGCAGGCCGTGCCGGGCGGCGGCCGGTACGTCATGCTCCGCACCATCCGGGACTACGCCGCCCTCCGGCTGGCCGGCTCGGGCGAGCTGGTCGCGACCCGGCGCCGGCACCTGGAGCACTGGCTGCAGCGGGGCCGGGCGCTCAACGAGATCCCGGCCTTCGGCGACCGGCTGGCGGCGGCCCGGGCCATGTCGGACGACCTCGTCAACGCCGAGCACGCGCTGGCCGGCGGGGTCGAGGCCCGGCACTGCGTCGAGGTCGTGCAGCTGGCCCACCTGCTGGCCGATTGCTGGAACGTCACTCCGGGCTACGTCGCCAACGGCGAGCGCTGGCTGGCCGTGGTCGACCAGCTCGGCGACCGCTGCCCGCCCCGGCTTCGGGCGCTGGCCCGGACCAGCCGGGGGCAGCTGCTGTCGGTGCTGGGCGACATGGCGGCCGGGCAGGCCCAGCTGCGGGCGGCCCTGGAGGACGCCGACGCGCTGACCACGGCCGAGCGGATCGACCTGATCGGGATGACGTCGCTGGTGGAGCTGGGCACGCTCGACCCGGCCGTGCTGGGCCGGACCGACCGGCTGCTGGCCGAGGCCGCGTCCTGCCCGGACGACCACCACGCCGCGGCGCTGAGCGTGGTCGTCGACATCGAGCTGCAGTACGGGCGGACGCAGCGGGCCGAAGCGGTGTCGGCCGAGCTGGGCGCGCTGGTCCGGCGGGTGGCGGGCTGGCTGACCGCCGACCACCACGGTCAGCGGGCCCGGCTGGCGGCGCTGCGAGGGGACGAGCCGGCCGCCCGGGCCGCCCTGGCCGACGCGCTGGCCACCGCGGACGGGCTGGGCGCGGCCCGCCGGTTCCGGCTGCGGCTGACCCTGGCCGACGTGCTGCTGGCGCTGGACGCCGGCCCGGACACGTACGAGCACGTCCGAGCCGACCTGCGGGCGCTGGCCGGGGGGTCGCCGGAGGACCGGCGCAAGGCCCCGGTGCTCAACGTGCCGCTGGCCGAGGCGATGCGCCGGCTGGGTCGGCCGGGGGCCGCGGCGGTGCTGCGGGAGGGGCTGACCGCGCTGCGGTCGGACCGGCAGGGCGAGATCGTGCTCGGCGGCGTGCTGGTGGCCGCGGCCATCCGGGCCGGCCGGGGCGACACCGGGACGGCGGCGGCGCTGGCGGCCGAGTGGCAGCGGCTGCGGCTGACCCTGGGCCTGCCGGTGCCGCCGGCCTACCGGCGTACCGCCCGGGAACTGGGCCTGGATCTCACCGCCGGCGACCCCGGCTCGGCCCGCCCGGCCGGCCCGGAGATGGACGCCCTGCTCACCCGCGCCACCGACGCTGTGACCCCGTGACCCCGCCCGCCGGCCGGGCCGGGGACGCCGCCGGCCCCGCACCCGGGACGGGTACGGGGCCGGACGGGCCGTACGGGAATTAGGCGACCGTGATCCGGTCGGCCGGGGGCGGGCTGAGGTTGGGGTGGGCGGTCAGGTAGGCGGTGAACGCGTCGATGTCGATCGGACCGCCGGTCAGGTCGGTGCCGGCGGTGAAGCCGGTGAACCCGTCCCCGCCGGCGGCGAGGAAGTTGTTCACCGACACCCGGTAGGTGCCGGTCGGGGTGACCGGGACACCGCCCACGGTGATGTTCGAGACCCGGTCCCCGATGGGGTTGCCCAGGGTCTGTGTGTAGTGCAGCGTCGACGAGATCTGCAGGATGAAGATCCGCGCCGGCGACCACTGCTGCTCCAGCACCGCGTCGAGCTGGTCACCGGTCAGCGTGATCGTCTGCATGATGTTGCCGAACGGCTGCACCTGGAACGCCTCGCCGTACGTCACGACCCCGTTGCCCTCGCCGGCCGGCGACGACGCGTAGGTCAGGTCGGCCCGGATGCCGCCCGGGTTGGTCATCGCGATCTGGGCGCCGGCGCCGGTCGTGGCGGCCAGCTGGGCGTCCGCGATCACGTCACCGAGCGGGGTCTCCCCCGACGGCGCCGCGGACCGGGTCAGGTCGGCGGTGATGGTGCCGACCTGGCGGTTGGCGATCGGCGCCGACTTGGTCACGGCCGAGTCCACGATGGCCTGCACGGCCGGGTCGGGGGTGACCGTGCGGGTGACGATCTGGTTGTGGGCGACGGTCGCCGACCGCACCACGTCCCGGGTCTTCGTGTCGATGGTCAGGTCGACCACCGACAGCAGCCGGCCGAACGACGAGGCCTGCATGACCGGGCGCCGGTTGCCGGCCGGGTCGAGCAGCGAGCAGTTGTACGGCTGGTGGCTGTGGCCGGTGAAGAACGCGTCCACGCTCGGGCTGGTGGCCGCGGCGATCGCGGTGGCCAGGCCGCCCGGGACGAGGTTGCAGGCGTCCGGGCCGCCGGTGGTCGCGGTGTCGCCCTGGTGCATGGTGACGACCTGTGCGCGGATGCCGAGCCGGTCCAGCAGCTTCGAGGTGCGGTTGATCGCCTGGACCTCGTCGCCGAACTTCAGCCCCTTGATCGCCTCCGGGGTGACCACGTCCGGCACGCCCTTGAGCGTGGCGCCGATGATCCCGATCGGGACGCCGCCGGAGAACTTGACCGTGAACGGCAGCACCGCCGGCAGGCCGTTGTCGAAGTAGACGTTGGCGCCGAGGTAGGCGAACTTCGCCCCGCCGTACGTCGGGGTGAACTGGCAGCCATCGACCGGGTGGCAGCCGCCGAACTGGATGCGCAGCAGCTCCTTGTAGCCCTCGTCGAACTCGTGGTTGCCGACCGCGGACGCGGTCACGCCGATGGCGTTGAGGAAGGCGATCGTCGGCTCGTCGTGGAACAGCGCGCTCGGCAGCGGCGAGGCGCCGATGTTGTCGCCGGCGCTGAGCACCACCGAGTTCGGGACCGCCGCCCGCAGCTGCTTGACGTGGGTGGCGACGTACGCGGCGCCGCCGGCGTCGACGGTCGTGCCGTCGGCCAGCGTGACCCGCCCGGAGGACCCCGACGGCGGCTGCAGGTTGCCGTGGAAGTCGTTGAGGGAGATCAGCCGGACACTGGTGGTGGCGGCGGCCGTCGCCGTCGGGGCCGCGTTCGCCGGGGCGGCCGAGGCGATGCCGACGGCGGCGAGGGTGGCCGCCGCGAGCACCGCGGTCCTGCGCACGAATGGTTTCGTCACGAGTCCTCCGCTGGATGCCAGCGGCGTGGCAGTTGCCCCGCCGCGGTCCGGAGTCTGCCTGCTCGGGCGGTTGGACGCGAGTGACGAGTGTGCAACGTTACGGGGACGGGCGGCCTCCGCAGGCCCAGCACCAGCCCCGCGACCACGCCGGCGATGCCGAGCCAGACCGCCGGGCCGGGCACCGGCAGGCCCAGGGCGACGCCCGCGGCGGCCGCGGCGACCGGGGCGACCCCGGTCAGCAGCCCGGCCCGGTCGGCGCCGAGCCGGGCGACCGCGCCGTACCAGAGCACGAAGGCGACCGCGGTGACCGCGACGGCCAGGTAGCCGATCGCGGCCAGGTCGCCGGCGTCCAGGGTGCCGGTGTCGAGCACGGGGGCGGCGACGCCGAAGGCGACGGCGGCCAGCCAGGTGGTGTGCACCGAGACGCCCCAGGGACCGAGCCGGCCCAGCACCGGCACGGCCAGCAGCGTGAACGACGCCTCGCAGGCCAGCACCACGACGGCCCAGACCACGCCGATGCCGTCGCCCCGGCCGGTGCCCTGGACCAGGGCGGCCCCGGCGGTGACGATCCCGGCCGAGAGCGCGATCCGGGCGGTGGGGCGGCGGCCGGCCATCACCGAGCCGGCCACGGCCAGCAGCAGCGGGGTGCCGGCCACGGCCACGCCGAGCAGGGCCGGCTCCGCGTGCCTGGCCCCGTGCACCAGGGCGACGTTGAACAGGACCAGCCCGGTGGCGGTCACGCCGGCCAGCCACAGCCACTCGGTGCCGCGGGGCCGGGGCACCCGGCGGCCGGTGGCCCGGGCGATGCCGAGCAGCAGCAGGCAGGCCAGGGCGTAGCGCAGGGACTGGGCGGAGCACAGCGGCGCGTCGCCGAGGGTGGCGGAGACGGCGGCGCTGCCGCCGACGGCGGCCATCGCGGCGGCGCCCAGCACGACGGGTGTCATGGGCCCACCGTCGGCGATCCTTGGTCCCCTCGGAAGGTCCAATCCGGCGCCCGTACGATGGACCAATGCCCGGTACGGACTTTCTGGGGCTGGTGCCGCCGGCCCGCGAGCGCACCAGCTGGCTGGTGGCGCAGCTGCGGGCCGCGGTCGCCGACGGGCGGCTGCCGGCCGGGTCGCGACTGCCGCCGACCCGCACGCTGGCCGGCGATCTCGGGGTCGCCCGCGGGGTCGTCGTCGAGGCCTACCGCCGGCTGGCCGACGAGGGCCTCGTCACCGCCCGCACCGGCGCCGGCACCATCGTCGCCGCGCCGCCACCCCCGCCCGCGGGCGGGCCCGTTGGCGGGGCCGGACAAGCGAGGGTCGCCCGGCCCGGCGGCCCGCCCCACCCGGCCGACGCGGCCGGCGGAGGCGGCGGGGCCGGCGCACCCGGCGCGAGCGGCCCAGCCGGCCCAGCCGGCCCAGCCGGCCCAGCCGGCGCAGGCAGCCCGACCGGCGCAGCCGGCGGGTTCGGGGGGTGGGTGGGCGGGGGCGGAAAGACCGTGGAGATCGATCTGGCGCCGGGGGTGCCGGATCTGGCCGCGTTCCCGCGGGCGGCCTGGTTGCGGGCGGAGCGGGCCGTGCTCGGCAGCGTGACCACGGCCGACCTCGGCTACGGCGACCCCCGCGGCAACTTCCGGCTGCGCACCGAGCTGGCCGGCTGGCTGGCCCGGATGCGGGGCCTGCGCGCCGGCCCGGACGAGCTGATCGTGGTGGCCGGCGTGGCCCAGTCGCTGGCCCTGCTGGCCCAGACGCTGGTCGCCCGCGGCACCCGGGCCGTCGCGGTCGAGGACCCGGGCTCCCGCGGCGCCCGCGAGGAGCTGCAGCACTGGGGCCTGACCACCGTCCCGGTGCCGGTCGACGACCACGGCCTGGTCGTGAGTGGACTGTCGACAGTGGACACGGCCGTGGTCACCCCGGCGCACCAGTTCCCGACCGGCGTGGTGCTGGCCCCCGACCGCCGCCGGGCCCTGCTGGACTGGGGCGGTCTCGTCATCGAGGACGACTACGACGCCGAGCACCGCTACGACCGCGCCCCGGTGCCGGCCCTGCACGCCGCCGCCCCGGACCGGGTCGCCCACACCGGCAGCACCTCGAAGTCGCTGGCCCCCGGGCTCCGCCTGGGCTGGCTCGTCCCGCCGCCGCACCTGCACGCCGACCTGGTGGCGGCCAAGCACGCCAGCGACCTCGGCAGCCCGGCCCTGCCGCAGCTGGTGCTGGCCCACCTGCTCGCCACCGGCGCCTACGACCGGCACCTGCGGCTGGTCCGGACCCGGCAGCGCCGCCGCCGCGACGCCGTGCTGGCGGCCCTGCGCGAGCACCTGCCGGCCGCCCGGGTGGCCGGTGTCGCCGCCGGCCTGCACCTGGTCGTGCTGCTGCCGGACGGCACCGACGACGCCGCCGCGGCCGCCGCGATCCGGGAGCGCGGCGTCGCCGTGCAGCCGCTGTCCCTGCACCGCGTGGCTCCCGGCCCGCCCGGTCTGGTCCTGGGCTACGCCGCCCACCCGCCCGACCGCCTGCACGAGGCCGTACGCCGGATCGCCACCGCCGTCGATCCGGCCCCGGCCCGTTCGTCATGAGGGGAACCCGAGGAGGACCCATGTTCCGCGACTGCCTGACCACCCTGTACTGCGCCGACCTGGACGCGTCCCTGGCGTTCTACCGGGACCGGCTCGGCTTCACCGAGACCTTCCGCTATCCCCGCGCCGGCGCGCCGCTGCACGTGGAGCTGCGCCTCGGCGGCGCGGTCGTGGCACTGTCCACTCTGGACGCCATCGGCGCGTACGGCCTGCCGGCCACCCGGGGCGAGCCGTTCGAGCTGGCCCTGGGCGCCGACGACACCGACAAGGCCGTCGCCACGCTGCGCACCGACGGCGTCCGGGTGCGGGTGGAGCCGATGGTGGCCCCCAACGGCCAGCGCGTCGCCTACCTGGCCGACCCGGACGGCAACCGCATCCGCGTCTGGTCCTGAGCCGCCGGGCCGGCGGCCGGCTCCAGCAGGAAGGGCATGAGCTCGCGGACCTGGTCGGCCAGGTCCGCCAGCGCACCGGCCCGGCCGGTCAGGTGCCCGAGCAGGGCCTGCTGGAAGATCCCGTCCAGCAGCCCGTACGCGGCCGCGGGCGTGCGCCCGGCCGGCACCCCGGACAGCTCCGAGTACCGGCGGACGACGCGCCAGATCATCTCCTCCAGCGTTTTGTCGATCATGGTGACGGCCTCGCGCAGCGACGCCTCGAACATGCTCTGGGTGCGCAGGTCGTACCAGAGCCGGTGCATCGGGGCCTCGTCGGAGATCGTCTCCACCAGCTTGGCCGCGAAGCCCTCCACCAGCTCGTCGGCCGTGGTCGAGGACGCGATGACCTCGTCGTACCGGCTCACGCAGCGGGCCTTGTAGTAGCGCACGCAGTAGACGATGAGCTCCAGCTTGTCGTCGAAGTAGTAGTGCACGACGCCGTGGCTGAACTCGGAGTTGGCGGCGATCTCGCGCAGGCTGGTCCGGGCGTAGCCCAGCTCGCCCAGGGTGCGCAGCGCCGACTCCGCCAGCTGGTTGCGTCGCTCGTCGTACTTGTCCGCCGGTGCCTGCCTGACCACGGGCACAGTCTACGGCCTGCTTCTTGACAGATGTCCAGAGACGTCTTGACAGCTGTCAAGAACCGGGCTTGGCTGTGAGCCACGCCACGAGCAAGGGGGCTCCATGACGGGCTTGGATCTGACCGGCCGGACGGCGCTGGTCACCGGTGCCGCGCAGGGACTGGGCGAGGGCATGGCCCACGCGCTGGCCGCGGCCGGTGCCACGGTCGTCGTCGCCGACCTGCAGGACGACCTCGGCGCCAAGGTGGCCGAGTCGCTGCCCGGCGACGGCCACGCGTACGTGCATCTCGACGTCACCGACGATGCCAACTGGGAGTCGGCCGTCGGCGGCCTGGACGGTCTCGACATCCTGGTCAACAACGCCGGCATCGAGATCACCAGCCTCATCGTGGACATCGACGCGGCCGCGGCCCGCAAGCAGCTCGAGGTCAACCTGCTCGGCACCACGCTCGGCATCAAGCACGCGTTCCGGGCCATGCGCCCGGGCGGGACCGCCGGCCACGGCGGCGCGGTGGTCAACGTGTCCTCGGTCGCCGCCACCATCGCCTTCCCCGGCATCGCGGTCTACTCCGCGACCAAGTCCGGCGTCGACCGGCTGACCCGGGTCGCCGCGGCCGAGTCCGGCCGCCTCGGCTACGGCGTGCGGGTCAACTGCATCTACCCCGGCCTGGTGCCGACCGCGATGGGGGCCGGGCTGGCCAACGACTGCGCCGAGATCGGCCTGTTCGGCTCGCCCGAGGAGGCGGTCGGCGCGGTCGTCGCGCTCACCCCGTCCGGCCGGCTGGGCGAGGTCGCGGACATGGCCGACGCGGTCGTGTTCCTGGCCTCGGACGCCTCCCGGTTCGTCAACGGGGCCGGGCTGCCCGTCGACGGCGGAATGGGGATGTAGGGATGAGCACCGACAAGCCCGTCGTCGTCTACGGCGTCTCCGGCTACACCGGCCGGCTGATCTGCGAATACCTGCGCGAGCACCACATCCCGTTCGTGGCCGCCGGCCGGGACAAGGACCGGGTCCAGGCCGTGGTGGACAAGATCCCCGGCATCGAGGACGTGCTGCACGACGTGGTCCAGGTCGACCACACCGTCGAGGCGCTGACCGAGCTGTTCACCGGGGCCCAGGTCGTCTGCAACACGGTCGGGCCGTTCATCAAGCTGGGCCACACCGTGGTCGAGGCCTGCGCCGCCGCCGGCGCCCACTACCTGGACACCACCGGCGAGCAGGACTGGATCCTCGAGGTCAAGGACCGCTGGCACCAGACCTTCCGGGACAAGGGCCTGCTGGTCTCCCCCGGCGTCGCGCAGATGTACACCACCGGGGAGATCGCGGCCAACCTCTGCCTGGAGCACCCCGGCCTGGACACCCTCGACATCCTGGTGCTCTGGAAGGGCTTCCCGACGTACGCGTCGACCCAGACGATCTTCACCATCCTCAAGGCCGACTGGTTCTACCTGGAGCGCAACGAATACCAGCAGTGGCCGATGGACAAGGTCTTCACCGTCGCCATCCCGGGCCAGCACGAGCTCGGGCTGGCCCTGCCCTGGGGCGGCACCGCCCACCCGGTCTGGTTCAAGGACGACCCCCGGGTGGCCAACGTCAAGGCCTGCGGCGGCGTCTTCGAGCAGGCCGTGATGGAGAACGTCATCGCCACCACCAAGATGTTCGCCGAGCAGATCAAGCCGCTGGCGCCGGAGCAGCAGGAGGCCGCGCTGGCCGAGATCGCGGGTTCGGTCCAGGCCGCCATGCCGCCTCGGGAGAACCCGCGGGTCAACACCTCCCTGGATTCCGTGTACGCCTCCGGTCCGCTCGGCCGGGCCCACTGCGTCATCCACGGCAACCAGAACTACAAGCAGACCGGGCTGCTGCAGGCGTACGCGGCGTACTCGCTGCTGCAGCAGCCGCCGAAGCGGGCCGGGTTCGCCTCGGCCTGCCAGGCCTTCGGGCACCGGGAGCTGCTGGGCGCGCTGCGCAGCTTCGGCCTGGTGATGGAGCCCGTCCTGACCGTGGAGAGCTGACCGTGCGGCTGGTGGACTACCTCGACAAGGGGGCGTCTCTCGGGGGTGATGCCCGCTGTCTGACCACCGACGGCGCGTCCAGCACGTACGCCGAGGTGCGGGAGCTGAGCTTCCGCATCTCGGCGGCGCTGGACCGGCACGGCGTCGCGGCCGGGGACGCGGTCGCGATCCTGTCCGCCAACGACCCGGTCGCGTTCTCCTGCGTGTTCGGGATCAGCCGGGCCGGGGCGGTGTGGTGCCCGGTCAACCCGCGCAACGAGGCGTCGGAGAACCGGGAGCTGCTGGAGCTGTTCGGCTGCGGCACGCTGATCTTCCAGGTCGCCTTCGCACCGCTGGTCGAGCAGATCCGGTCCGAGCTGCCGCAGCTGACCACGCTGGTCTGCCTGGACGGGTCGGTGCCGGGCACGCTGACCTGGGCCGAGTTCCTCGGCTCCGCAGGCGGGTCCATTGTGGACAGACCGGCCGCCGACGACCTGGCGATGATCGTCGGCACCGGCGGCACCACCGGACGGCCCAAGGGGGTGCTGCTCACCGGCACCAACCTGGAGACGATGACCGCGATCACGCTGATGAGCTACCCGTTCGGCGACCGGCCGGTCTACCTGGCGCTGGCCCCGCTCACCCACGCCGCCGGGGTGCTGTGCTTCCCGGTACTGGCCCTGGGCGGCGAGATCGTGGTGATGCGCAAACCCGACGTCGGCGCGTTCCTCTCCCTCATCGGCCGGCACCGGGCGACCCACACCTTCCTGCCGCCCACGCTGGTCTACATGGTGCTGGACTCCCCAGCACTGTCCACTGCGGACCTCTCGTCGCTGCGCTGCTTCTGGTACGGCGCGGCGCCCATGTCGGCGACCCGGCTGACCGACGCGCTGGTCCGGATCGGGCCGATGGCGCAGCTGTTCGGGCAGACCGAGGCGCCGATGATGATCTCCACGATGGCGCCGGCCGAGCACTACCGGCCGGACGGCTCGGTCGCGACCGAGCGGCTGTCCTCGGCCGGGCGGCCCTCGCCGCTGGTGACGGTCGCGGTCATGTCGCCGGAGGGGGACCTGCTCCCGGCCGGCGAGCGCGGGGAGATCGTCATCCGCAGCTCGCTCGTCATGCGCGGCTACCACCGTGACCCCGTGGCCACCGCGGACGTCTCCCGGCACGGCTGGCACCACACCGGCGACATCGGCTACCTCGACCCGGACAACTACCTGTTCATCGTCGACCGGGCCAAGGACATGGTCATCACCGGCGGCTTCAACGTCTACTCGACCGAGGTCGAGCAGGCGGTCATGCAGCACCCGGCCGTGGCCGACTGCGCGGTCGTCGGGCTGCCGGACGACAAGTGGGGCGAGCGGGTGACCGTGGTGGTGCAGCCGCGGTCGGGCCAGCAGGTCGACCCGGCCGAGCTGACCGCGTTCGTCAAGCAGCGGATCGGCAGTGTCAAGGCGCCCAAGCAGGTCGAGATCTGGCCCGACCTGCCCCGCTCCAAGGTCGGCAAGGTCCTCAAGACCGAGATCAAGCAGGTCCTCCGCGCCGGACCCGGCTGAGCGCCTGCCCCCGAACCCCGGGCCGGGCCGACACCGCCGGCCCGGCCCGGCCCCCACCCCGGCGGCTAGCGTCGACGGCATGGGTGAGAAGCAGGAGCCGGCCGTGCTGGACGCCGTGCGGGACTGGCGGCGGGAGCGCGCGGCGGAGATCGTGGCCGGGTTCGCCGAGCTGGTGCGGCTGGAGAACGTGACCGGGGACGTGCCGGCGCTGCGCTGCAACGCCGACGAGATCGTGGCCCGGCTGCGGGCCCGCGGCGCCGAGGTCGAGGCCGTGGGCCCGGACGGGATCGCGCCGCTGGTCGTCGGTCGCGTCCCGGCCCGCCCCGGCGCCCCCCGGCTCGGCCTGTACGCCCACTACGACGGCCAGCCGGTCACCCCGGCGGACTGGTCGACGCCGCCGTTCGAGCCGACCCTGATCGGCCCGGACGGCGCCCGCCTTCCGTTCCCCGGGGCCGGGGAGGAGGTGGACGACGAGTGGCGGCTGCACGGCCGGGCCGCCGCCGACGACAAGGCCCCGATCGCCGCCCTGCTGGTCGCGCTGGACGCGCTCACCGCGGCCGGGGCCGAGCGCGAGGTCGAGCTGCTGCTGTGCCTGGAGGGCGAGGAGGAGTCCGGCTCCCCCCACCTCGACGAGCTGATGACCGCGTACGCCGACCGCCTGCAGGCGCCGGTCTGGCTGGTCTGCGACGGCCCGGTCCAGCCCGGCAACGCACCGCAGGTGGTGCTCGGCGTCCGCGGCTTCACCGACCTCGAGCTGACCGTGTACGGACCGGCCCGCGAGCTGCACAGCGGCCACTACGGCAACTGGGCGCCGAACCCGGCGCTGGCCCTGGCCCGGCTGCTGGCCTCGATGAAGGACGCCGACGGCCGGGTCACCATCGACGGCTTCACCGCGGACACCAGGCCACCGGACGCCGCCGAGCAGGCCGCCCTGGACGCGCTGCCGCCGGTCGAGGCCGGCCTGCTGGACCGCTTCGGGCTGGCCGCGGCCGAGGTGCCGGGCAGCCGGCTGGCCGACCGGCTGATGCTGCCGTCGCTCAACGTCCGCGGCCTGCGCGCCGCCGATGTCGGCACGGCCGCCCGCAACGTCATCCCGGCGTACGCGACCGCGTCGATCGACATCCGGCTGGCCGCCGGCGACGACCCGAAGGCGCTGACCGACCGGGTCCGCGAGCACGTGCGGGCCCAGGGCTACCTGGTGCTGGACCGGGAGCCGACCGCGGCCGAGCGGCGCGAGCACCAGGTGGCCCGGATCGACGCCCGGGTCGGCTATCCCGCCGCCCGGGCCGGCGCCGACCTGCCGGTGGTCGCCCACCTGCTCGACCTGACCGCCCGGGCCGCCGGCCGGCCCGCGATCACCCTGCCCACGCTCGGCGGCTCGGTCCCGCTGCAGCACTTCGGGCAGGCCCTGGGCGCCCCGGCGGTGATCCTGCCGATCGCCAACCCGGACAACAACCAGCACGCCGCCGACGAGAACCTCCGCCTCGGCAACCTCTGGTACGGCATCGACCTGTTCGCGCTGCTCCTCACCGAGAGACCCGCCGCCTAGGGTCCAGGCATGGGCGACACCCACGAGCTGACCCTGCCCGACGGCCGCCGGATGACCTACGCCGACTACGGCGACCCGGCCGGCCCGGTCGTCCTGGAGTGCGTCGGCACCCCGCAGTCCCGGCTGCCCTTCCCGGGCCAGGCGGAGCTGCCGGCCGCGATGGGCTTCCGGGTGCTGGTCCCCGACCGCCCCGGTGTCGGCGGCTCCGACCCGCAGCTGGGCCGGACCCTGACCGACTGGCCCGCCGACGCGGCCGCCCTCATGGACGCGCTCGGCGTCGACCGGTTCGGCGTGCTCGGCGGCTCCGGCGGCGGGCCGTACGCGGTGGCCTGCGGGGTCCTGCTGGCCGACCGGGTGACCGCGGTCGCCCTGGTCGCGCCGGCCGCGCCGGCGACCGCCCCGGCCCACGGCTTCGTCCCGTCGGCCGACCCGGCCGCGCTGCGGGAGCGGGGCGAGACCATCGCCCGGCTGCTCGACGAAGGCCTGGACGCGCTGGAGGCGTTCTTCGCCCCGGACCTGTCCGACAGCGACCGCGGCCAGCACACCGACCCCAGCGAGCTGGAGAACCTGCGCGAGTTCTTCCGCCAGGGCGTCGACGCGTACGTCGAGGACCACACGATCAACGGCAGCGACTGGGCCTACCTGCTGCCCCGGCTGACCCGGCCGACCCGGGTCTGGCAGGGCGACGACGACAACAACGTGCCGGCCGAGGCGACCCGCTGGCTGGCCGAGCAGATCCCCGGCGCCGAGCTGACCCTGGTGTCCGGCGCCGGCCACAGCTTCGCCGACGACGCCTTCCGCGACGTCTACGCCTGGCTGCTGGCCGCCACCACCTCGACCTCGAAGCCGTCCGGGTCGGCCAGGTAGGCGGCGTACGTCTGCGCGCCGCCGGCGTGCGGGTGCCGGTCGGCGAACAGCAGCTCCCAGCCGTGCGCCGGGCCCTCGACCGCCAGTCTGTCCACTGTGGACCGGTCGGCGGTGACGGCGAGGTGGTTGAGGCCGGCCCGGCGGCGGTCGTAGGGCACGTCGGCGAGCAGGTCCGGCGACTCCTCCAGCACCACGTAGGCGCCGTCGCCGGGCCGCCAGCTGCACCCGCCCGGCCAGTCCTGGTACGGCGCCCAGCCCAGCGCGCCGAACAGCCAGTCCCACCGCGGCCGGACCGTGCCGAAGCCGGACACCCAGATCTCGACATGATGCAGGCCGCTCATCCACGGGAGCGTACGAGGTGCGCGGGGGTCAGCGCCGGGCGACGATGGGCTGCGTGCCGCCGACCAAGACCTGCGCCGGCTGCGGCCGGACGATCACCTGGCGGAAGAAGTGGGCCCGGGACTGGGATCAGGTCCGCTGGTGCTCGGACCGCTGCCGCCGCGCCGGCCTGACCCCCACCGACCGCGCCTTGGAACGCACCGTCCTCGACCTGCTCGCGCAGTGCGCGGCCGGAGCCACGATCTGCCCGTCCGAGGCCGCCCGTGCCGTCGGCGGCGACGACTGGCGCCCGCTCATGGAACCGGCCCGGGCCGCCGCCCGCCGCCTCGTCGCCACCGGCGCCGTCGAGATCACCCAGTCCGGCCACCCCGTCGACCCCTCCACCGCCAAAGGCCCCCTCCGCATCCGGCGTATTCCTCCGCACGTCTGAAGCCAGGTGTCCTGCCCGGTCAGTCAGGCTCCGGAGTTTCCTTGCGCATCCAGCCAGGTCAAGCAAGTTTAGGCAGCTAAACTTTCACTCAGCTGCTGACCATCAAGGTTGGCAATGATGCTGAGCCAGGAGTCACCGTGGCGGAGTGGCACGAAGCCACGTGGGAACCTCGACCCAACGCCCCCAGCTACGCCGACAGGGCAGGCGGCCGCTACCGGACGTACAGTCCTGACCTTCTCACGGAGCGTCCTCTGGCTCTCTCCGCGGACGTGGCCGACCTGGCCTGGCGGGCCGAGGAATCGGTGCGGCGGCTCGGTGACCAGCCCGGGGTCCGGGGGCTGGAAGGGCTGGCGCGTTTCCTCCTACGGTCGGAGGCCATCGCCTCTTCCCGCATCGAGGGTCTCCAGGTCTCGCCGCAGCAGGTCGGATTGGCCGAGCTCGCTGAAGAAGAATCACTGACCGCGGACAGCGTCAATCGGACTGCCAAACGGGTCGCCGCCAACATCAACGCCCTGCGCCGCGCGACTCACGAGCTCGCCGACCAGGACCTGGTGAGTGTTGCCGGCGTGGAACAGCTTCAGGAACTGCTTCTTGCCGACGAGCCCGAGCTACGCGGGATCCGGAAGGTCCAGAACTGGATCGGCGGCTCGGATTACCACCCGCTCACCGCCGACTTCGTTCCACCCGCAGCCGGGTCGGTCGACTCCCTCATGTCCGACCTGGTGCGGTACATCAACAGCGCACTGCACGCGCCGCTGGTGCAAGCCGGACTCGTCCACGCTCAGTTCGAGACGATCCATCCGTTCCGGGACGGGAACGGCCGGGTGGGGCGAGCACTGATACACACGGTCCTGGTCCGGCGGGGGCTGACTCGTAACGCGGTTCTCCCGATCAGCCCCGTCCTGCTCACCCGGTCCGAGGAGTACGTCCAAGGCCTGACCGCCTATCGGTATGTGGGATATCCGTCCGACCCAACGAGCGTCGCCGCGGTCTCGACCTGGTTGAGGGTCTTCTTGCAGGCAGTCAGCATGGCCGTCACACAGGCGGCACGTTTCGCGTCGGACCTGGCCGAGCTTCGCAGCAAGTGGGAGCGAGATGTCGCCATCCAGCGCCGCGAGAGGAACCTCCGGGAGACTCCCCGCGCCGACTCCGCGACGTACCGGATTCTCGAAGCTCTCCAGGAGCACCCGGTGCTCACCGCGGCCAGCGTGATGCGACTCTTCGAGGTGTCGCGCCCCGCGGCATTGGCGGCGCTGGACGAGCTCACCACGGCCGGCGTCCTCGAGAAGAACCGACTCGACGGGCGGACGAGCGGCTACCTCGCGATGGACGTGTTTCGCCTGATCACTTTCGCAGAGCGGCAACTGGCCAGCACCAGGTGGGACACGTCGGCCGCGTCACCGTCACGTGCGACTCCCTACGCACCGACCGCCCCGCCGGGCCGCTGACAGGGCCGACCTAGAGCTTTTCGACCGGGGCGTAGCGGAGGAGGAGCCATTTGGGGCCGACGTCGGCGCCGAAGTCGATCTGGGCCTGGGCCTTCTCGGCCTCGCCGCGGATCGCGACGACGGTGCCGAGGCCGAAGGCGTCGTGCGAGACCTTGTCGCCCAGGTCGAGCACCGGGATCGGCCGGTTGCCGACGCCGCCCCGCAGCGTCCCCCGGGCCAGCCCCTGCGCCGCCACCCGGGCCTGGGCCGGCGCCTGCCGCCGCGGCTCGGACCGCTCCCAGTCGACCAGCTCCTCCGGCACCTCGTCCAGGAACCGGGACGCCGGGTTGTACGACGGCTGCCCCCAGGCCGACCGGGTCACCGCCCGGGACACGAACAGCCGCCGCCGGGCCCGGGTGATCCCCACGTAGGCCAGCCGCCGCTCCTCC
>DATDKW010000308.1:0-12647 GCA_036519715.1 Mycobacteriales bacterium
TGCCCCCTCGTCGCCACGCACGACGCCAATCCGTCGGCGGCGGTGCAGGCGGCCGCCGACCCGGAGCGCCTGTCCGCGGCCACGTCCCGCGAGCTCGATGCAGCACCGCCGGAGCAGTGAATGACCCGCGGCGTGGACTGCAGGGGCCCCAGCAGCGGGGGCCGCTGGGTCAGCGGCCGTGTGGATCGCGGACGGTGAGGTGGACCGTCGGGGTGTCGCCCTCGGCCAGGTGCTCGGCCCGGCGGACCTCGGTCTTGACCGGCACGACGTAGCGGCCGTCCTTGGGCCACAGTGACGTCTTCCAGGACGAGCCGCCGATGCGGGCGGTCACCGGGATCATGCCCCAGCCGTAGCTGACGTGGGTCGACTCGGCCTGCAGGAGAGCGCAGTCCTCCTCCGGCACGGTGACGAAATACCACGGCGCCGGCCCGCGCCAGAACCACAGCTCCCCGCCGAACTCCAGTTCCATCCCCCGGACGGTACGACGCGAATCTGCAAGAGCGCCACGGACCGCGCCGCTAGCGTCGGCGCCGTGACGCAGACGCAGGCGACCGGGACCGTCCACTTCGAGATCCTGAGCTGGGACGAGACCTGGACCGGGGAGCTCGCCCCGGGCTGGGTGCTGGCCCGGGCGACCGTACGCAAGAGGATGACCGGCGCCGTCGAGGGCACGTCGGTCGCCGAGGTCACCACCACCGCGCAGGGCACTGGCCGGGCCTACTCGGCGCTGGAGCGGGTCGAGGGCACGATCGACGGCCGGACCGGCACGTTCCTGCTGCAGCACGGGGGCGCCGGCGACGAGACCGGCCAGGAGGCGTTCGGGCACATCGTGCCCGGCACAGGCACCGGCGACCTGCACGGGATCACCGGCACCGCCGTGTTCGCCCACGACGACGAGGGCGCCCGGATCGCGCTGGGCTGGACCCTCTAGATCCAGCTCGGGAACCAGATCCGCTGCCGCCACTCCTGGTACGTGATGAGCTGGCCGGACAGGATCGGCCAGAGCCAGGCCGAGTTGATCACAACCAGCGCGACGTAGCCGCAGACGCCGACCAGCCCGAGCAGCCGGCGCTGGTCGCCGGCCCGGGCCGAGCCGAGGACCGCGCCCAGGATCAGCGTCACCCCGATGACCAGGAACGGCACCAGCGGGGTCATGTAGAACAGGAACATCGTCCGGCCCGGCACCGAGAACCAGGTCACCCAGCCGGCCAGGAACGCCACCAGGACCGTCCAGCCCCGCCAGTCCCGGCGGACCAGCGCGATCCAGGCCGCCCACAGCACCGCCGGGGCGAACGCCCACCACAGCGCCGGCGTCCCCACGTCGAGCACGGTCCGGACGCAGGACGACGCCCCGCAGCCGGTCGGCGACGGGTTGCTCGGGTAGTAGAAGAGCACCGGGCGCCCGGTCACCAGCCAGCCCCAGGGCGAGGACTGGTACGTGTGCGGCGTGGACAGCCCGCTGTGGAACTGCCACATCTCCGAGTGGTAGCGCAGCAACGACCGCAGCGGCCCGGGCAGGAAGGAGCCGTAGCCAGGGTTGGTGTCGGCCCAGTGCCGGTCGTAGGAGTTCTCGCTCAGGAACCAGCCCGACCAGGTCACCAGGTAGGCCGCGACCGGCGCGAGCGTGTACGAGCCGACGGCGCCGGGCAGGTCGCGCAGCGCCGTGCCGGTCCACGGCCGCGGCACCCCGGCCGCCCGCCGGGCCCCGACGTCCCACAGCACCGACAGCACCGCGAAGCCGGCCAGGAAGTAGACGCCGCTCCACTTCACCCCGCAGGACAGGCCGAGCAGCACGCCGCCGGCCAGCCGCCAGCCCCGGAATCCGATCCGGCTGCCGTACGGCCCACCGGCCGCGATCCGGTCCCGGACCACGTCCCGGTCCACCACCAGGCAAGCGAACCCGGCCAGCACGAACAGGGCCAGGAAGATGTCCAGCAGCGCGAACCGGCTCTGCACGATCGACAGCCCGTCGGCGCCGAGCAGGATCCCGGCCACCGCCCCGAGCAGGGTGGACCGGGTCATCCGGCGCACCACCCGGATCAGGATCAGCACGCACAGCGTGCCGGCGATCGCGGACGGCACCCGCCAGCCCACCGGGCCGTCCCCGAAGACCGCGATACCAGCCGCGACCAGCCACTTCCCGAACGGCGGGTGGACGATGAACATGTAGCCCGGGTTGTTCTCATAGCCGCCGTTGTGCAGCAGCTCGCCGCCCTCGGTGGCGTAGTAGACCTCGTCGAACTGCTTGCCGGACGGGAAACCGATGCCCCAGAGCCGGACCGTCGCCGCCAGCACCGTGATGGCCGCGGTGATGACCCAGGACAGGGCCCGGTCGGCCGGCATCGGGCGGTGCTCGGGCGGGCGGACCCGGCCCCGGTGCCGGCGCGGCGGCTCGGTCACGCTCGGGGCGGCGGGAGGCGCTGCCTCGAGCGTCGTGGCCATCCCCGGATGGTAAGCGGGCCGGCTGAGCCCGCGAACGGAAGGCCGGGCGCGGCGGTGTCCGGACGGAGCGCCGGCCGACCCGCGACCGCGTCCACCGTCGAGGCGCGGACGACGACACCGCCAGCAGCGCCCGGCCGGAGCGAACCGAGCAGACAGTACTGTCGGCGGGTGACGCTCGTGCTGGCCGGCGCCCCGCTGGGCGACCCGGCCGACGCCAGCCCGCGGCTGCGGGACGCGCTCGCCACCGCCGACGTGATCGCGGCCGAGGACACCCGCCGGCTGTTCCGGCTCGCCTCCGACCTGGGCCTGCGGGTGCCGGGCCGGGTGGTCCGGCACGACGACGCCACTGAGGACGCCGGCACTCCGGGGCTGGTCGAGGAGCTGCGGGCCGGCCGGACGGTCCTGCTGGTCACCGACGGCGGCATGCCCAGCGTGTCCGACCCGGGCTACCGGCTGGTGGCGGCGGCCGTCGCGGCCGGCATCCCGGTGACCTCGGTGCCGGGGCCGTCCGCGGTGACCACGGCTCTGGCGCTGTCCGGGCTGCCGACCGACCGGTTCTGTTTCGAGGGGTTCCTGCCCCGCAAGCCGGGGGAGCGGCGGCGGGCGCTGACCGAGCTGCGGGACGAGCGCCGGACGCTGGTCCTGTTCGAGGCGCCGCACCGGCTGGCCGCGACGCTGACCGACGCGGCCGAGCTGCTCGGCCCGGACCGGCCGGCCGCCGCCTGCCGGGAGATGACGAAGACGTACGAGGAGGTCCGCCGGGGGACGCTGGCCGAGCTGGCCGGCTGGGCCGCCGACGGGGTGCGGGGCGAGATCACGCTGGTGATCGCCGGGGCGCCGAAGGCGGTGGCCGACGCCGACCCGGAGTCGCTGGCCGTCGCGGTCCGGGCCCGGGAGCTGGCCGGCGCCGACCGCAAGGCCGCGATCGCCGAGGTCGCGAAGGAGACCGGCCTGCCCAAGCGGATCGTGTACGCGGCGGTGGTGGCGGCCCGATAAGCGCTCGGCGGACCTCACTACGCTTGGGTCATGCCCGAACACATCCTCACCTCGGTGGCCTGGCCCTACGCCAGCGGTCCCCGGCACATCGGCCACGCCGCGGCCTACGTGCCCTCGGACGTCTTCAGCCGCTACCACAGGATGACGGGCAACAAGGTCCTCATGGTCAGCGGGACGGACGAGCACGGCACCCCGATCCAGGTCGCGGCGGACAAGGAGGGCGTCTCCACCCGGGAGCTCGCCGACCGCTACAACCGGCAGATCGCCGAGGACCTGCGCTCGCTCGGCCTGTCGTACGACCTGTTCACCCGGACCACGACGAAGAACCACTACGCCGTGGTGCAGGAGATCTTCACCGGCCTGCTGGCCAACGGGTACGTCTTCCCGCAGACCACGCTGGGCGCGATCTCGCCGTCGACCGGCCGCACCCTGCCCGACCGCTACATCGAGGGCACCTGCCCGATCTGCGGCTACGACCAGGCCCGCGGCGACCAGTGCGACAACTGCGGCAACCAGCTCGACCCCACCGACCTGATCAACCCGCGCTCGCGGATCAACGGCGAGACGCCGAAGTTCGTCGAGAGCGAGCAGTTCTTCCTCGACCTGCCCGCGTTCGCCGAGGTGCTCGGGTCCTACCTGCAGTCCCGGGACACCTGGCGCCCCAACGTGCAGAAGTTCACGCTCAACCTGCTCGACGACCTCAAGCCCCGGGCGATCACCCGCGACCTGGACTGGGGCGTCCCGGTCCCGCTGGACGGCTGGCGCGACCGGCCGGACAAGAAGCTCTACGTCTGGTTCGACGCGGTCGTCGGCTACCTGTCGGCCTCGGTGGAGTGGGCGAAGCGCACCGGGGACCCGGACGCCTGGCGGCCGTTCTGGCAGGGACCGGACGCCCGCGGCTACTACTTCATGGGCAAGGACAACATCGTCTTCCACGCCGAGATCTGGCCGGCGATGCTGTTCGGCTACTCCGGCGTCGGCGCCCGCGGCGGCACGCCCGGCTCGCTCGGCGTCCTGGAGCCGCCGTACGAGGTCGTCTCGAGCGAGTTCCTGACCATGGAGGGCAAGCAGTTCTCCTCGTCCCGGGGCGTGGTCATCGAGATCCGCGACCTGCTCTCCCGGTACGACGCGGACTCGCTGCGCTACTACCTGTCGGTGGCCGGCCCGGAGACGCAGGACACCGACTTCACCTGGTCGGAGTTCCGCCGGCGCACCAACGACGAGCTGGCCGACAGCTGGGGCAACCTGGTCAACCGGTCGGTGTCGCTGACCGCGCGCAACTTCGGCGCGATCCCGGCCGCGGGCGTGCTCTCCCACGCGGACGCGGCCCTGCTGGCCCGGTCGCGCGAGGCCTTCGGCACGGTCGGGGGGCTGCTGGAGCGGTCCCGGCAGAAGGCGGCGATCGGTGAGGCGATGAAGGTCGTCGGCGACGCCAACCGCTACCTGTCCGACCAGGCGCCGTGGAAGCTGGCCAAGGGCAACCACGCCGACAAGGAGCGGGCCGGCACCATCCTGCACGTCGCGCTGCAGGTCGTGGACGATGCCAAGACGCTGCTGACGCCGTTCCTGCCGACCTCGTCGGACGCGGTGCACCGGGCGCTCGGGGCCGAGTCGGCGCCGGGGGAGTGGGCGCCGATGCCGTCGGTGGTCGAGGTGGAGGAGGAGACGGCGATCGGCTCCCCGTCCTACCCGGTCATCACCGGCGACTACCGCGGCGGCGGCCGCTGGGAGTCGGTGCCGCTGCCGGTCGGCCGTCCGCTGGCCGCGCCCACGCCGCTGTTCAAGAAGCTCGACGAGTCCATTGTGGACGACGAGCTTGCCCGCCTGTCCCGGTGAGCGAGAGGCTGGTCGCGGCGGTGTCTGGACCGGAGCGCCTGCCGGCCCCGCGACCGCGCCCACCGTCGGGGCGTGGAGGGAAGACGCCGCCAGTAGCGCCCGGCCGGGAGCGAACAGGGGTGACACGGTGAGGCCGGGTGCGCCACCGCCGTTGCCGGAGGCCCTGCCAGCCGAGGTGTTCGACAGTCACTGCCACCTCGACGCCATGGGTGTCGACGTCGGACAGTCGCTTGTGGACGCCGCCGCCGTCGGGGTGACCCGGGTGGTGACGGTGGGGGACACGCTGGAGTCCTCGCGCTGGTGCGCGGACACGGCCGCGAAGCACCCGGAGGTGGTCGCGGCCGTGGCCGTGCACCCCAACGAGGTCGGCGGCATCGACGGGTCCACATGGGACGGTCTGGCGTCGCTGGCGGCGCGGCCCGAGGTGCGGGCGGTCGGCGAGACCGGGCTGGACTACTACTGGGGCCGGGTGCCGGCGGCCGTGCAGCAGGAGGCGTTCCGCCGGCACATCGCGCTGGCCAAGGCGGCGGGCAAGCCGCTGGTGATCCACGACCGGGACGCGCACGCCGACGTGCTGCGGGTGCTGCGGGAGGAGGGCGCTCCGGAGTGGACGGTGTTCCACTGCTTCTCCGGGGACGCCGAGATGGCGCGGGCGTGCGTCCGGGCCGGCTACGTGCTGTCGTTCGCCGGCACCGTCACGTTCAAGAACGCGCCGGAGCTGCGGGAGGCGGCCGCCGTCACACCGCTGGACCAGCTGCTGGTCGAGACGGACGCGCCGTTCCTGACCCCGGTGCCGTACCGGGGGCGGCCCAACGCGCCCTACCTGGTGCCGCTCACCGTCCGGGCGCTGGCGGCCGTGAAGAGTGTCCACATCGAACAGTTGTGCGAGCGTGTCACCCACACGGGCCAACGGGTGTTCGGAGCCTGGTAGTCGGCACGCCACACGCTGTCACGCGACTTGGCCCAAACCGCTACGCCCGTTACTGTCCCGTCCTCATATGGACGGCAACAGTAGCGAGCGCGGGCGCCACCGGCACCGCGCCCACATCCAGAAGCCGCCCGCTGTGGAGGATCCACAGTGGACCAGTTCGTCATCGGACCGTCCGCAGTGGACGGCGCCCGAGCCGCGGTCCTGGTGCGACAAGCAGGACGGTGCCGGCGGGGCGACCCGGTGGAACCGTGACCAGGACGTTCCCGCTCCGGCGCGGTGGCGGCCGGTCTCCGAGCTGACCGACACGGCCTGGGGTGCCGGCGCCGCCTGGCACGACCCGCAGGCGCCGTGGAACATGGCCGCCGGGCCGGCCGGCGCCGCCGCGGCGGCCGACCGGGACACAGCCCGGGACGCCTCCCGGGACGCCGACCTCTGGACCACCGACAGCGATGCGGCCTGGGGCGGCACCGCGGGCGGCGGGGCCGGCTGGAACCAGGCCGACCGCACCCGGTCCGGCTGGAACGAGGCCGACCGCAACCAGGCCGACCGCAACCAGGCCGACCGTAACCAGGCCGGCTGGAACGGGTCCGGCGGCGACCAGGCGGGCTGGAGCGCGGCCGGCTGGAACGCGGCCGGCGCCCCCACCGACGCGGCCTGGACGTCCTCGGCCGACGAGCCCGGCGCGGTCGCCGTCCTGGACCGCCCGGACGGGCCCGCCCCCGAGCGCCGGCACGCCGTCCGGCACCCGCTGCGCCTCGGCCTGTTCGCGCTGGTGCTGTTCGGGCTGGTGGCCGGCAGTGTGGCCTGGATGTCGATGGACAAGTCGGTCCAGCTCCGGATCGACGGCGAGGCCCGCTCGATCAAGACGTACGCGTCGACCGTGGGCGGCGTGCTCGACGACCAGAAGATCGTCGTCGGCGCGCACGACACGCTGGCGCCGGGCCGGGAGGCCAGGATCTCCGACGGCTCGGAGATCGTGCTCCGCCGCGGCCGGCTGGTCACGCTGACCGTGGACGGCAAGCCCCGCCAGGTCTGGACCACCGCGACCACCGTGCAGGAGGCGCTGGAGCAGGTCGGCTACCGGCAGAGCACGCTGTTCGTCTCGGCCGACCGGTCGACCCGGCTGCCGCTGGAGGGCTACCAGCTCACGCTGCGCACGCCCAAGACGGTGACGATCGTCGCCGACGGCAGGAAGCGCACGATCACCACCACCGTGCCGACCGTGGGCGAGGCCATGGCCGAGGCCGGCGTCACCGTCGACGGCGACGACCGGGTCTCCCAGCTGGCCGGCGCGACCGTCCGGGCCGGCATGACGATCACCGTGACCCGGGTGCTGACGAAGACCAGGACGACCCAGGCCGTGGTCGAGTACAAGACGGTGGAGAAGACCGACCCCAAGGCCGCGGCCGGCTCCCGGACGGTGAAGACCGAGGGCGTCAACGGGATGCAGCAGGTCACCCGGGTCGAGACGTACGTCAACGGCAAGCTGACCAGCTCCAAGGTCGCCAAGGTGACGGTGCTGAAGGCTCCGGTCGACGAGGTCGTCGTGCTCGGGCCGGAGCTGCCGGAGGAGGCGGCCCCGCCGCCGTCGCAGCCGGCCGAGTGCGCCGACTTCCCGACCACCGGCGGGCTGAACTGGTGCGGGCTGGCCAAGTGCGAGTCCGGGCTGAACCCGAGCGCGTACAACCCGGCCGGGCCGTACTACGGGCTCTACCAGTTCGACCAGCAGACCTGGACCGCCAACGGCGGCGCCGGCTCCCCGAGCGGCAAGTCGATCGCCGAGCAGACCGCCGTCGCCTACACGCTCTACCAGGCCCGGGGTGCCTCACCCTGGCCGGTCTGCGGGCGCAACCTCTAAGGCACCATGTGCCCGTGGACGGGTTGCTCGGGCCGGCCGAGGTGCGGGCGCTGGCGGCCGGGCTGGGCGTGACCCCGACGAAGTCGCTGGGGCAGAACTTCCTGCACGACCCGAACACGATCCGCCGGATCGTCCGGACCGCCGCGCTGGGCCCGGACGACATCGCGCTCGAGGTCGGGCCGGGGCTGGGGTCGCTGACCCTGGGCCTGCTGGGCGCGGCCGGGCACGTGACCGCGGTCGAGATCGACCCGGTGCTGGCCGGGGCGCTGCCCGGCACCGTGGCCGAGCGCCGGCCCGACCTGGCCGGCCGGCTGACCGTGCTGGCCGCCGACGCGCTGAAGCTGGGCCCGCTGGATCCGGCGCCGACCGCGCTGGTCGCCAACCTGCCGTACAACGTGGCCGTGCCGGTGGTGCTGCACCTGCTGGAGGTGCTGCCGTCGCTGCGGACCGGGCTGGTCATGGTGCAGGCCGAGGTGGCCGACCGGCTGGCGGCGGCGCCGGGCTCGCGCACGTACGGGGTGCCGTCGGTCAAGGCGGCCTGGTATGCGCAGGTGCGGCGGGCCGGGTCGATCCCGCGGGCGGTGTTCTGGCCGGTGCCCAACGTGGACTCCGGGCTGGTCGCGCTGACCCGCCGGGAGCCGCCGGCCGGGGCCGATCGGAAGGCGACGTTCGCCGTCATCGACGCCGCGTTCGCGCAGCGGCGCAAGACGCTGCGGGCGGCGCTGGCGGGCTGGGCCGGGTCCGCGCCCGCGGCCGAGGCCGTCCTGAGGAGAGCCGGGGTCGACCCGGGGCTGCGGGGCGAGGCCCTCGACGTCGGCGCGTACGCCCGGATCGCCGCTGTCCATTCCGCCTCCGGTGCCGCGTCGTCAGGACGGGAGGAGGCGTGATGGCCACGTACATGCTGCTGCTCTACGCCGAGGACGCGGATGAGGAGACCCGGGCCGCGCGGTGGGCGGAGCTGCCCGAGTGGGACCGGCTGACCGACGAGCTGCGGGAGCGGGCGGTGTGGATCGCCAACGCCGCGCTGCACCCGGTCGAGTCGGCCACCACGGTCCGGGTCCGGGACGGCGCCACCGCGGTGACCGACGGGCCGTTCGCGGTGACGAAGGAGGTCCTCGGCGGCTACTACTTGATCGACTGCGCCGATCTGGACGAGGCGCTGGCGATCGCGGCCCGGATCCCGATGGCGCGCTACGGCTCGGTCGAGGTGCGCCCCGTCGTCGAGCGGTGAGGGACCCCGACCCGGTCGAGCGGGCGTTCCGGGACGAGTGGGCGGCCGTGCTGGCCACGGTGATCGGGTGGGTCGGGGACGTGCAGCTGGCCGAGGAGGCGACCCAGGACGCGTTCGTGGCCGCGGTCGCGAGCTGGCCCCGGGACGGCGTGCCGGACAACCCCGGGGCCTGGCTGACCACGGCCGCCCGGCGCAAGGCGGTGGACCGGCTGCGCCGCGACCGGTCCCAGGCCGACCGGGCCGCCCGGCTGGCCGAGGCCGCCCGGCTGGCCGAGCAGGAGCACCCAGCCCCGCCGCCGGACAGCGCGGTCGCCGACGACCGGCTGCGGCTGGTCTTCACCTGCTGCCACCCGGCCCTGGACCCGGCCGCCCGGGTCGCACTCACCCTGCGCACCCTGGGCGGCCTGACCACGGCCGAGATCGCCCGCGCGTTCCTGGTCGCGGAGCCGGCCATGGCCAAGCGGCTGACCCGGGCCAAGCGGAAGATCTCGCTGGCCCGCATCCCGTACCGGGTGCCGCCGGACGCGGAGCTGCCGGCCCGGCTGGACGCCGTGCTCCAGGTGGTCTACCTGATCTTCACCGAGGGCTACGCGGCCACCGCCGGCGACGAGCTGGTCCGGGCCGGGCTGTGCGACGAGGCCGTCCGGCTGGGCCGGCTGCTGGCTCGGCTGCTGCCGGGCGAGTCCGAGGTGCACGCCCTGCTGGCGCTGATGCTGCTGCAGGACGCCCGCCGGGCCGCCCGCACCGACGCCGGCCGGTACGTCCCGCTGCCCGAGCAGGACCGCTCCCGCTGGGACCGGGACCGGGCCGCCGAGGGGCTGGCCGCGCTGCGCCGGGCCACCGCGACCGGGCCGTACCAGCTGCAGGCGGCGATCGCGGCGCTGGAGCTGCAGGACCCGGTCGACTGGGGCGCGGTCGCCCGGCTCTACGGGGCGCTGGCCCGGATCAGCCCGTCGCCCGTGGTCGAGGTCCAGCGGGCCGCGGCGACGGGTCTGGCCCACGGGCCGGACGCCGGGCTGGCCTTGCTGGGCCCGCTGCTGGCCGACCCGGCCCTGGCCCGCTACCAGCCGCTGCACGCCACCCACGCCGAGCTGCTGCGCCGGGCCGGCCGCCCGGCCGCGGCCGCGTACGCC
The DNA here is from genome assembly GCA_036519715.1 of Mycobacteriales bacterium. GTDB lineage: Bacteria > Actinomycetota > Actinomycetes > Mycobacteriales > CADCTP01 > CADCTP01. Next base: position 10,428 of record DATDKW010000308.1, read on the forward strand.
ACCGCGATCGAGCTGACCGCGAACGAGGTCGAGCGGGCGGAGCTGCGCCGCCGGGCTGTCCTGCGGCCCGGTCCGCCCGCGTCGTCCTGACGTACGGCCGCCAGACCGGCGGCCCGCAGTCACAGGAGCAGTCATGGGTGTGATCGTCAGCAGCCTCATCTCCGCCGACGGGTTCCGCGACCGGCCGATGTCGTGGGTCGGGGACCTGTTCGACGCCGACGCGGTCGAGGGGTCGATCCAGCAGCTGAAGTCCGTGGACGCGTTCCTCATGGGCCGGGTCACGTACGAGCTGTTCGCGCCGGTCTGGTCCGGCGGCGGCGACCCGTACGCGGACGTGCTGGCGGCGCTGCCCAAGTACGTCTTCTCGGCCACGCTGGAGCGCGCCGACTGGGCCAACACCACGGTGGTGCGCACCGACGCGGTCCAGGCCGTCCGGGACCTGCCCGGCACCAGCCTGATGTACGGCTTCGGCCGGCTGGCGCAGTCGCTGCTCGCGGCCGGGCTGGTGGACGAGCTGCACTTCGGCGTGCACCCGGTCACGGTCGCGCCGGCCCGCACGCCACTGCGGCTGCTGGCCGTCGACCGCACCGCCAACGGCGCCGTGGCCCTGCGCTACGCGCCTATCCCACCGGGGTGACGTCGATCCGCTCGGTCAGGGCGGCGTCGCCGACCCGGGTCGCGACCGGGCGGGGCCGCCGGGCCGGCCGGCCGGCACGACTACCCTGCTCGGGTGCCCACGACCCGCCTGCTCGGCGTGCCCGAGCCGGTCACCGTACGGGTCCCGGCCAAGGTCAACCTGCACCTGTCGGTCGGGGAGACCCGCGAGGACGGCTTCCACGAGCTGGTCACCGTCTTCCACGCCGTGTCCCTGTACGACGAGGTCACCGCCACCCCGGCCCGGGACCTGTCGCTGGGCGTCACCGGCGAGGGCGCGGGCGCGCTGCCGGACGGCGAGGAGAACCTGGTCTGGCGGGCGGCGGTGCTGCTGGCCGAGCGGGCCGGGGTGCAGCCGGCGGTCCGGCTCGACGTGGCCAAGGGCATCCCGGTGGCCGGCGGGCTGGCCGGCGGCAGCGCCGACGCGGCCGCCACACTGGTGGCCTGCGACGCGCTGTGGGGCACCGGCCTGGACCGCGACGATCTGGTCGAGATCGCCGCCGACCTGGGCAGCGACGTGGCCTTCTCGCTCACCGGCGGGACCGCGCTCGGCACCGGCCGGGGTGAGCGGCTGACCCCGGTGCTTGCCGCCGGCCGCTGGCACTGGGTGCTCGCCGTCGCCGCCGACGGCCTGTCCACCCCGGCCGTGTACGGCGAGCTGGACCGGCAGCGGGCGACCCGCGAGCTGCCGGCCGCGGGCGAGCCGGACCGGCTGATCAACGCGCTGCGCGCGCACGACCCGGCCGCGCTGGGCGGGCTGCTGGCCAACGACCTGCAGACCCCGGCGCTGGCGCTGCGCCCGGAGCTGCGCCGCACCCTGCGGGTCGGGGTCGACCTGGGGGCGCTCGGCGCGGTCGTGTCCGGGTCCGGGCCGACCTGCGCGTTCCTGTCCCGGTCGCGGGAAGCGGCGGTGCGGCTGGCGGCGGCCCTGGCCGGCGCGGGCGTCTGCCGTACGGTCCGGGTCGCCCACGGCCCCGTCCCCGGCGCCCGCATCGTCGCGGACGAGGAGGGCGGCCCATGACCGGGGGCGCGCCGCTGGTGTCGCTGGAGAGCGTGTCCAAGGCGTACGCGACGACCGTGGTCCTCGACGGCGTCTCGCTCGGCGTCGGCGTGGGGGAGCGGATCGGCGTCGTCGGCCGCAACGGCGGCGGCAAGACCACCCTGCTGCGGCTGCTCACCGCGCAGGAGGAGCCCGACGACGGCCGGGTCGCCACCGCCGGGGGCCTGCGGATCGGGTACGTCGACCAGCGCACCGAGGCGCCCGGCCCGTCCGTCCGCCAGGCCGTGCTGGCCGGCTACGGCGAGGTGCACGAGTGGGCCGGCGACGCCGCCGTCCGCGAGGTGCTGGCCGGGCTGGGGCTGCCCCGGATCGGCCTGGACAGCCCGACCGAGCGGCTGTCCGGCGGCGAGCGGCGCCGGGTCGCGCTGGCCGCGGCCCTGGTCGCCCGGGCCGACCTGCTGGTGCTGGACGAGCCGACCAACCACCTGGACGTGGAGGGCGTGGCCTGGCTGGCCGGGCACCTGAAGACCCGGCGGGAGGGGCTGGTGGTCGTCACCCACGACCGC
>DATDKW010000309.1:0-17137 GCA_036519715.1 Mycobacteriales bacterium
CCGCCCGCCCGCCGCGGCAGCCGGCCCGCGGTGCGGCGCGGCCAGACCGGGCGCCGGGCGGCCGGCGGGCCGCTGGTCCTGCCGGACCGGCCGTTGGGCGGGCCCGGCCGGGCGGAGGGTGACCCCCGCCGCGGCGCGGGCATAAGGTCCTGCACGAGAGCGGCCCAGTGCAAGGGGCCGGCCCACCGGGAGGAGCGCGGTGACCGAGACGAGCAGCGACGCCACACTCTCCAACCTGTCGCGGGAGACCCGGCGGTTCGAGCCCCCAGCAGACCTCGCGGCGAACGCCAACGTCACGGCCGAGGCGTACGAGCGGGCCAAGGCCGACCGGCTCGGCTACTGGGAGGAGCAGGCCGGCCGGCTGACCTGGGCCAAGCCCTGGGACACCGTGCTGGACTGGCAGCCGCCGTTCGCGAAGTGGTTCGTCGGCGGCGAGCTCAACGCGGCGTACAACTGCGTGGACCGGCACGTCGAGGCCGGCCGCGGCGACAAGGTCGCCTTCCACTGGGAGGGCGAGCCCGGGGACACCCGCACGATCACCTACGCCGACCTGCTGCGGGACGTCTGCCGCGCCACCAACGCGCTGATCGAGCTGGGCGTGGAGAAGGGCGACCGGGTCGCCATCTACATGGCGATGATCCCGGAGACCGTCGTCGCGATGCTGGCCTGCGCCCGCCTCGGCGCCGTGCACACCGTCGTGTTCGGCGGGTTCTCCGCCGACGCGCTGCGCAGCCGCATCGACGACTGCGGCGCCACCCTGGTCATCACCCAGGACGGCGGCTACCGCCGCGGCGCGCCCAGTGCGCTCAAGCCGGCCGTCGACGAGGCGCTGACCCGGACTCCGGGCGTGCGCAACGTGCTGGTCGTCCGGCGCACCGGCCAGGACGTCGAGTGGACCGAGGGCCGCGACCACTGGTGGCACGACCTGGTCGACCGGCAGGACGACCAGCACGAGGCGCAGCCGCACGACTCCGAGCACCCGCTCTACGTGATGTACACCTCCGGCACCACGGCCAAGCCGAAGGGCATCCTGCACACCACCGGCGGCTACCTGACCGGCGTGAGCTACACCCACCACGCGATCTTCGACCTCAAGCCGGACACCGACGTCTACTGGACCGCCGCCGACATCGGCTGGGTCACCGGCCACTCGTACATCGTGTACGGGCCGCTCGCCAACGGCGCCACCAGCGTCATGTACGAGGGCACGCCGGACACCCCCCACCGCGGTCGGTGGTGGGAGATCATCCAGAAGTACGGCGTGACGATCCTCTACTGCGCCCCGACCGCGATCCGGACGTTCATGAAGTGGGGCGACGAGGAGCCGGCCAAGTTCGACCTGTCCACGCTGCGGCTGCTCGGCTCCGTCGGGGAGCCGATCAACCCCGAGGCCTGGATCTGGTATCGCAAGAACATCGGCGGCGACCGCATCCCCGTGGTCGACACCTGGTGGCAGACCGAGACCGGCTCGATCATGATCAGCCCGCTGCCGGGGGTGACCGCGTCCAAGCCGGGCGCCGCCATGCGGCCGATCCCCGGGATCAGCGCCGAGGTGGTCGACGACACCGGCAAGCCGGTGCCCAACGGCGGCGGCGGATACCTCGTCCTGACCGAGCCCTGGCCGTCGATGCTGCGCACGATCTGGGGCGACGACCAGCGCTACCGCGACACCTACTGGTCCCGCTACGACGGGATCTACTTCGCCGGCGACGGGGCCAAGAAGGACGAGGACGGCGACATCTGGCTGCTCGGCCGGGTGGACGACGTCATGAACGTCTCCGGCCACCGCATCTCCACCACCGAGGTCGAGTCCGCGCTGGTCAGCCATCCGAAGGTGGCCGAGGCGGCGGTCGTCGGCGCCACCGACCCGACCACCGGCCAGGGCATCGTCGCGTTCGTCATCGTCCGCGGCTCGGTCGCCGAGGACGAGGCGGCCGGCGAGGCGCTGGTCAAGGAGCTGCGCGAGCACGTGGCCAAGGAGATCGGCAAGATCGCCCGGCCGCGCCAGATCATGGTCGTGCCGGAGCTGCCGAAGACCCGGTCCGGCAAGATCATGCGCCGGCTGCTGCGGGACGTCGCCGAGAACCGCGCGCTCGGGGACGTGACCACGCTGACCGACTCCTCGGTGATGGACCTGATCTCCGACAAGCTGCCGAGCGCCGCTTCGGAGGACTGAGCCGGGGCGTCCCGTAGGCTCGGAGGCGGTGTGCCGGGAAGCCTGGTCGGCGGTCCGAGAGTCCGACTGCCCCCGGGAGACCCATGACGCCCGTCGAACAACCGGCACCCGAGACCCGGGACGACCCGGCCGGCTCGGCAACGCCCGTCCCGGACCAGGCGCTGGCCGACCCGCCGCGGCCGGGACCGGCGACGCGGCTTCCCCGCCCCGCGGCGACGGTCGCCCTGCGGCGGTTCCTGGCCACCGAGATCGGCTCCGGCCTCCTCCTCGTCGGCGCCACCGTGGTCGCGCTGGCCTGGGCCAACTCGCCCTGGGCCGACTCCTACGACCGGGTGTGGGCGACCGAGGTCGGCATCAACGCCGGCGGCGCCGAGCTGTCCATGGACCTCAAGCACTGGGTCGACGACGGCCTGATGGCCCTGTTCTTCCTGGTCGTCGGGCTGGAGGTCACACGCGAGGTCGCCGTCGGCGAGCTGCGGGACCGCCGCACGATCGGCGTCCCGGTGCTGGCGGCGCTGGGCGGGATGGTGCTGCCCGCCGCGATCTTCCTGGCCTTCAACGCCGGCGGCCCCGGCGCCAACGGCTGGGGTGTCGCGATGGCCACCGACATCGCGTTCGTGCTGGGAGCGCTGGCGCTGGTGGGCCCGCGGTGCCCGGACCAGCTGCGGCTGTTCCTGCTCACGGTCGCGATCGTCGACGACATCGGCGCGATCCTGGTGATCGCGGTCTTCTACTCCGACGACCTGTCAATCGTGCCGTTGCTGATCGCCGTCGCCCTGGTCGGGGCCCTGGTCGCGCTGCGCTGGATCCGGGTCTGGCGCAGCCCCGCCTACGTCTTCGTCGGGCTGGCCCTCTGGCTGGCGGTCTACGAGTCCGGCGTGCACGCGACCATCGCCGGTGTCCTCATCGGGCTGCTCGTCGCGACCCGGGCGCCGTCCGACTCGGACGAGATCGATCCGTACGCGCGGGCGCTGACCGAGGACGCCACCCCGGAGCGGGCCCGGCTGGCGGGCCTGGCGGTGAAATCGACCGTGTCACCCAACGAGCGGGTGCAGCACGCGCTGCACCCGTACACCTCGTACCTGATCGTGCCAGTGTTCGCGCTGGCCAACGCCGGCATCCGGCTGGACGGCGAGACGCTGCGGACGGCGGCGACCAGTCCGGTCACGCTGGGCATCGTGGTCGCGCTGGTGGTGGGCAAGAGCCTCGGCATCACCGGCAGCACCCTGCTGGCGCTGCGGTTGCGGCTCGGCGTGCTGCCCGGCGACATCCGGCGGGGTCAGCTCGTGGGCGGCGCCACGCTGGCCGGGATCGGCTTCACGGTCGCGCTGTTCATCGCCGACCTGGCGTTTCCGGACCCGGCCCGGCACGAACAGGCCGTGGTCGGCATCCTGGTCGGATCGGTGCTGGCCGCGGGCCTCGGCACGCTCGTGTTCCGGCTGCTCGGCGAGCGCGGCGGCATCTGCGCGCCGCCGGGCGCGGCGGAGGAGCTGCCGGTCCTGCCGCCCCGGCCCTGGCGGGAGCCGGTCGCCTGACGCGGCCCGGCCAGAGCCGGGCGGCGCCCGCGAGCCGGCCCGCCCCCGGCGCGGCGCGAGCCGCCTGACCCGGCCCGGCCCCGGCGCGGCGCGAGCCGGGCTGACGCGGCACCGGCCGGAGACGGCGCGGCTAGCGGGGCCCGGACCGCAGGGCCGACCGCAGCGCCGCCACCTCGACCGGCCCGGTGTACGGCCGCCCGTCCAGGAACAGCGAGGGCGTGCCGCGAACCCCGCTGGCCAGCCCGGAGGCGAAGTCGGCCTCCACCTTGTCCCCGTACGCCTGGGCGGCGTCGCCCACGACCGAGGCCGGCGGCAGCCCGAGCCGGGCCGCGTACCCGGCCAGGTCGACGTCGCGCAGCCGGCGCTGGTGCCGGAACAGCAGGTCGTGCATGTCCCAGAACCGCTGCGCCGCGGCCGCGGCTTCGGCCGCCAGCGCCGCGGTCAGCGCGTACGGATGGATCTCGGCCAGCGGGAAGTTCCGGAACACCAGCCGGATCTGCCCCTCGTCGACGAGCGTGGCCAGCACCGGCCGGGCCGCGGCGCAGTACGGGCACTCGTAGTCGCCGTACTCCACCACCGTCGTCGGGGCGTCGGCCGCACCGCGGACGTGGTCGGTGTCGGACACCGGGACGGCCAGGGTCGCAGCAGCAGCAGTCCGCACCGCGCCAGGATAGGCTCGGGCTCTGGTGTGCCGGGAAGTCTGGTCGGCGGTCCGCGTCGCCGCCTGCCCCGGAGGTCGTCCGTGCTCCCGTCCCGGCCCGCTCGATGACGGCCGTCCTGGCCACCATCGTCTTCGTCGTCACCTACGTCCTCATCGCCACCGAGCGGGTACACCGGGTCGCCGCCGCGCTCGGCGGGGCCGCCGCGATGGTGCTCATCGGTGTGGTGGACGCCGACTCCGCGTTCCACGACCGGGAGACGGCGATCGACTGGAACGTCATCTTCCTGCTGCTGGGCATGATGTTGCTGGTCGGGGTGATCCGGCAGACCGGCCTGTTCGAATACCTGGCCATCTGGGCGGCCAAGCGGGCCGGCGGCCGGCCGTTCCGGATCATGGTCAGCCTGGTGCTGCTCACCGCGGTCGCCTCGGCGCTGCTCGACAACGTCACCACAGTCCTGCTGGTGGCCCCGGTGACGATCCTGGTCTGCGAGCGGCTGGACCTGGACCCGGTGCCCTTCCTCATCGCGGAGGTGCTGGCCTCCAACATCGGCGGCACCGCGACGCTGATCGGCGACCCGCCCAACATCATCATCGCCAGCCGGGCCGGGCTGTCGTTCAACGACTTCGTGCTCAACCTGGCCCCGCTGGTGCTGGTGCTGCTGGCCGTGCTGGTGCTGCTGTGCCGGCTGCTGTTCCGGTCGGCCCTGACCATGAATCCCGACCGGGTGGCCGAGATCATGGCGCTGGACGAGCGGGCGTCGATCACCGACCGCCGGCTGCTGGCGCAGAGCCTCGGCGTGCTGGCCCTGACGATCGCCGGGTTCGTCCTGCACACCAGCCTGCACCTGGACCCGTCCATCGTCGCGCTGCTGGGCGCCGGTCTGCTGCTGCTCGTCTCGCACGTCCGCATCGAGGACGCGCTGCGCGAGGTCGAGTGGCCGACCCTGGCCTTCTTCATGGGCCTGTTCGTCACCGTCGGCGGTCTCATCGAGGCCGGCGTCATCGACAAGCTCGCGCAGGCCGCCGGCGACGCCACCGGCGGGAACCTGCTCGGCGGCTCGATGCTGCTGCTGGGCGTCTCCGGCGTCCTGTCCGGCATCGTGGACAACATCCCCTACGTCGCCACGATGAGCCCGGTGGTCGAGGAACTGGTCGCGGCCGAGAGCGGCCCCACCTCCTCGACGGTGCTGTGGTGGGCGCTGGCCCTGGGCGCGGACCTGGGCGGCAACGCCACCGCCGTCGGGGCCAGCGCGAACGTCGTCGTGCTGGGCATCGCCGAGCGTAGCGGCCACCGGATCTCGTTCTGGCGCTTCACCCGGTACGGCGCGCTGGTCGCGACCGTGACGATCGGCCTGGCCGCGGTGTACGTCTGGCTGCGCTACTTCGTCCTCATGGCCTGACCGGCGCGGCGGCGACGGGCACTGCGAAGCTGTGCGAATGGAGGCGGTGGGTGGATGAGCGACTCGATCACGTTCGGGCTGATCCTGCTCGTCGTCGGCCTGGCCGGGGCCGCGGCCGTGCTGTCCAACCGGCTGTCCGGGGTGGTCCGGGTCCCGGCGCCGGCCCTGTTCCTGGTCGGTGCCGCGGTCGTCTCCGACATCTTCCCCGGGCTGAGCTCGCTGTCGATCACCACGGTCGAGCGGGTCGTCACCGTGGCGCTGGCGGTGATCCTGCTCGACGGCGGCATGCACATCGGCCGGCGCCGCTTCAAGGCCGTCGCCGGCCCGGTGATCTGGCTCGGCGTGGCCGGCACACTGGTGACCGCGATCGCGGTGGCGGCGCTGGCCCACTGGATCTTCGGCTTCGGTTGGCTGCCGGCGCTCCTCGTCGGCACGGCGCTGGCCCCGACCGACCCGGCCGTGGTGTTCTCCGTGCTCGGCCGGCGGGAGGTCTCGGGCCGGGCCGGCACCCTGCTGGAGGGCGAGTCCGGGGCCAACGACCCGGTCGGCATCGCCCTGATGGCCGCGCTGCTGTCCGCGTCCGAGTCCGGCGGCGGCCTGGGCTCGTACGGGCAGGGTGCGCTGGTCTTCGTCCTGCAGATGGTGGTCGGCGGGGCGGTCGGCCTGGCCGGCGGCGCGGCCCTGCTGGCGGCCATGCGCCGGCTGCCGCTGCCCAGCGAGGGTCTCTACCCGCTGCGGGTGCTGGCCCTGGCGCTGGTGATCTACGGCCTCGCCACGGTCGCCCACGGCTCCGGCTTCCTGGCCGTGTTCGTGGCCGGCATCGTCATCGGCGACGAGGAGGCGCCGTACAAGCGGGAGATCACCCGGTTCGTCGGCGCGCTGTCGAGCATCGCGGAGATCGTCGCGTTCGTCGTCCTCGGGCTGACCGTCAACCTGGGCACGCTGCCCGACGACAACGCCTGGGTGATCGGGCTGGTCCTGGCCGCGGCCCTGGCCTTCCTGGTCCGGCCGCTGCTGGTCGGGCTGGTTCTGCTCCCGGTCCGGCTGACCCGGGGTGAACGCGGGTTCGTGCTGTGGTCCGGTCTCAAGGGGGCCGTCCCGATCCTGCTGGGCACGTTCATCCTCGACGCCGAAGGGATCGGCGACAAGATCGAGCTGTACGACGTGATCTTCGTCGTCGTGCTGTTCTCCGTCGTGGTCCAGGGTGGCCTGGTGCCGTGGGTGGCCGACCGGGTCGGCGTGCCCATGCACGAGGTCCAGCTGGAGCCGTGGGCGCTGGGCGTACGGCTGCGGGACGAGCCCGCGGGCGCCCGGCAGTACATGGTGGAGCCCGGCTCGCCCGCCGACGGCACCGCGATCGACGACCTGGCACCGGACCAGCGCCTGTGGATCGCGCTGGGCGTCCGGGACGGGACGCTGCTGCAGATCCGGGGGGACACCGTGCTGCACGCCGGGGACGAGGTAATCGTGCTGGCCACCGACCCGGAGTGGGATCCCGGCACGCTCTTCGTGGGGTCGCTAGACCGGCCCGCCGCCGAACCGGGATGATCGCACCGACGACCCCTCGAGGAGGCGCCACGGTGAGCACAGTCGAGTCCCCGGATCCGCAACCGTCAGTCGGTGAGCTGGTCCGCCGGGCGTCCGAGAACGTCTCCACCCTGGTCCGGGCGGAGATCGAGCTGGCCAAGACCGAGCTGTCGTCCACGGTCAAGCGGGCCGGGGTCGGCGGCGGGATGCTGGCCGCGGCCGCGGTCATCGGGTTGTTCTCGGTCCCGTTCCTGTTCGTGGTGATCGCCGAGGTGTTGGTGGCCGTCGGGCTGCCGCGCTGGCTGTCGTACCTGATCGTCTGGGTGCTGTTCCTCATCATCGCGGCCGTGCTGGCCCTGCTCGGGCGGCGGCAGCTGAAGAAGGTGAGCAAGCCGGAGCGGACGCTGAAGACGGCCAAGGACACGGCGTCCTGGGCCCGGCATCCGACCACCGCCCCGCCGGCGTGACCCCGGACGCCCCGGAGGCCTCGTCCGTCCTGGTGGACGGGCCGTGGACACACCGGGAGGTGAGCGCGAACGGTGTCCGGCTGCACGTCGCCGAGGCCGGGACCGGCCCGCTGGTCCTACTGCTGCACGGTTTCCCGGAGTTCTGGTGGACCTGGCGCCACCAGCTTGTCGGGCTGGCCGACGCCGGCTTCCGGGTCGTCGCCCCCGACCTTCGCGGATACGGCGCCAGCGACAAGCCGCCGCGCGGCTACGACGCCGTCACCCTGGCCGGGGACGTCGCCGGCCTGGTCCGGGCGCTGGGCGAGCGGGACGCGACGATCGTCGGCCATGACTGGGGCGGCATCCTGGCCTGGACCGTCGGCACCCTGCACCCGCGGGTGGTGCGCCGGCTGGCGGTGCTGAGCGCGGCCCACCCGCGGCGGCTGCGGGCGGCGGTGCTCACCGACCCGCGCGGCCAGCTGCGCGCCAGCTCGTACGCGTTCGGCTTCCAGACCCCGCGCCGGCCGGAGTCGTGGCTGACCCGGGACGGCGGCGCGCACGTCGGTGAGCTGCTCGACCGCTGGTCCGGCCCGGGCTGGCGGCGCACGGACGACCACGAGGAGGCCGTCCGGCGCTACCGGGAGGCGATCCGGATCCCGAAGACGGCGCACTGCGCGCTGGAATACCACCGCTGGCTGGTGCGGTCCCAGCTCCGCCCGGACGGCTTCCGGTACGCCCGCACGCTGTCCGAGCCGATCACCGCGCCCACGCTCCAGCTACACGGCGCGCTCGACACGTGCACGCTGCCGCGGACGGCGCTGGGCTCGGGACGGTACGTCGCGGCCGAGTACGAGTGGCGCCTGATCGACCGCGCCGGCCACTACCCGCACGAGGAGGCGCCCGACCAGGTCACCGGCGAGCTCCTCAGATGGGCCAAGGGCTAGGCACCGGCTAGGCACAGTCCCCGGTCGGCACCGCCGCGGTCGACGCCCGCCCGGCCCGGGCGTCCGCCGCCACCTCGGCCGCGGTCAGCGCGAACCCGGTGAACTGCTGGTCCACCGCCGCCGCGAAGATCACCCCGAGCACGGCCCCGTCCGGGGCGATCAGCGGACCGCCGGAGTTGCCGCTGCGGACGTCGCCGTAGATCGAGTAGACCTGCCGGGTGACCGTACGGTCGTCGTAGATGTCCGGGCCGCGGATGTCCAGCCGGTCCCGGATCCGGGCCGCGCCGGCGAAGAACGACCCGTCCTCCGGGAAGCCGAGCACGACCGCGTCGTCGCCGGTGTCCACCGGCCGCGGCGCGAACGGCAGCGGCCGCAGCCCCAGGTCGGGGACCAGCAGCACGGCCACGTCCTTGGCCGGGTCGTAGAGCACCACGGTGGCCGCCCGCTGCTCGTCGCCGACCTCCACCGCCGGCTGGTCCACCCCGGCCACCACGTGCGCGTTGGTCATGATCCGGTCGCGGGCGTACACGAAGCCGGAGCCCTCGACCCGGCGGCCGCAGGACCCGGCCAGCCCGGTGATCTTCACGACCGAGTCCCGGGCGGCGGCGACCCCGCGGCTGCGCACCAGGACCGGGTCGGGCTTGGGGACGTCCCGGACCCGGGTCGGCACCAGCGGGCCGAAGACCTCGGGGAAGTCGTACCCGCGGACGGCGTCGCGCAGCGAGGTGTAGAGCGAGCGCACCGGCCGGGGCACCACGTCGTCGACGGCCCGGACGACCTGGCTGTCCCGGACGGCCGAGGACAGCCGCGGGTACGGCGCCGAGGCCAGCGGCGTGGCCACCATCCAGAACACCAGCAGCACCGCGACCGCCGACACCAGCGCGCCCAGCAGCGCGTCCAGCCGCTGGACCGGCCGCCAGGTCAGCCGCTGCCGGAGCTGGTTGCCCAGCCCGACCGCGATCACCTGGCCCAGCAGCGCGAGCGCGAGCACCACCGCGACGGCGACCGCGACCCGCCAGGACGAGTCCGGAGCCAGCCGGTCGGCGACCGGGTCGGCCAGCTGCGCGCCGAGCACGGCGCCGCCGAAGAAGCCGAGGAAGGACAGCACCGCGGTGACGAAGCCCTGCCGGAACCCGCCCACGGCGAAGGCGATCGTCGCCAGGACGAGGGCGACGTCGAGCAGGCTCACGACGCCGTCACGACGAGCCGGCCGACCTGACCCTGGGTCTCGTGGATGGAGCAGATGAACCGGTAGTCGCCGGGGCGGCCGATGGTGAAGCGGACCGTGGTGCTCTGCCCGGCCGTGGTCAGCGGCACGGTCGCGCCCGGCAACCGGGCCGCCCGCCAGTTGTGCGGGGCGCCCTTGCCGACGTGCGTGAGCGTGAGCCGGACCGGGCCCGGCCGCGCGTTGATCACCGACGGGTGGAACCGGAAGTCGTCGCCGGCGTCGACCTCGACCGACTGGCTGCCGTCGGCGCCGGGGGTCAGCGTGACCTGGTCCGGCTGGCCGGACTCGGCGGCCGCAGGGTTGTCCGCCTCACCGCAGGAGGTCAGCCCCAGCAGGAGCGTGCCGCCCGCGAGCATCCGGAGCACGCCCGATCTCACGGGCGAACCGTACCGGTCCCGCCTGTGGGCCTGGAGGAGGTGGCGGGCAGCACGTCCTCGGCCGCCGGCCCGTCGTCGGAGTCCCCGTCCCCGGCCCCGAACTCCGGCAGCTCCGGGCCGCCGCGCGGGCCCAGGTAGCCCGGGGGGACGCCGCGGCGGGCCAGGTCCAGGGCCCGCGCGGGCAGGTCGCGGACGTCGTCCGCGTCCCATGGCCGGGCCCAGCCGGCCAGCTCCAGCACCCGGTCCAGCACGGCCGCGGTGAACCCCCACACCATCATCCCGCGCACGGTGAACGCCGGTCCGGCGTAGCCGGACGGGCCCCGGACCCGGCACCGGTTGGCCGGGTCGACCAGCTCCGCGATCGGCACCCGCTCGACCCGGGCGACCTCGGCCGGGTCGACCACGCCGACCGGCGCCGGGCTGTGCCACCAGGCCAGCACGGGCGTGACCAGGAAGCCGGTGGGGGGCAGGAACAGCTCCGGCAGCCGCCGCACCACCCGGACCCCGGCCGGGTCCAGGCCGACCTCCTCGGCCGACTCGCGCAGCGCCGTGCCCTCCGGGCCGTCGTCGCCCGGGTCCATCGCGCCGCCCGGGAAGGCGGGCTGGCCGGCGTGCTTGCGCAGCCCCGCCGACCGCTCGATGAGCAGCAGGTCGGGCCCGGACCGACCCTCGCCGAACAGGATCAGCACCGCCGACCGGCGCCCGCCGGCGGCCGGCGGGGGCGGCGCGCCGACCCGCAGGAAGTCGGCGGCCGAGGCCGACCCGGCCGCGGCGGCCAGCGGCCGCAGCCAGTCCGGCAGCTCAGACATCGACGCCGAGCTCGGCCTTGACCAGGGCCCGCAGGGTCGTGTCGGTCAGCGGCGCGCCCTGGTAGACGTCGGCGACCGAGCCGTCCGCGGTGAGCAGCACGGTGACCGGCGGCCCGACCCGCCGCAGCGCCCGCAGCAGGTCGCCGTTGTCGTCGCGCAGCGACGGGAACGGCAGCCCGGTCTGGCCCGCGTACTCGACCGCCCGGCCCGGGATGTCCTTGGTCGCGACGCCGAGCACCCGGACCTTCGGGCCGGCGTCCTGCGCCAGCCGGGCGAACGCGGGCAGCTCCTCCTTGCAGGGCGCGCACCAGCTGGCCCAGAGGTTGAGCACGGTCGGCGTCCCGGTCAGCCGCCGCAGCGGGATTCCGCCCGAGCTGCCGCCCAGGCAGGGCAGCTCCAGGTCCGGCAGCGCCCGCGGCGAGGTGCTCTGGACCGCCTGGGCCGGGCAACCCGGCAGCACGAACGCCTGCCCGGTGGGCGGGGTGGCGGGGTCCGGTGTCCCGTCCGAGGTGCAGCCGGCCGCCAGCAGCACGGCGGCCAGCACCGCGAGCAGCACCCTCACCGCGTCACCGCGACCTGCGAACCGCTCTTGACCAGCTTCGCCGCCTCGTCCGGGTCGACCGGACCCAGCCCGTACGACGGGCAGTCCGAGGCCAGCGTGCACGCCCCGCAGGCCGGCTTCTTGGCGTGGCAGACCCGCCGCCCGTGCCAGATCGTGCGCTGGGACAGCAGCGTCCAGTCCTTCTTCGGGATCATCTGGGCCACCGCGGCCTCGACCTTGACCGGGTCGGTCTCCGCGGTCCACTGCCAGCGCCGGACCAGCCGGCCGAAGTGGGTGTCGACGGTGATCCCCGGGATCCCGAACGCCTCGCCCAGGATCACGTTGGCGGTCTTGCGGCCGATCCCGGGCAGCGTGACCAGCTCGTCGAGGGTGTGCGGGAGCACCCCGCCGAACCGCTCGACCAGGGCCGTGCCCAGCCCGATCAGCGCCGTGGTCTTGTTCCGGTAGAAGCCGGTCGACTTGATCAGCGCCTCCAGCTCGTCCCGGTCGGCGGCGGCGTAGTCGGCGGCGGTCGGATACTTCGCGAACAGCGTCGGGGTGACCAGGTTGACCCCGCGGTCGGTGGACTGCGCGGACAGGATCGTGGCCACGGCCAGGTCCAGCGGGGTCCGGAAGTGCAGCTCGGTGACCGCGTCGGGCCAGGTCTCGGCGAGCGTGCGGGTCATCCGGCGGGCCCGCCGGGTGCGGCCCAGCGGCGTCTCGTCGCGGAATCGGCGGGCACGGGCGGCCGGGGTGGTCACGCGAGCCAGCGTACGACCCGGGGCCGACAGAAACTCCCCGGCCGCGAGCGGACGGACGCCGTACAGCGTGCCGACAGGCGGCCACCGCGCGTCATGAGGCAGGATGGCCCTCACTATGGCCGGTCTGCTCGTGGTGTTCTTCCCGTTCATCCTCCTCGGCTTCATGATCATGATGGAGCGGGTGGAGAACCCGCTGCGTACGGTCGCGGTCGAGGACCGGGTGGAGGAGTTCCTCGACGAGGCCCGTCCGGAGGAGATGGACACCTTCGTCCGGGAGGGCTTCCCGGCCGCCATGGACCAGTACGGACGGCGGCGCAAGCTGTCCCGGCTGCTGCCCCGGCGCCCCACCCGCAAGGGCCGGCACACCGTCCCGCGGCCGTAACGGCGGCTCCCGACACGGCCTGGCTGGCAGATTACGGCCCGGTCGCTTCTAGACTGCGGGACGCGGGGCCCTGTGGCGATCATCGCGCAGGCGCTTGCGCGGGTCGAAGGGATTGCCGCATGGACGAGGTTCTGGCCAAGGCCGGGCTGTTCCAGGGGGTGCCTCCGGAGGACGCGGAGGTGATCGCGGAGCAGTTCGACCTCCTCGACGTGCCCCGCGGCACCGTCGTCTTCCACGAGGGCGAGCCCGGCGACAGCCTCTACATCGTGCTGGCCGGCAAGATCAAGCTCGGCCGCCGCACGCCCGACGGCCGGGAGAACCTGGTCGCCGTGATGGGCCCGTCCGACCAGTTCGGCGAGCTGTCCCTGTTCGACCCCGGTCCCCGGACGTCCACCGCGGTCGCGGTCACCGACGCCCGGCTGGCCCGGATGTCGAAGCAGGCGCTGCGGTCCTGGATCACCCAGCGGCCGCAGATCGCCGAGCAGCTGCTGCGGGTCGTCGCCCGCCGGCTCCGCCGGACCAACGCGATGCTGGGCGACCTCATCTTCACCGACGTTCCCGGCCGGGTGGCCAAGCAGCTGCTGCAGCTGTCCCAGCGCTTCGGCACCATGGAGAACGGCCACCTCCGGGTCACCCACGACCTGACCCAGGAGGAGCTGGCCCAGCTCGTCGGCGCGTCCCGGGAGACGGTCAACAAGGCGCTGGCCGACTTCGCGCACCGCGGCTGGGTCCGGCTGGAGGGCAAGTCCGTGCTCATCCTCGACCGCGACCGGCTCGCGCGCAGGGCGCGATGAGGGTCCGCGGTTTCGACTTCGACGTCCGGACCGAGGGCGACCCGGCCGGCGAGGTCGTGGTGCTGCTGCACGGCTTCCCGGCCCACGCCGGCAGCTGGGACCGGCTCACGCCCGGGCTGGTCGAGGCCGGCTACCGGGTGGTGCGGCCGGACCAGCGGGGCTACTCGCCCGGCGCCCGACCGGCCGGGCGGTCGGCGTACACGGCGGCCGAGCTGGCCGCGGACGTGCTGGCGATCCTGGACGAGCTGGGCCTGGACCGGGTGCACCTGGTGGGGCACGACTGGGGCGGCGGCGTGGCCTGGGGGCTGGCGTCGGCCGCGCCGGCGCGGCTGCGCACACTGACCGCGGTGTCCACCCCGCACCCGCGGGCGCTGCTACGGGCGATGCTCACCGGCGACCAGGCCCGCCGCAGCTGGTACATCGGCGGGTTCCAGCTGCCGCTGGTGCCGGAGCGGCTGCTGCTGAGCGGGAACGGGAAGCCGCTGCGCACGATGCTGCGCCGCTCCGGGCTGCCGCCGGCCGTCGCCGACGACTACGCCGACCGGATGGCGGCGCCGGGCGCGCTGACCGCGGCGCTGAACTGGTACCGCGCGCTGCCCCTCGACCGCCCCGACATCGGCCGGATCACCGTCCCCACGCTGTACGTCTGGGGTGACGCCGACTTCGCGCTCGGACCGGCCGCGGCGGCCGGCACCGCCCGCTGGGTCACCGGCCCGTACACGTTCGTGCAGCTGGACGGGGCCGGGCACTGGATCCCCGAGGTCGAGCCGGAGCGGTTGCTGGCACCGCTGCTGCATCACCTCCGCAGGTAGTCCAGCTGGGCCCGGACCGACCACTCGGCCGCGGGCCACAGCACCGGGTCGACGTCGGCGTACACGACCTCGACCACCGCCCGGGGGCTCGCGTCCGGCCCGAGCGTGTCCAGCGCGGCCCGGACCTGGGCCAGCCGCTCCTCCCGGTGGGCCAGGTACGCCCGGGTCACCGCGGCCAGGTCGGGCAGCTCGGGCCCGTGCCCGGGCAGCACCGTACGGGTGCCGAGCTCTTCCAGCCGCCGCAGCGAGGCCAGGTAGTCGGCCAGCCGCCCGTCCGGGTGGGCCACCACGGTCGTGCCCCGGCCGAGCACGGTGTCCCCGGTCAGCACCGCGTCGGAGACCGCGAAGCACAGCGAGTCGGACGTGTGCCCGGGCGTGGCGAGCACCCGGACCTCGACCCCGGCGCTCGCGACCACGTCGCCCTCGCCCAGGCCGGCGCCGCCGAGCCGGTGGGCCGGGTCCAGCGCCCGCACCGGAGCCCCGGTCAGCTCCCGGAACGCCGCCGCCCCCTCGGCGTGGTCCGGGTGGCCGTGGGTCAGCAGGATCTCGGTGACGCGCCCGGCCGCGGCCGCGACCGCGCGCAGATGCCGTTCGTCAGCCGGCCCCGGATCGACGACCAGGCAGGACTCGGAGTCCGGCGCCCGCAGCAGCCAGGTGTTGGTGCCGTCCAGGGTCATCGGGGACGGGTTGTCGGCCAGCAGCACGGAGGCGTACGGCGTGACCGGCCGGAGCACCCCGTAGAGCGGGTGGGTCACGGCCTGCCCAGCCGCAGCACCCGGCCGTTCGGCAGCGTCACCACCGGCCCGCTCTCGCCCTGGGACAGCACCGGCTGCACCCGGGACACCGACCGCCCGGCCGCGAGCACGTCCGCGACCGACCCGTACGCCGCGACGTCCTCCAGCGTGACGATCGTGGGCGGCATCATCGGCCGCTCCCCGCGCCGGAACTGCTCCAGCGCGTCGGCGGGCCGGACCCACTCCACGATGTCGGCCTCGGAGGTGACGGCCCGGGTCGTCTGCCCGGCCGGCAGGGCGGCCACGAAGAAGCGGGTGTCGTACCGGCGGCGGGCGCCCTCTCCCGGCGGCGTGATCCAGTGCCCCCAGGGCCGGAGCAGGTCGGCCCGCAGCACCAGCCCCCGCCGGTGCAGCAGCTCGGCCAGCGAGAAGTCGCGCTGCTCCAGCCCGGCCCGGTCGGCCTCCCAGTCCGGGCCGTCGGTCCCGCACACGCTGTCCGCCGACGGCCCGGCCAGCAGCACGCCGGACTCCTCGAACGTCTCCCGTACGGCCGCGCAGAGCAGGGCCCGGGCCAGCGCCTCGTCGGCGTCGAAGGGCTCGGTCCAGGCCGACGGCGGCGGTCCGGTCCAGCCGACCGCGGTGTCCGCGTCCCGCGGGTCGACGGCGCCGCCGGGGAACACGGTCATGCCGGCCGCGAACGCCATCCCCCGCACCCGCCGCAGCAGGAACGCCTCCAGCCCGCCCGGCCCGTCCCGCAGCAGCACGACCGTCGCCGCATCGCGCACCGGAACCGAATCGGGCTCGCGCTCGCCCTGCGGGCGCTGGGGAGAGCTCATCGCACCTCGACGATCAGCTCCACCTCGACCGGTACGCCCAGGGGCAGCTCGGCCACCCCGACCGCGGACCGGGCGTGCTGGCCGGCCTCTCCGAAGATCTCGGCCAGCACGTCGCTGGCGCCGTTGATCACGCCGGGCTGCCCGGTGAAGCCGGGCGCGCTGGCCACGAACCCGACCACCTTCACCACCCGGACGACCGAGTCGAGGCCGACCAGCGCGTCGATCGCGGCCAGCGCGTTGAGCGCGCAGTCCCGGGCGGCCGTGTTGGCGTCCTCGGCCGACACCTCGGCGCCGACCTTGCCGCTCCAGGACCGGGCGACCTGGCCGCTGGTGTAGACCAGCGACCCGGTCCGGACCGCCGGCACGTACGACCCGGCCGGGGGGGCCACCTCCGGCAGCTCGATGCCGAGCTCCGCCATCCGCGCCCGCGCGCTCATGACAGGGGCCGCTTGAGGTAGGCGACGAGCTGCTCCGGGTTGGGACCCGGGATGACGGCGACGAGCTCCCAGCCGTCCTGACCCCAGTTGTCGAGGATCTGCTTCGTCGCGTGCGTGAGCAGCGGCACGGTGGAGTACTCCCACTTCTGCATGGTGGGCACGGTATCGCTCGACCCGGGCTCGCCGCGCCCCTGCTCCCGGCCGCACCTACGCTGGAGGACGTGAGCAGGACTTCCTGGCCGGACGCGCGGCTGCACGTGGTGACCGGCAAGGGCGGCGCCGGCAAGACGACCGTGGCCGCCGCCCTGGCCCTGGCCCTGGCCGCGGGCGGCCGCCGCACCCTCGTCGTCGAGGTCGAGGGCCGGCAGGGGCTGGCCCAGCTGTTCGACACGCCCCCGCTGCCGTACGAGGAGCGCCGGATCGCCTCGGCCGCGGGCGGCGGCGAGGTCCGGGCGCTGGCCGTGGACCCGGAGGAGGCGCTGCTGGAATACCTGGAGATGTTCTACAACCTCCGCTCGGCCGGCCGGGCCCTGCGCAAGCTGGGCGCGATCGACTTCGCCACCACGATCGCCCCGGGCATGCGGGACGTGCTGCTCACCGGCAAGGTCAAGGAGGCGGTGACCCGCACCGAGAAGGGCCGCCGGGTCTACGACGCGGTCGTCCTGGACGCGCCGCCGACCGGCCGGATCACCCGCTTCCTCAACGTCACGGCCGAGGTCGCCGGGCTGGCCCGGGTC
>DATDKW010000310.1:0-3639 GCA_036519715.1 Mycobacteriales bacterium
GTACGCGCCGTAGGACTCGCGGTAGTTCATGGTCATGTAGTGGCCGAACGTCTTCGCCACCCCGTACGGCGAGCGCGGGTGGAACGGGGTCGTCTCCCGCTGCGGCGTCTCCCGGACCTTGCCGAACATCTCCGAGCTGGAGGCCTGGTAGAAGCGGATGCGGTCCATGTGGCCGAGGGTGTGGATGCGGATCGCCTCCAGCATCCGCAGCACGCCCATGCCGGTGATCTCGCCGGTCAGCTCCGCCTGCTTCCAGGACAGCCCGACGAAGCTGATCGCGCCCAGGTTGTAGACCTCGTGCGGCTCGGCCAGCTCCAGCACGCTGATCAGGCTGGCCAGGTCGCGCAGGTCGCCCTCGACCAGCTGGACCGACGGGATGTGCCGCTCGACCAGCTCGATCTTGGGGTTGGACTGGCCCCGGACCATGCCGAAGACCTCGTAGCCCTGGGCGGCCAGCAGCTCGCCCAGGTAGATCCCGTCCTGGCCGGTGATCCCGGTGATGAGGGCGCGCCGCGTCACCCGGTCTCCCTACCCCATCGCGAGCCGGTAGGCCTCGGCGGTCGCGGCCGCGGTCGCCGCCCAGGTGAACCGGCGGGCCCGCTCCCGGCGCGCGTCGGCCTCCCCTGGCTTGGCCAGCGTGTCGCGCAGCGCCGCGGCCAGCGCGGTCTCGTCGCCGACCGGGGCCAGCGCGGCCAGCTCGCCGGTGACCTCGCGGACCACCGGCAGGTCGCTGGCCACCACCGGCACCCCGGTCGCGAACGCCTCCAGCGGCGGCAGCCCGAACCCCTCGTACACCGACGGGTACGCGAGCAGGGCGGCGCCGGCGACGAGGCGGCGCAGCTGGGCCGACTCCAGGTAGCCGGCCGACACGACCGCGCCGGCCGGCAGCCCGGCCGTCTCCAAGGCCGGGCCCCAGCCGGGCGGGCCGGCCAGCACCAGCGGCGGGGTGTCGGGGTCGTCCTGGTGCAGCTGTCGCAGGGCGCCCAGCAGCGTGGTCAGGCCCTTGCGCGGCTCGACGCTGCCGACGAAGAGCAGGTAGCGCTCCGGCAGCCCGCGCGCGGCCAGCGCGTCCGGCTCCAGCGGGGTCGCGCCGAACCAGTCGTCGTCGACGCCGAGCGGGGTGGCCCGGACCCGGTCGCCCAGCCCGTACTCGTCCCGGACCTCGGCCGCGACCGCGTGCGACGGGGTGAGCACGACCGCGGCCCGGCGCAGCCCCCGCGGCACCAGCGTCCGGTAGCGCAGCGAGGCCGCGGCCACCGTCTCGGGATAGCGCAGGTAGGACAGGTCGTGCACGGTCAGCACCCCGGCGGCCCGGCGCAGCGGCGGCAGCACGAAGTTCGTCCCGTGCACCACGTCGGCCCGGCCGGCCAGCCACTCCACCGGTGGCAGCTCCAGCCGGTCCCAGGCCGCCTGCAGGGCCCGGGCCGGGGCCGGGCGGTGCCGGACCTGGACCGCCGCCGGGACCGCGGCCGGTAGCGCGCCCGCCCCGCGCAGCGTGAACGCGGTCGCGACCAGGTCGAGGTCGCCGCGCTCGGCCAGCTCCCGGACCAGGTGCTCGACGTACCGGCCGACGCCGGTGCGCGGGCCGAGCAGCGGAGTGGCGTCGAGTACGACCCTGGGGACCACGGGGCGCAGCCAACCATGCCCCCGGCCGGTCAGATCGTCCAGGTCCCGCCGAGCGAGGTCAGCCCGTGCTCCTCCCGGGGCAGACCCGGCTCCACGTCGAAGCGGACGGCCCGGCGCCGGTGGTCGTACGGGTGCTGCCGGGTCCAGTCGTACACGGCCGCGCTCAGGTCCTACGTGCCCGGCAGCAGCAGCAGCCGGGGTAAGTGCAGGTCGCCCACGCCGCTGCCGTCGATCTTGTCCGGGACCAGGTCGGCGTCGCGGGTGTTGGGCCCGGTGACCTCGATGCCCTCCAGGGAGTGGACCGCGACGCCGAACACCGGCCGCTCCACCGGCTCCGACGTGGACCAGTGCAGCCGGACGGTGACCGGGTCGCCGGTGCCCACCTGGCGGCAGCGCGAGCCCGAGCACGAAGAGCACCAGCAGCGCGGTCATCACCAGCACCCCCGGCAGCCACGGCAGCACGTCGTTGCCGACGACCAGCAGGGCGACGCCGAGCACGCCCAGCTCGATCAGCAGGGTGACCAGGTTGGCGCCGACCACGGCACCGACCAGGGTCGGCCGGGGGAAGTAGACCTTCTCAGGTTGGCGTTGCCGACCAGCGCCACCGCGCCGCCGCTGAGCGTGGCGGCGCCCGCAGGAACACCCCGAACACGACCGTGAACAGGGCCATCGTCGCCAGCGGGTTGACCAGCGATCAGGACCAGCCGAGCACCGACCGCTGGTACTTGCCGCGCAGCTCCCGCAGGGTGAGGTTCCACAGCAGCTCGCGGGAGGCCGCGACCTCGGTCAGCGCGGTCATGACGGTCAGTATAAGAAAGGTCACGCTTGGTCCGGACGCCGCCGCGCGCGCGATCGCCGGCCGGGGCCGGATCGGACCTCAGGGCGGTGAGCGGGCACCGGGTAGGGTGGCCGCACTCGCGGCAGCCGCAGCCGAGGCGGCAGGCGAGCGTGGAGGAGCGGTGCAGCCAGGAACCCCGCCGGAGCCGGACGAGACCGGCGGCGCGGTCGCTACGGATAGTAGCGTCTACTACCACTCGGGTTACTGGAACGACCTGAAGTTCGTGCAGCGCTACCTGAACCGGCGGGCCAGCGGCGACCCGGAGATGTCCTGGTCCGAGCACATGGCCTCGGCCACCGGCCGGACGTTCGCCAAGGCGCTGGTGCTCAACTGCGGCAACGGCTGGGTCGAGCGCGGGCTGGTCACCGCGGGGCTGGTCAAGGAGGCGGTCGGCGTCGACTACGCCGAGGACCTGCTGGTCACCGCCCGGGCCGAGGCCGAGGCGGCCGGGCTGCCGCTGCGCTACTTCCAGCTCGACACGAACACCGCCCGCTGGCCCGAGGACGGCTTCGACCTCGTCGTCAACCATGCCGCCGGGCACCACGTCGCCCGGCTGGACACGGTCTTCCGCAGCATCGCCGAGCTGCTCCCCGAGGACGGGCTGTTCGTCTCGTTCGACTACCTCGGGGCGCACCGCAACCAGTACCCGACGGCCCAGTGGGAAGCGGCCTGGCAGGCCAACGAGGCGCTGCCGGCCGAGCTGCGCCACGAGCTGGTCTACCCGCACCTGCCGACGATGCTGGTCACCGACCCGACTGAGGCCATCCACGCCGAGCTGATCATGCCGGTGATGCGGCGCTACTTCGACATCGAGCACTTCAGCGCACTCGGCGGCGGCGTGGCCTACCCGGTGCTGACCTTCAACAGGGCCGTCTTCGGCCGGCCGGAGGAGGAGATCGCCGCGGCGCTGGAGCAGGTGCTCGCCGCGGACGCGGCCTACACCGACGCCGACCCGGAGCACCGGACCCTGTTCGGCTACGTGATCGCCCGGCCGCGCAAGGCGGCGCTGGCCGACCGGAGCCAGCTCGTCGCCTGGACGGCCGAGGAGGACGAGCGGGAGCGGCGGGCCGCGGCCGACGGCGGCCGGTACTACCCGGACACGATGATGTCCGTGCTGTACGAGCGGCTGGACGTGGGCCAGCGCGAGCTGGCGGCGGCCCGGGCGGCGCTGGAGC
>DATDKW010000311.1:0-23240 GCA_036519715.1 Mycobacteriales bacterium
TTCTACGCCGACCTGTTCGGGGCCGGACCGATCGCCACGTACGACCCACCGGGGCTGGTGTTCTTCGACCTCGGCGGGGTCCGCCTGCTGCTGGAGCGGGGCGCGCCGAGCGCCCTGCACTACTACCGCGTCGCCGACATCGACGCGACCGTGGCCCGCCTGCGGGCGGCCGGGGCGGCGGTCGAGTCCGAGCCGCACGTGATCTTCTCGCACGCCGACGACGCGCTCGGACCGGCCGGCACGGACGAGTGGCAGGCCTTCGTCCGCGACCCCGAGGGCAACCTGGTCGGCCTGGTGGAGCAGCGCGCCACCGGCTCCGGCTAGCGCCCCTGGCGTACGGCCGGCGCTCTAGGGTGGGGCTGGTCCGGGTGGGGAGGCGGCGCGATGGAGCGGGAGCTGTCCCGGCGGTCGCTGCTGTGGGCCGCGGGTGTGGCCGGTCTCGGCGTGCCGCTGCTGTCCGGGTGCACCTCGCCCGCGCCGGCCCGGCCCCCGGCCGGGGGGAGCACCGGCGACCCGGTGTCGGTGGCCATGCACCTGCACAGCTCGTTCAGCGAGGGCACCGCCAGCATGTCCACCCACCTGGCCCAGGCCCAGCGGCTCGGGGTGGACGCGCTGTTCTGGACCGACCACGACTTCCGGGTGTCGGCCCAGGGCTACCGGCGCCGGCTGCGGCTGGGCGCGGCTACCGACGCCGAGCACGGCGTGGAGCTGACCTGGAAGCCGCGCGGTCCCGGCCGGGTCGGCTACGCCGACGGCGCCGCGGAGCTCACCGGCACCGGCGACGACGGCTTCTGGCTGGACGCCGCCGCCTGGAACTCCACGTACAGCGGGTCGATCGCGGACACCACGCTGGCGGTGACGGTGCGGCCGGCGGCCCCGGGCGGCGGGTACGCGGCGGTGCAGATCGACCTGTCCTACCACCCGGCCGCGGGCGGCCGGCCGGCCGGCCAGTATCGGCTGACCTACCGGATCGGCGCCGCGGCCCAGGCCGGCTGGCGCGCCGACGGCCTGGAGGGGCAGGTCGACGTGCCCGCGCCGGCGGGCTGGTCGACGGTGACGCTGCGCCCGGTCGACGACATCGGCGGCCTGTGGCCGGACCTGGTGGCCCAGGACAACGCGCTGCACAAGCTGCGGGTCGGGGTCGTCGGCGCCGGCACGGCCGGTTTCCGGGAGGTGGCGCTGACCCGGGCCCGCCGCGCCGACTCGCTGGCGCTGATGCGCGACGTCATGGGCCAGTACCTGGAGCGCTACCCGGACCGCCGGCAGTACGCGGCGCTGGAGGTCTCGCTGGTCCGGCACCTGAACTGGTTCGGCGGCGAGCTGGTCATGCCCGACTACGGCGACCAGGCCCCGGTCAAGGACGACGGCATCCCGGCCGCGCAGGCGATGGTGGCGCTGATCCACCGCCACGGCGGCCTGGCCTCCTACAACCACCCGCTCGGCGCGAGTCCACAAGCGACAGCGGCCCACATGGTCGCCACCAGGGCGCTGGGCGCCGACGTCGTCGAGGTCGCGTACGGTGGACCGTCCATTGTGGACGGCATGCTGCACGTGCTGGACGCCTGCGCCCGCAACCTGGTGCTGGTCACCGCCAACGGCGTCACCGACGACCACGAGGGCACCGACTGGTACGCCGACCGCAAGTCCAACTGGATCACCCGGATGTGGGCGCGGTCGGCCGAGCTGCCCGACCTGCAGGCAGCGCTGCGGGCCGGGCGGGCCTGGGCCTACAAGCCCAACAGCTGGAACGGGACGCTGCGGACGACGGCCGGGGACAGCCCGGCGCTGGGTGCGGTCGTCGCCACCGGGGGGCGGCCGGTGCCGGTCACGGTCGCCGCGACCGACCTGCCCCGGGGCGGCACGCTGGAGGTCGTGACCGGCCGGGCCGACCGGGCCGCTCCGGTCCCGGCCATCCGCACGACCCCGGCGCCGGCCGGGATCCACACCGCCGACCTGGCCCCGGGCAGCTACGTCCGGGCCGTCGTCCGGGACGCCGACGGGCGCATCGTCGGGGTCGGCAACCCGACCTGGGTCGTCCGCGACCACGCCGGGATCCCGGCCGAACGCCGGCTCACCGTCTGAGCCCCCACCGGGCGGCCCGAGTGGTGCGGCTCACCGGGGCGGTCCCCCGGCGGTGGGGGAGGATCAGGACCGGAATCGCCCCCGCTGGACAGGAGCAGACGTGGCCGACAGGGCCGAGTGGCAGGAGCCCGGCGCGCACGAGGTCGCCGACGGGATCTACCGCATCCCGCTGCCGCTGCCGATGGACGGCCTGCGCGCGGTCAACGTCTACGCGGTCACCCACGGCCCGGCGGTGACGATGATCGACGCCGGCTGGGCCGTGGAGGAGTCCCGGACCCAGCTGGAGCAGTCGCTCAAGCGGATCGACCTGGGCCTCGCCGACGTGGACCGGTTCCTGGTCACCCACGTGCACCGCGACCACTACACCCAGGCCGTCACCGTACGGCGGGAGTTCGGCACCCGGGTCAGCCTCGGCATCGGCGAGAAGGGCTCGATCGACATCCTCAACCACGGCCGCCCGGACGGGCGGGCCCAGCTCGACCTGCTGCGGCGGTTCGGCGCGGCCGCGATGGTGCCGGAGCTGACCGCGGCCGGATGGGGCGGCCGGGTCGACCCGTCGGTGTGGGAGCCGCCGACGGACTGGATCGCCGACGGGCAGGAGCTGCCGGTCGGCGGGCGGGCGCTGCGGGCCGTGCACACGCCCGGCCACACCCGGGGCCACCTCGTCTTCGCCGACCTCGCCGGCGGGCTACTGTTCGCCGGCGACCACGTGCTGCCGCACATCACCCCGTCGATCGGGTTCGAGGCCGCGCTGCCGGAGTCGCCGCTGGCCGACTACCTGCGCTCGCTGGCGGCCGTGCGGGCCATGCCCGACCTGCGGCTGCTGCCCGCCCACGGGCCCGTGACGGAGTCGGTGCACGCCCGGGTGGACGAACTGCTGGTCCACCACGAGGACCGGCTGGCCGCGTCCCGGGCGGCGGTCGAGGCCGGCGCGGCCACCCCGTACGAGGCCGCGAAGGCGCTGGGCTGGACCCGGCGGCACCGGTCGTTCGCGGACCTGGACGTGGGCAACCGGATGCTGGCCGTCTGCGAGACCGCGGCCCACCTGCTGGTGCTGGAGGCCCAGGGCCGGCTGCGCCGGTCCTCTGTGGACGGTGTGGAGCACTTCGCGGCCTGAAACCGTTGTCGTCCGGGGCGACACTGGTCCGGTGGACCTGTACGAGCGGGGTACGGCGACGCTGGTCGCGTCCTGGGCGGCGTTCGCCCGCGGCGCCCCCGGGGCCGCGATGACCCGGGCCCCGGGCGTGGCCGCGGGGGTGTTCCCGGCCGGGCCGGAGCGGGACGTGTTCAACAACGCGCTGCTGGACCGGGGCCTGCCCGCGGCCGGGCGGGCGGCGGCGATCCGGGCCATGGAGGCCGCGTACGCGGACGCCGGGGTGGGGCGGTTCGCGGCCTGGGTGCACGAGACCGACGGTCCGCTGCGGGCCGACCTGGCCGCGCGGGGCTACCGGGTCGAGGAGTCGACCCTGGCCATGGGCCTGTCCCTGGACCGGATCCCGGTGCCGCGGCCGGAGGTCGAGCTGGCGGCG
This sequence comes from Mycobacteriales bacterium, assembly GCA_036519715.1. Classification (GTDB taxonomy): domain Bacteria; phylum Actinomycetota; class Actinomycetes; order Mycobacteriales; family CADCTP01; genus CADCTP01. The sequence goes on from DATDKW010000311.1 coordinate 3,612, forward strand.
CCGGAGTGGGCCGAGCACCTGCGCATCCTCGAGGTCCCGCCCGGCCTGCTCGCGGGCGCCGACCCGGCCGGCTTCCACGTGCTGACCGGCTGCCTGGACGGCGCCGCCGTGTCCACCGCGATGGCGTACGACCTCGACGGGGACTGCGGGATCTACAACGTGTCGACGCTGGAGCCGGCCCGGCGGCGCGGGCTCGGCACCGCGCTGACCGCGGTGCACCTGCACGACGCCGCCGCCCGCGGCTGCCGGACGGCCAGCCTGCAGTCCAGCCCGATGGCGGAGGGGGTCTACACCGCGGTGGGTTTCCGCTCCCTGGGCCGGATCCTGGAGTACGTCCCCGGGGACACCACCATCTAGGACGGCGGGTAAAGGGGCCGGGCGGGCGAGCCCGGCAGGGCCGTTCGGAGGTCGCGGGCCCGTCCCGTACCGGCAAGTTGTCCGGACAGCTGTGATCAGGGCGACAGCCGGTCGGGTCCGGGCGTCGCCGCAACCCGGCCCGGGTAACCTCCGGTCATGGTCGCAGGATCGCCCCGTCTGCCTGAGGCGGTCGGGCCGGCCCCGCGCTATCCCATCGAATCGGTCGACAACGCCCTGCGGCTGCTGGTCCTGTTCGCCGAGCGGCCCCGGATCCGGCTCACCGACGCCAGTGCCTACCTGGAGGTGGCGTCCTCGACCGCGCACCGGCTGCTGGCCATGCTGCAATACCGCGGGTTCGTGCAGCAGGACGCGACCCGGGCCTACGAGCCCGGGCCGGTGCTGCGCGGGCTGGCCGCCGCGGCCGAGCGCCGCCAGGACCTGTCCGGGGTGGCCCGGCCGGTGCTGGAGCGGCTGCACGTGGAGCTGGGCGGCACCATCCACCTCGGCCACCTGGCCGGCCGGGAGGTCGTGTTCGTCGACGGCGTGCACAGCGTCAAGGTGGCCCGGGCGCCCGGGCCGTCGGCCCCGGCCCACTGCACGTCACTGGGCAAGATGATGCTCAGCCAGCTGGAGCCGGACGAGCTGCGCGCGCTCTACCCGCAGGAGCGGCTGGACCAGCTCACCGTGCGGACGATCGCCTCCCGCAGCCGGCTCGAGGAGGAGCTGCGGACGACCCGCCGGCGCGGGTTCGCGATCAGCGACGAGGAGTTCCAGGTCGGGGTGACGTCGGTCGCGGTCGCGCTGCCGGGCCTGGGCGGGATCCGGTACGGGGTGACCGCGGCGCTGCCGGCCGGGCGGATGACACCGTCGGCCCGCGGGGGAGCGGTGCGGGCCCTGACCGGCGCCGCGGCCGAGCTGTCCGCGCTGGTCTGAAACTCCGGATGGATTCCCGTCGTTGGGGTAGTGACCGAAGGACCCCGACGACAAGGAGACTCCGGTGCGCAAGAAAGGCCTCTTCGCCGCCGCGGCCGCGTTCGCAGCGAGCCCGCAGGGCAAGCGGATGATCAGGCAGGCGAAGGACTACGTGCAGAGCCCGCAGGGCCGGGCCAAGCTGGCTGACCTGAAGAACCAGGTCGCGCAGCGCAGGAGCCGCCCGACCACGACCGGGCGCTGAGCGTGGGAGGGGGTGGCCCGGACGGGCCACCCCCTCCGTCGCGCTAGCGGCGGGTGACGGTGAAGGACTTCGTCAGCGTCGCCGTGGACGAGTTGCCGGCGTAGAGCTCGATGGTGCCGGGCTCGACCACGAACCGGCCGGCGTTGTCGTAGAAGCCGAAGTCGGACCGGTCGACGGAGAACGTGACCGTCCGCGACTGGCCCGGCCGCAGCGTGACCCGCTCGAACCCGCGCAGCCGGCGTACCGGCTGGGAGATCGACGCGACCGGGTCGTGCAGGTAGAGCTGCACGACCTCGTCACCGGTGCGGGTGCCGGTGTTGGTGACCTTCACCGACGCCGACACCGAGCCGCGGCGGCCGACCGTGGTCCGGTCCAGCCGCAGGTCGGTGATGGAGAACGTGGTGTAGCTCAGGCCGTACCCGAAGGAGTAGAGCGGGTCGCAGGCGGCCAGGTCCCGGTAGCGGGAGTTGTACTTCTGGGTGACGTCGCAGGGCCGGCCGGTCGGCTCGTGGTTGTAGTAGATCGGCACCTGCCCGAGCACCCGCGGGAACGACACCGGCAGCTTGCCGCCCGGGTTCACCCGGCCGAAGAGCACGTCGGCGGTCGCGTTGCCGGCCTCGGTGCCCGGGAACCAGGCCTCCAGGATGGCCGGGGACGCCGCCGCCACCGGCGCCAGCGTCAGCGGCCGCCCGTTGAACAGCACGACCACGAACGGCTTCCCGGTCGCCTTGACCGCGTCGATCAGCGCCTGCTGCTGGCCGGGCAGGTCGATGGTCGAGCGGGACGCGGCCTCGCCGCTCATCTCCCGGGTCTCGCCCAGCGCGAGCACGACCTGGTCGGCCCCGCGCGCCGCCGCCTGCACGGCCGCGACGTCGAGACCGCTGCAGGCGTCGTCGTCCCGGGCCTCCGGCGGCTCGACGTTCTTCAGCGTGCAACCCGGCGTGTACGTGGTGCTGGGCGCCTGCGCCTTGATGCCGGTGACCAGGCTGACCACGTCGGCGTCCTGGCCCTGGCCCCACCACGGGCCGAGCATGTCGTGCTGGTCGTCGCCGAGCGGGCCGATGACGGCCGTCTTCTTCGCCGGCTTCAGCGGCAGGACGCCGTCGTTCTTCAGCAGCACCATCGACTTGCCGGCGGCGGCGCGGGCCGCGGCCCGGTCGGCCGGGGTGACGAAGGACGCCGGGTCCTGGGCCTTGGCCACGTCGACGTACGGGTGCTCGAACAGCCCGGCGCGGAACTTGACCCGCAGGATGCGGCGGACCGCGTCGTCGAGCCGGGCGATGTCGATGTCGCCGGAGGCCAGCAGCTGCTCGCCGTGGTCGCGGATCTCGGTCGAGACCATCTCCTGGTCGGTGCCGGCGTTCAGCGCCAGCGCGCCGGCCTGGGGACCGTCGGCGGCCACGCCGTGCCCGCACGGGCCGGTGGCCGGGTTCACCGGCGGGCAGGCCCGCAGCTCGTCGACCGCGGTGTAGTCGCTCTCGATGAAGCCGTCGAAGCCCCACTCGCCCTTGACGATGTCGGTCTCGATGTGGGAGTTGGCGCAGCCGGGGACGCCGTTGATGGCGTTGAACGAGCACATCATCGTGTCCGCGCCGGCGTCCACCGCGGCCTTGAACGGCGGCAGGTAGAGGTTGCGCAGCCGCGACTCGGACATGTCGGTGGTGTTGTAGTCGCGGCCGCCCTCGGGCTGGCCGTACGCGGCCAGGTGCTTGACGCTGGCCGCGACCTTGTCCCGGGCCGCGTACGAGCGGCCCTGGTCGCCCTTGACCCGGGCCGCCGCGTACACGGAGCCGAGGTAGGGGTCCTCGCCGCTGCCTTCGGCGATCCGGCCCCAGCGCGGCTCGTGCGAGACGTCGACCATGGGCGAGTAGACCTGCTTGATGCCGACGGTGGCCGACTCGCGGGCGCCGATGGTGGCGTCGGTCCGGGCCACCCGCGGGTCGAAGGCGCTGGCCGCGCCGAGCGGCACCGGGAAGATCGTCCGGTAGCCGTGGATGGTGTCGTACGCGAACAGGATCGGGATGTGCAGCCGGGACTGCTCGACCGCGACGTGCTGGAAGTGGTTGATCTTGACCGGGTCGACCAGGCTGAACACGCCGCCGACGCCGGCCGCGGCGTCCGCGTCGGTGATCTGCCCGTCGGAGAGCAGCTGCACCTGCTGCAGCTTCTCCTTGACCGTCATCCGGGCCAGCAGGGCGCTCACCCGGCGCTCGATCGAGTCGCCGGGGTGCTGCCGGGCGGCCGCCAGGGCGGCCTCGTCGCTGGACTGGCCGGCGGCCCGGACGGCGCCGCCGGCAAGCGAGCTCAGCACCAGCGCCACCGCCGCGACCAGCGCGGTCCGCCGGATCCGGTGGGTCCTCGTGGGTGTCGGTGAGTACAGCCTGAGTCTCATGGCCACTCTCCTGCACACGTGGCCGCCCCCGTCGCCGACCTCGGTGCCGGCCCCGTCGCCCGGTCACGTGTTGCTCGCGCGGGTGGCCCGATTCAAGCCGGATGCCGACCCGGCGCACAAGACCCGCCGGTATCGGATCGTTACTTGTGTGAAATAGCGCCGTGCCGTGAGATGAGCGCGGAGCTCGACTTGTCGGGCCGATGCGCCATGGTCGTCGCAGGTCGGAAGGCAGGTGCTCATGCGTTCGATTACACGGACGGCCACGTTCGCGGTGGCGGTCGCCCTGGTGGCCGCCGGGTGCAGCGGGGGCGGTGACGACTCCGGCTCCGACGGTGGTGGTGGCGGCGGCGACAAGTCGCTGACCGTCTGGACCATCGAGGACGTGCAGGACCGGGTCACGGCCCAGAAGAAGATGGCCCAGGCGTTCAGCGCGCAGTCGGGCATCAAGGTCAACATCGTCGCGGTCGCCGAGGACCAGTTCGACCAGACGATCACCTCGGCCGCGGCCGCCAACACGCTGCCCGACGTCATCGCCGCGCTGCCGCTGTCGCCGCTGCGCACGCTGCAGAGCGGCGACCTGCTCGACACCGACACGGCCAAGAAGATCGTCGACGACCTCGGCGCCGACACGTTCGCGCCGAGCAGCCTGACGCTGACCCGCGACGGCGACAAGCAGCTGGGCGTGCCCAGCGACGGCTGGGCCCAGCTGCTGGTCTACCGCAAGGACCTGTTCCAGGCGGCCGGGCTGGAGCCCCCGACGACGTACGAGGCGATCGAGAAGGCCGCGCAGACGCTGAACGGGAAGAACGGCGTCGCCGGCATCACCCTCGCGACCGCCCCGGGCGCCAGCTTCACCGAGCAGAGCTTCGAGTTCCTGGCCGAGGCCAACGGCTGCGAGCTGGTCGACAAGGACAAGAAGGTCCTGCTCGACTCGCCGCAGTGCGTCCGCGCCTTCGACCTGTACGGGAAGCTGGCCAAGGACTACTCGGTCAAGGGCAACCAGACCGACGACTCGACCCGCGCGACCTACTTCGCCGGCAAGGCGGCCATGCTGATCTGGTCGTCGTTCCTGCTCGACGAGCTGGCCGGATTGCGCAACGACGCCCTGCCCAGCTGCGCGCAGTGCAAGGCCGACAAGACCTTCCTGGCCAAGAACAGCGGCGTGATCACCGCGGTCCAGGGCCCGGACGGGTCCAAGCCGTCCAGCTTCGGCGAGGTGGTGTCCTGGGCCACCACGAACTCGGCGCCGAAGGACGAGGCGGCCAAGTTCGTCGAGTTCATGATGTCCGACAAGTACGAGGACTGGCTGGCCATCGCGCCCGAGGGCAAGGTGCCGACCCGGCAGGGCACCAAGGCCGGCGACACCTCCTACCTGACCGCCTGGCAGAAGCTCAAGGCCGGCGTGGACACCAAGGCCCCGCTGTCCCAGTTCTACGGGCCGGACGTGCTCAAGGCCGTGCAGGAGTCGCCGGAGACGTTCAACCGGTGGGGCCTGCCCGAGGGCCAGGGTGCGCTGGTCGGCGCCATGCAGGGTCCGCTGCCGATCCCCAAGGCGCTGTCCAACCTGATCAACGGCAAGGGTGACGCGGCCACCGCCGCCTCCACGGCGCAGAAGGCCGTCGAGGACCTCCAGAAGGACCTCAACTAGGCGTGGCCACGCTCCAGGAGACCCCGCCCGGGTCCGGCTCGCCGGCGCCGGCCCCCGCACCGGGTCGGCGCCGCCTGTCCGGCCTGCGCCGGCAGGAGTCCCGGACCGGCCGGCTGCTGCTGTCGCCGACGGTGCTCATCGTCGTGCTCATCGTGGTGCTGCCGATCATCTGGGCCATCTCGCTGTCCTTCCAGCGGGCCCGGCTGCTCAACATCCGCCGGGTCGGCCTGATCGGCAACTACACGCTGGACAACTTCCAGCGGGTGCTGCAGTCGGACGGGTTCTGGTCGACGCTGTGGACCACGGTCGTCTACACGGTCGGCGGCACTGTCGGCTCGATCGCGCTGGGGCTCGTGGCGGCGCTGGCGCTGCGCCGGCCGTTCCGCGGCCGGGGGGCGGTGCGGGCGGTGATGCTGCTGCCGTACATCACCCCGGTGGTGGCGGCGACGTTCGTGTGGACGGTCGCACTCGACCCGCAGTACGGCATCGTCAACGCCTGGGGCACCCGCTGGCTGGGCTGGAACGAGTCCATCCCGTTCCTGTCCACCCAGCAGAGCCACCTGTTCGGGGTGCCGGTGCCGACGGCGCTGCTGGTGGTGATCGCGTTCGAGACCTGGCGCTACTTCCCGTTCGCGTTCCTGTTCCTGGTCGCCCGGATGCAGGCCATTCCCGGTGACCTGGACGAGGCCGCCCGGGTCGACGGGGCCACGATCTGGCAGCGGTTCCGCAACGTGGTCTGGCCGCAGCTGCTGCCGGTGATCGCGCTGCTGGCGCTGCTGCGGTTCATCTTCACGTTCAACAAGTTCGACGACGTCTACCTGCTGACCGGCGGCGGCGCGGGCACCGAGGTGGTGAGCGTCCGGGTGTACGAGTTCCTCACCGCCCGCAAGGACGTCGGCCTGGCCGCGGCCCAGGCCGTGGTGCTGGCCCTGGTGCTGGTCGGGCTGATCATCATCTACCTGCGGGCGCAGGCCCGGGCGGACAAGGCGGGTGGCCGATGACCGCCGTCGAGTCCCCGCCGCAGACCCCGACCGCCCCGGCCCCGCCCCGGCGCCGGGTCCGCCGCAGCACCGAGGAGAAGGTCTGGGGGACCATCCGCGTCCTCACCATCGCCTTCCTGGTCCTCATCACGGTGGTGCCGTTCTGGTACATGGTCGTGCTGTCGCTGCGGCCGATCCAGGAGGTGCTGCTCGACCCGGGCAAGATCTGGGTGTCGATTTCGGAGCTGACCGCCGGGTCGTACCGGGCCGTGTTCAAGTCGACCGACAACGGCGGCCAGGGCTTCGTGCTGTTCCTGCGCAACAGCGCGATCGTCGCGGTGGTCACCACCGCGGTGACGCTGCTGGCCGCCATCCCCGGGGCGTACGCGGTCAGCCGGCTGCGGTTCGGCGGCCGCAAGCTGATCAGCGGGCTGTTCCTGGTCGTCTACCTGTTCCCGCCGATGGTGCTGGCGATCCCGCTGTTCGTGCTGTTCACCCGGCTCGGCCTGCGCGGCAGCCTGTACGGGCTGGCCCTGGTCTACGTGGCCCAGACCGTGCCGGTGGCGATCTTCATGCTGCGCAACTACTTCGAGACGATCCCGGAGTCGCTGGAGGAGGCCGGGCTCATCGACGGGCTGACCCACCTGGGCGTGCTGCGCCGGATCAGCCTGCCGCTGGCGCTGCCCTCGGTCACCGCCACCGCCCTGTACGTCTTCATGATCGCCTGGAACGAGTTCCTGTTCGCGCTGCTGTTCCTGCTGGAGCGGCCGGACCGGTGGACGGTGTCGCTGGGGCTGTCCCGGCTGTCCGGCTCGATCGAGGTGCCGAGCACGATCCTGATGGCGGGCTCGGTCGTGCTCACCGTGCCCATCGTGATCCTGTTCTTCATCGCCGAGCGGCGGCTGGTGGAGGGGCTCACGGCCGGCGGCGAGAAGGGCTGACCGCCACACCTTGACATGGTCCTCTAGTCTACTAGTGATCTAGTAGATTGGAGTTTCGCCGTGATCCAGTTCTCCCTGGACGGCCGGTCCGGCGTCTCGCCGTACCTGCAGCTGGTCCAGCAGGTCCGGCAGGCGTTGCGGCTCGGCCTGCTGCACGAGGGCGACCGGCTGCCGACCGTGAAGGAGGTCGTCGCCGACCTGGCGATCAACCCGAACACCGTGTCCAAGGCGTACCGGGAGCTGGAGCTGGAGGGGCTGGTCGCGGCCCGGCAGGGGGTCGGCACGTTCGTCACCCGGAGCCTGGCCGGCTCCTCGCTGGCCGCCCACGAGCCGCTGCGCCGCGACCTGGCCCGCTGGCTGGCCAAGGCCCGCCGGGCCGGACTGGACGAGGAGAGCATCGAGGCGCTGTTCACCGCGACCTTTCGCGCCACGGCCGAGCAGGACATAGCGTGAGCGCGCGCGAGGGCGCCGTCGTCGCGACCCACGGGCTGGGCAAGCGCTACCGGCGCCGCTGGGCCCTGACCGACTGCACCCTGGAGATCCCGGCCGGGCACGTCACCGGGTTGGTCGGTCCCAACGGGGCCGGCAAGACCACGCTGCTCAACCTGGCCGCAGGCATGCTCACCCCGACCACCGGCTCGATCGAGGTCTGCGGCGGCCGGCCCGCCAGCGGGGCGGCCCAGCTGGCCCGGGTCGGGTACGTCGCCCAGGACACCCCGACGTACTCGGGCCTGAGCGTGGCCGACCACCTCCGGCTGGGGGCCCGGCTCAACCCGCGCTGGGACGCCGGGCTGGCCACCCGGCGGATCGCGGCGCTCGGCCTGGACCCGGCCCAGAAGGCGGGCCGGCTCTCCGGCGGCCAGCGGGCCCAGCTGGCGCTGACCATGGGCCTGGCCAAGCGGCCGGAGCTGCTGATCCTGGACGAGCCGGTGGCGAGCCTGGACCCGCTGGCCCGGCGGGAGTTCCTGCAGGGGCTGATGGAGGCGGTGGCCGAGGACGGGTTCAGCGTGCTGCTGTCCTCGCACCTGGTGGCCGACCTGGAACGGGTCGCCGACCACCTGCTGGTGCTGGTCGACTCCCGGGTGCGGGTGACCGGCGAGGTCGAGGACCTGCTCGCCACCCACCACCGGCTGTCCGGCCCGCGCCGCGACCCGGCCACGCTGCCGGCCGACCAGCACGTGGTCTCGGCCAGCTCGACCGACGTGCAGAGCACGTTCGTGGTCCGCACCGACCAGCCGATCCTCGACCCGGCCTGGACGGTCGGGCGGCTGACCCTGGAGGACGTCGTGCTCGCGTACATGAGCCCGGGCGCGGAGCCCCGGCCGGCCCTGGAGATGGTCCGATGATCTGGCTGGGCTGGCGGCAGCTGCGCACCCAGGCCGCGACCCTGTACGCCGCCGTCGCCGTCTGCGCGGTGGTGGCCGTGATCACCGGGTCGGCCCTGCCGCGCTCCGGCCCCGACGTCTTCGACCTGCTGACACCGGGCGACCGGCGGCTCTACTTCACCGGGGTGATCGTGATGGCGCTGGCGCCGGCGCTGGTCGGCGCGTTCCTGGGCGCGCCGATGGTGGCCCGGGAGCTGGAGAGCGGCACCCACGGCCTGGCCTGGAACCAGAGCGTCACCCGGACCCGCTGGCTGGCCACGAAGCTCGTCCTGAGCGCGGCGGCGGTCGCGGTCGCGGTCGGCGCGCTCAGCCTGGCCGTGACCTGGTGGGCCGCCCCGCTGGACGGTGCCTCCAGCAGCACCCGGGGTTCGCTGCCGGGCCGGCTCACCCCGGTCTCGTTCGCGATGCGGGGCCTGGCCCCGGTCGGGTACGCGGTCTTCGCGCTGCTGCTCGGCGTCGCGATCGGGATCCTGCTGCGCCGGTCGGTGCCGGCGATCGCGGTGACCCTGGCGGTGTTCACCTTCGTGCAGATCGCGATGCCGCTCTGGGTCCGGCCGCACCTGCTCCGGCCCACCACCCAGCTGGTGTCGGTCAGTGCGGACACGATCGCCGGGATCGGGTTCCACAACGAGGACCCGGTGCCGACGCTGGAGGTGCAGAGCCCGCCCGGCGCCTGGGTGCTGTCCGACCGTACGGTGGACGCCGCCGGCCGGGTCGTCCCGGTGCCGTCGTCCTTCGTCGAGTGCGTGCCGCGCCCGCCCAGGCCGGACCAGCCGGACGGCCCCGGCGTCGTCAACATCAGGGAACGCATGGACACCTGCCTGAGCCAGCTCGCGGCGGCGGGCTACCGGCAGCGGCTGGTCTACCAGCCGGCCGGGCGGTTCTGGCCGCTGCAGTGGGCCGAGACGGGCGTGTTCCTGGCGCTGTCGGGCCTGCTGGCCTGGTTCTGCTTCTGGCGCGTCCGCCGGCTCTAGCGGGTGAGCCGGTAGAAGCGCCAGAAGCCGGTGTCCGCGACGTCCTCGGCGCGGGCACCGGCGAAGCCGGCCTGCCGGGCGTACCCGTCCAGGGTGGCCGGGCGCAGCACCGTCCCGGTCGCCGCCGAGCCGGGGTGGGACATCGAGTCCGGCAGGCAGATCAGCAGGCTGAAGCCGTAGAGCAGGCGCTGGGTCTCGTCGCCGGGGGCGGTCAGCCGCTCGTCGGCGGCCATGTCGATGACGTAGACCAGGGCGTCGGCAGTGGTCGCGGCGTGCACGGCCCGCAACACCTCGACCGGCTGCGGCATGTCGTGCACGCACTCGATCGCGACGGCCACGTCGTACGGGCCGCCGTGCAGGCCGGTCCCGGCGTCGGCCCGGTGGAAGGTGACCCGGTCGGCCACCCCGGCCTCCTCGGCGTGCCGGCGGGCGGCGGCCAGCGCGACCTCGTCCAGGTCGAAGCCGGTCACCGTGATCCCCGGGTGGTGCAGGGCCAGGCCGATGCCGGCCCAGCCCTCGCCGCAGCCGATGTCCGCGACCCGGGCGCCGCGCTCCAGCCGGTCCCGCAGCGCCGCCAACTGCGGCACCCACTCCCGCGCCAGCACGTGCTTCAGGGCCGGGCGGTTGCCGTCGCCCTGGGCCGCCGACAGCTCCGGCCCGTACGCCTGCCAGGGCACGCCGCCGCCGCCGCGGGCCGCGGCCGCGATGGCCGGCAGCTGCCGGGCCGCGACCAGCACCGAGCGGGCCAGCGGTTCGGTGCACAGCGGGCTGTCCGGGTCGAGCAGGACCTCTGCGTGCGCGGCCGGCAGCGTGTACGCCTCGCCCTCGCGGTCCAGGATCCCGGCCACGGCCTGCTGCTCCAGCCACTCCCGCGCGTACCGGACCGCAGTGCCGGTGCGGGTGGCGAGCTGCTCCGGGGTGGCCGGTCCGCCGTCGCGCAGCGCGCCGTACCAGCCCAGGTCGTGGCCGAGCCAGACCGCCGCGGCCTCGGCGATCTGCAGGGTCTGGCCGAGCAGGCGGTCCGACAGCGCCGCGGCCCGGTCCTGGGTCGTCGTCATGGGACAGTGATACTCCGCTTTGCCTTTCCTTGGGGCAGGATCCGCGTGATCACCGGTACGGCGGGTGGTCCAGGATGTGCGCCGTGGGAATCCTCATCCGAGTCGTGCTCAACGCCATCGCCGTGTGGGTCGCGACGCTGCTCGTCGGCGGGGTCGACGTCACCACCGACTCGACCGGCAAGAAGGTGCTGACCCTGGTCGTGGTCGGCGCGATCCTCGGCCTGGTCAACGCGACGATCAAGCCGGTGGTGAAGCTGCTGTCGCTGCCGCTGGTGATCCTGACCCTCGGCATCTTCGCCCTGGTGATCAACGGGCTGCTGTTCTGGCTGGTCGCGGCCGTGAGCAACGGGCTGGGGGCGCCGTTCCACGTGGACGGGTTCTGGTCCGGGTTCTGGGGCGCGATCGTGGTCAGCATCGTCAGCTGGCTGCTGTCGATCGTGGTCCCGGACGGCGACGACTGAGCCGCCGGTCCCGCCACACCTCCACCCCTTCGGGGATGCCCAGCGCCAGCCCGGCGCCGAGCAGCGAGCCGCCGGCCACGTCGGTCAGCCAGTGCGCGGACAGGTAGGTCCGGCTCAGCGCGACCAGCGCGGCCAGGCAGACCGCGACGACCATCCAGTGCAGCCGGCGCCGGCCGGTGGTCACCGCCATCACCACCCCGATGGCGGTGACCGCGGAGGCGATCGCGTGCCCGGACGGGTACGAGGCGCCGGAGGTGACGATCAGCGGGCCGGGCGGCCGGGGCCGGTCGACCAGCGCCTTCAGGGGGCCGACGCACAGCTCGCTGGCCACGAGGGTGGCCAGCCAGGCGCCGAACGCGGCCCAGCGCCGCCGTACGGCCAGGACCACGGTGACCGCGATCCGCACCGGCACCAGGACGGCGGTGCCGAAGGCGACGTTGAGCACCTTGCCCACGTCGACCGCGGGCTCCGTCCGCAGCGAGACCATGAGGTCGAGGAACCGGTCGTCCAGCGGCTGCAGGAGGTCCGAGGTCGCCACCACCACGGTCAGGACGACCCCGAGCGCGAACAGGACCAGCCCGGCCACCAGCAGCCGGCGGCGCAGCACCGGCAGCGGCTCGTGCTCGTGCACTCCGATCGTCACCGCCGCCACGGTGCCAGCCCGGGACGGGTCACCGCTAGTTTTCTTGGTCGTCCGCCGGTTGGCCAGCACGGCTAGTTTTCTTGGTCGTCCGCCGGGTGGTCAGCACGGCCAGTTTTCTTGGTCGTCCGCCGGTCGGCCGGCACCGCCTGTCTGACGCTGGGTTGCGCTGGTCGCTTTGGGTGACGGCATGCGAACATGTGTTCGGGTCGAGTCCACGAGAGAGTCCGGGGACCCGCGTGACCGACCAGCCCTTCACCATCGTCCGCTCGCCCGACCTGCCCCGGCTGGCCGCGGCCCGGCGGGCGATCCTGGCCGAGATGCCCAACCTGCGGCGCCTGCCACACGTCCGGGACGACATCCTGGCCGCGGTGTACGCGGAGCGGGCGGTGGTCGCCGACGACGAGCACGGCCGCCAGCAGGGGCTGGTCATCCAGGCCGACGGGCTGATCTGGGCCGAGCTCGACGACCTGGCCACGCTGGTGGACCCGGTGCTGGACCCGCGCCAGCACGCCGGGCCGGGCACCTGGCACCCGGACTGCCCGGCCTGCCGGGGGGCCCAGGCGGCAGCGCGGCTGCGCAGCCACCGGCGCTACCGGACGGTCGGGCCCCGCTGAGCGCGGGCCGCGTGCGATCCCGGCCTCCGGGCGTGTCCCGCTGGCGTGGCGCGACGATCTCCGTGCACAATGATCGCCGCAGGACCACTGGGATGACGTAGGCCGCTGGGGAAGGCGCACCTCGTCCGACCGGAGGTCTCCTGTGCCGACCCGTGGCGTTGTCTACGTCCACTCGTGCCCACCTGCCGTGGTGCCGCACGCCGAGTGGGCTATCTCCGGCGTGCTCGGCACCCGGGTGACGTTGTCGTGGACCGCGCAGCCGGCTGCCCCGGGGCAGCTGCGGGCGGAGAGCGCGTACACCGGCCGGCCCGGCACCGCGAGCAAGATCGCCGCGGCGCTGCGGTCGTGGTCGATGGTGCGGTTCGAGGTCACCGAGGACCCGACCGAGGGGTACGACGGCGAGCGCATCTCCTACGTGCCCGGCCGCGGCGTGTTCCGGACGTCCATCGGGGCCAACGGCGACATCATGGTCGGGGAGGAGCAGCTGCGCGCCCTGGTCGCGACCGCCCGCACGGCCGAGGACTACGCCCACACGCTGGACAACCTGCTCGGCGCGGCCTGGGACGCCGAGCTCGAGCCGTACCGCCACGCCGGCGACGGCGCCCCCATCACCTGGTTGCACCAGGTGGTCTGACCCAGGACACGCGAACGGCCGGTCCCGGGAGGGGCCGGCCGTTCGTCGTGGTGGGTTACAGAGGGATGTTGCCGTGGGCGCCGCGGCCCGGGGGCGCGGCGGCCAGCGCCTCGGCCAGCACCCGCCGGGTCTGGCCCGGCTCGATGACCCGGTCGACCACGCCGATCTCCTGGGCCCGGCCGACCCCGCCGGCCACCTTCTCGTGCTCGGCCGCCAGCTGCGCGTGCAGCGCCTCGCGCTCCCCGGGCGGCGCCGCGGCCAGCTTGCGCCGGTGCAGGATGCCGACCGCCGCGGACGCACCCATGACCGCGACCTCCGCGTGCGGCCAGGCGAACACGGCCGTGGCGCCGAGCGCACGCGAGTTCATCGCGATGTACGCCCCGCCGAACGCCTTGCGGGTCACCAGCGTCACCCGCGGCACCACCGCCTCCGCGAACGCGTGCAGCAGCTTCGCCCCCCGCCGGACCACGCCGTCCCACTCCTGGCCGACGCCGGGCAGGTAGCCGGGCACGTCCACCAGCACGACCAGCGGCACCCCGAAGGCGTCGCACATCCGGACGAACCGGGCCGCCTTCTCGGCCGACTCCGAGTCCAGGCAGCCGCCCAGCCGCATCGGGTTGTTGGCGACCACGCCGACCGTCCGTCCGGCCAGCCGGCCCAGCGCCGTCACCATGTTGGGCTTCCACTTGGCGTGCAGCTCGACCATCGTCGAGCCCGGGTCGAGCAGGCCGGTGATCAGCGGGTGCACGTCGTACGCGCGCTTGGGGTTGTCGGGCAGCAGCTCGCCCAGGTCGACGTCGGTGATCCCGGCCGCGTCGATCCGGCCCGGGCGGGCCAGCAGCTCGGCCAGCTCCCGGCCCCGCTCCACCGCCTCCAGGTCGGACGGGGCCACCACGTGCACGACTCCGGAGCGCCGGCCGTGGGTGTCCGGGCCGCCCAGCCGCTCCATGTCGACGTCCTCGCCGGTGACCGAGCGGACCACGTCCGGGCCGGTGACGAACACCCGCCCGCCCGGGCCCATGACCACGATGTCGGTCAGCGCCGGCCCGTACGCGGCCCCGCCGGCGGCCGGGCCGAGCACGACCGACAGCTGCGGAACCCGGCCGGAAGCCCGCACCATGGCCGCGAACACCTGGCCGACCGCGTCGAGCGCCTCGACGCCCTCGGCCAGCCGGGCGCCGCCGGAGTGCCACAGCCCGACCACCGGCACCCGCTCGCGGACCGCGGTGTCGATGGCGTCGACGATGTGCCGGCAGCCCTCCGACCCCATCGCGCCACCCATCTTCTGCGGGTCGGAGGCGAAGGCGACGATGCGGCCGCCGGCCACGGTGCCGGTGGCCACGTACACGCCGCTGTTGTCGAACGGGGCCAGCGGCCGCATCGAGCCCGGGTCCAGCAGCGCGGTCAGCCGGACCGCGGGGTCCCGCCAGTCGGATGCGTCCGTGGGCAGTTCCAGTGCGGGGGAAGCCACAACGTGCTCCTGGGGGTCAGACCTGCCGGACGACGAGGGCCACGTTGTGACCACCGAAGCCGAAGGCGTTGTTGACGGCGACGGGGACCGGGAGCCGGCGCGGCTCGACCGAGACGACGTCCAGGTCGACGCCGTCGTCGAGGTCCTCGAGGTTGCGGGTGACCGGGACCACGCCGTCCCGGACGCTGAGCACGGTCGCGATGGTCTCCACCGCGCCGGCCGCGCCGAGCAGGTGCCCGAGCATCGACTTGGGCGCGCTGACCAGCGGGTGGTCCCCGAGGGCGGCACGGATCGCGGTGGCCTCGGCGACGTCGCCGGTCGGGGTGGAGGTGGCGTGCGCGTTCACGTGCACCACGTCGGCCGGGCTCAGCCCGGCGTCCCGCAGCGCGAGCGTCATGGCCCGGGCCGCGCCGCTGCCGGACGGGTCCGGCGCGGTGATGTGGTAACCGTCGGAGGTGATGCCGGCCCCGGCGATCTCCGCGTACACCCGCGCGCCGCGGGCCGCGGCGTGCTCGGCGCTCTCCAGGATCAGGATGCCGGCGCCCTCCCCGAGCACGAAGCCGTCCCGGCCCTTGTCGAACGGCCGGGAGGCCCGCTCGGGCTCGTCGTTGCGGGTGGACATCGCCCGCATCTGCGCGAACCCGGCCATCGGCAGCTTGTCCACCACGGCCTCGGTGCCGCCGGCGACGACGACGTCGGCCCGGCCGAGCCGGATGAGGTCGGCCGCCAGCGAGATCGCCTCGGCGCCGCTGGCGCAGGCGCTGACCGTGGCGTGCACCCCGGCCCGGGCCCCGAACTCGAGACTGAGCGAGGCGGCCGGCCCGTTGGGCATGAGCATCGGCACGGTCAGCGGCGACACCCGGCGGACCCCGCGCTCCTCCAGGATGTCGTCCTGGCCGAGCATGGTGGTCGCGCCGCCGATGCCGCTGCCGACCACGATGGCCAGCCGCTCCGGGTCGACCCCGCGGACGGTCTCGCTGGGCACCCCGTCCTTGCTCTTCGGCACCGGGTCGAAGCCGGCGTCGGCCCAGGCCTCGCGCCCGGCGACCAGCGCCGCCTGCTGGCACCGGTCCAGCCGCCGGGCCTCGACCCGCTCCAGCCCGGAGGTCGGCTCCACCGCCATCCGGGCCACCAGCCGGGCCGGGAAGTCACGGGCCCACTCGTCCTCGAGCCGGGTCACCCCGGAAGCCCCGGCGAGCAGACCTTCCCAGGTCGACGCGACCGTCCCGCCCAGCGGGGTGGTGGCGCCGAGCCCGGTCACGACGACGGTGGGCCGCTCGGTCATCTCCCGCTCCTCCGCTCGCGCTGCGAGCGCTCGCGCTCGCTCACGCCGAGGTCCTGGCCTTCTCGATGAAGGTCACGGCGTCACCGACCGTCTTGAGGTTGGCCAGCTCGTCGTCCGGGATCTTGACCCCGAAGCGCTCCTCGGCGGCCAGCGCGATCTCGACCATGGACAGCGAGTCGACGTCCAGGTCGTCGGTGAACGTCTTCTCCTCGCTCACGTCGGCCGGGAGCACGCCCGCGACCTCTTCCAGGATCTCGGCCAGTCCGTCGCGGATCTCTTCGTTCGCCATTGCGTCTCCTTCGAATTTTTTCGGGGGTCGGGGTGGAGCTACGGACAGAGCACGACCTGCCCGGCGTACGTCAGCCCGGCGCCGAAGCCGAGCAGCAGCACCGGATCGCCGGACCGCACCTCGCCCCGGGCCGCCATCCGGGCCAGGGCCAGCGGTACGGACGCCGAGGAGGTGTTACCCGCCTCGACGAGGTCATCCGCGACCAGGACGTCCGGCGCGCCCAGCTTGCGGGCGATGGCCTCGATGATCCGCAGGTTGGCCTGGTGCGGGATGAACGCCACCAGGTCGGACGGCTCGATCCCGGCCCGCCGGCAGGCCTCCTTGGCCACCGGGGCCATCGCGGTCGTCGCCCACCGGAAGACCGCCTGGCCCTCCTGGCCCAGGAACTTGTCCCGGGCCGGGATCGTGATCAGGTCGGCGCCGTCGCCGGCGCTGCCCCAGACCACCGGGCCGATGCCGACGTCCTCGGGCTCGGCCGCCGGACCGACGACCGCGGCCCCGGCGCCGTCGGCGAAGATGATCGCGGTCGACCGGTCGTCCTGGTCGACCCAGTCCGACAGCTTCTCGGCGCCGACCAGCAGCACGTTGCGGGCGGCGCCGGAGGTCACCGCGGAGGCGGCCGTGGACAGGCCGTAGACGAACCCGGCGCAGGCCGCGTTGAGGTCGTAGGCACCCGGGGCCGGAATGCCGAGCCGGCTGGCCACCAGCGCGGCCGCGCTCGGGATCGGGGTCGGCATCGTGCAGGTGGCGACGATGACCAGGTCGACGTCGGTCGGGGCCAGCCCGCTGGCGGCCAGCGCCTTGCCGCCGGCCGCGACGGCCATGTCGGCCACCGACTCGTCCGGCCCGGCGATGCGGCGGCTGGCGATGCCGACCCGGCTGCGGATCCACTCGTCGGTGGTGTCCATCCGGGCGGCCAGGTCGGCGTTGGTCACCACGTGGGCGGGCTGGTGCTCGCCCAGGCCGAGGATCCGGGCACCGGGCACTGCGGCCTGGATGTTCATCGGGCCTCCTCCGCGGTGCCGGGCACCAGTCGGGCCAGCGGCTCACCCGGGTTGACCAGGTCGCCGTCCTGCAGCAGCCACTCCACCAGCACGCCATCGTATGAAGCGCTGACCTGGAGGTCTTCCTTCCTGGTGCGCACTGCGCCGAGCTTGCGGCCGGCCCGTACGTGGGTGCCCTCGGGGATGTCCTCGCTGCTGAAGGTGCCGCCCGCGGGCGCCATCACCATCCGCCAGTCCGGGGTGTGCTCGGCCTGGCCGCCGTGGGTGGCACGGGCCAGCAGGGCCCGGGCCGCGGGCAGGTCGTCGGGGGTGCGCAGCTTGACCGCCTCCACGCCGGGCAGCTCGCGCCGGGCGATGCCGGCCAGCGTGCCGGCCGGCGGCAGCTCGATCAGCGCGGTCACCCCCAGGTGCCGCAGCGTGGCCTGGCACAGGTCCCAGCGGACCGAGCGGGTGAGCTGGCCGACCAGCCGGTCCAGCACCTCGGGTCCGGCGCCGATCGCGGTGCCGTCGGCGTTGGACAGCAGCATCAGGTCCGGGTCGGTGACCGGCACGCCCGCGGCGACGGCGCCGAAGCGCTCCTGGGCCGGCGCCATGAAGTGGGTGTGGAACGCGCCGGCCACCGTCAGCGGGCGCACCTTGCCGCCCCCGGGCGGGTTCTCGGCCAGCTTCTCCAGCGCGTCCAGGGCGCCGGCCGCGACCACCTGGCCGGCCCCGTTGACGTTGGCCGGGGTCAGGCCGAAGGCCTCGATGCCGGCCACCACCGCGGCCGGGTCGCCGCCGAGCACGGCCGACATGCCGGTCGGGGCGAGCGCGCAGGCCGCGGCCATCTCGGCGCCGCGGACCCGGGCCAGCGCGACCGCGGCCTCGGGCGAGAACACGCCGGCCAGGGCGGCGGCGGCCAGCTCGCCGATGCTGTGCCCGGCGGTGACCACGTCCGGGCTGGCCGGGGGGATGTCGAGCTCGGCCGCGGCGGCCAGCGCGGTCGCCACCAGCAGCGGCTGGGTGACCGAGGTGTCGCGAATCTCGTCGGCGTCGGCGGTGGTGCCCAGCCGGATCAGGTCGAGCCCGGAGACGGCCGACAGCCAGCGCAGCCGGGCCGCGGCGGCGGGGACGTCGAGCCAGGGGACGAGCATGCCGGGCGCCTGGGCGCCCTGGCCGGGGGAGAGGAGGGCCAGCACCCCTCTACCGTCGCGCGTCGTACCGGCACCCGACGAGGGCGGCGCGCACGAAGGTCCGGCCCGAAGCCTTGTAGACCTCCTACAGTTTAGCGGCGTGTCGCACGGTCGAGGACCGTTCCGACCGTGGACTTCCTCACTCTTCCAGGCGCCCGAGCATCAGCGCGAGCTGCAGGGTGAGCAGGTCGCGGGGGTCGGTCGGGGTGCGCCCGCACACCTCGGCCACCCGGCGCAGCCGGTAGCGCACGGTGTTGGGATGCACGAACAGGGTCCGGGCGGCGCCCTCCAGCGTGCTGCCGCTCTCCGCGTACGCGGTGACGGTGTCGAGCAGGGCCGAGCCGGTCTCCGCCAGCGGCCGGTAGACGTCCTCGACCAGGGTGCGGCGGGCCTCCTCGTCGCCGGACAGGGCCCGCTCGGCCAGCAGGTCGGCGGCCAGCACCGGGCGCGGCGCGGCCGGCCAGCCCGGCACGGCCTTGATCCCGGCCAGCGCGGCCCGGGCCGACGCGCCGGCCGCGCCCAGGTCGGCCACCGTCGGCCCCACCACCACCGGCCCGGGGCCGAACTCGGGCAGCAGCGGCCGGGTCCCGGCCACCGCGTCCTGCACCCCGCCCAGCACCACCACCAGCCGGTCACCGGGCACGCCGGCCAGCACGTCCACCCCGGCGTGCCGGGCGGCCCGCTGCACCGCGTCCAGGATCTGCTCCGGGTGGCCCTTGGGGGCGGCCCCGATCACCACCGCGACCGGGGTCATCGCGGCCCAGCCCAGCGCGCTGGCCCGGGACAGCAGGGTCTCGTCGAAGTCGCCGCGCAGCAGCACGTCCACGACGAGCGCCTCCAGCCGGGCGTCCCAGGCGCCGCGCAGCTCGGCCACCCCCGCGTACACCTGGGCCGCGGCGAAGGCTATCTCCCGGCTGTAGCGCAGCACGGCCTCGCGCAGCTGCGCCTCCTCGCCGGGCGCGCCGAAGCCCTCGACCTCGGTCTCGACCACCTCGACGGTGAGCCGGATCAGCTCCACCACCTGCTGCAGGCTCACCGTGCGGGCCAGCTCCTGCGGGCCGGCCCGGAAGACCTCGCTGGTCAGCCGGGGGGCGTCGCCGGGGGAGCGGAGCCACTCCACGAACGAGGCGATGCCGGCCTGGGCGAT
>DATDKW010000312.1:0-2638 GCA_036519715.1 Mycobacteriales bacterium
AGCGCCGACTTGACCGCCATCGGCGACCAGTCCGGGTGCTTCTGGATCACCAGCGCGGCCAGGCCCGCGATGTGCGGGCTGGACATCGACGTGCCGGACAGGAAGTCGTAGTCGCGGCCGCCGTTCGCGGGCGAGAAGCCCGCCAGGACGTCCACGCCCGGCGCCATGATGTCCGGCTTGAGGATGTCGCCGTCCGCGTTCAGGGCCGGCCCGCGGGACGAGAACGCCGCCACCTGCGGCGCCTTCACGCCCAGGTCCTGCACGCCCGCACTCAGCGAGGCGGTCGGGTTGGCGGTGCCGCTCACGTACGCCTTGATCGCCGCGCCGGCGACCTGGTCGAC
Organism: Mycobacteriales bacterium; assembly: GCA_036519715.1. Lineage (GTDB taxonomy): Bacteria > Actinomycetota > Actinomycetes > Mycobacteriales > CADCTP01 > CADCTP01. The sequence goes on from DATDKW010000312.1 coordinate 342, forward strand.
GTGCACGGTCGGCACGAAGTGCACGTCGGCGTTGAGCGAGTTGGGCGAGGTGTTGGTCAGCACCATGCCGACGCCGCCGGCCCGCTGGACCTCGCGGCTCTTCTCGGTCCGGTCGTTCACGCCGCGGTCGCAGACGATGATCTTGCCGACGACCTTGGCCGGGTCGAGCGAGTTGAGGAAGCACAGCCGCACGCTGTCCGCGGGCTGGCCGGCCAGGCCGACCGTGGTGGACAGAGCGATCGGCGAGCTCGGCACCGCGGCGCCCAGACCGACGCCGGTGTACGTGGCGCCGCTGCCGAGGGTCACCGACTTGCTGGCCCGGCGGTCGAGCGTGCCGGCCGCGACCGAGGTCTCCCACGGGCTGTTGTGGGCCACGGTGGACGCGCCCGGGCCGCTGTTGCCGGCCGACGTGGAAACGAACACGCCCGCCTCCGCCGCGCCGAAGAACGCCAGCTCGACCGCGTCGACCGAGGAGCTCAGGCTGCCGGAGATGGAGTAGTTGATCACGTCGGCGCCGTCGGTGGTGGCGTCCTCGATGGCCTGCACGCTGTCGGAGGTGTAGCAGCCGGCCTCGGCCTCGGCCCGGCCCCAGCAGATCTTGTAGACGGCCAGGCGGGCGTTCGGGGCCATGCCGCTGGCGTTGCCGAACGACTGGCCGGCCACGCTCACCGGGATGTTGTAGTTGCCGGCGGCGGTGGTCGCGGTGTGGGTGCCGTGACCGTCGGCGTCCCGGGCCGAGAGGTACTCGTACGGGAAGACCGTCTTGATGTCGCCGACCCCGGCGGTCACGCCGGCGGTGTAGTACCGGGCGCCGATCACCTTGGTCGAGCAGTTCGCGGCAGTCCACTGCTCACCGGTCTGGCAGGTGCCGGAGAACTGCGGCACCGGCTTGGGGTCGACCAGCGGCGCGACCGACGGGTTCTCCGGCCACAGGCCCGAGTCCAGGTCCGCGACGACCACGCCGGCCCCCGCGTTGCGCTGCGGGCCGCCGAGCTGGTCCCAGATCCCGCCCGGCTTGGTCAGACCCAGGAACTCCGGGGTGCGGGTGGTGTGGAGCTTGCGCTTCTCGTCCTTGATGACGGCCTTGACACCGGCCGTGCGGGCCAGCTTGGCCGCGTCGCTCGAGGTCATGCTGGCGGCGAAGCCGTTGAAGGTGACCGAGTAGCGGTGGATCGACCGGGCGCTGGTGGCGCTGCGGAGCACGCCGTCCTGCCGCTGGGCCAGGTAGCCGCGGTAGCGGCTGACGGCGGGGGCGTCGGCGTCGATCTTGCTGCCGGTGGCCGGCTTGGTCCGGGCGTAGCCCGGGACCCCGCCGGTGTAGCCCGCGGCGGGCGCGTCGGCCAGCTGCACGAGGTAGGTGGCGGTGGACGCCGAGGGCGCGGCCTCCGCGGGCGAGGTCGCGACGACGGTCGCCAGGCCGGCGACCAGCGCCGCCGCGCCGACCACGGCGGACAGCTGTGTCCGCCGCGGGAACAGTGATGATGCCAACGGTCGTCCTTCCGACAGGATGTCTTGGTCCTCCGCCGGTCAGCTGCGGCTGACCGGTGACCGCACGCCCCCGTCGGAGGCGGGTACGCCGCCGGCCAGGATGTGGGGTCGGCCGCGGACCCGGATGGGCCGCGACCGGGCGGTGCGGCAGGGAGCCGCACGGATGCCGTGTTCGAACACTTAGCGGACTCTTCGCCGGTACGCCAGCAGAACGCGGATGTCGGCGGCCGTTCGGCCCCCTTCGTCCGCAGGGTTCACCCGGTCGGCCCAGGGACCGTTACGAACCGTCGCCGTCCCCGCGCAGGATCCTGCGCAGCTCGCGGAGCCGTTCGGCCGCGCCCTGCTCGGCCCCGTGGTCGGTCGGGGTGTAGTAGTCGGTCCCGGCCACCGCGTCCGGCGCGTACTGCTGGCGGACCACCCCGCCGGGGAAGTCGTGGGCGTAGCGGTAGCCCGCGCCGTGGTCGATCCTGCGCGCACCGGCGTAGTGGGCGTCGCGCAGATGGGCGGGCACCGGGCCGGCCTTCCCGGCCCGCACGTCGGCCTGGGCCGCGCCCAGCGCCGCCACCACCGCGTTGGACTTGGGCGCCAGGGCGCAGTGGATCACCGCCTGGGACAGGATGATGCCGGCCTCCGGCAGCCCGACCAGCTGGGTCGCCTGGGCCGCGGCCACCGCCAGCGGCAGCGCGGTCGGGTCGGCCTCGCCGATGTCCTCGCTGGCCAGGATCATGATCCGGCGGGCGATGAACCGGGCGTCCTCGCCGGCCTCGATCATCCGGGCCAGGTAGTGCAGCGCGGCGTCCACGTCCGAG
>DATDKW010000313.1:0-6989 GCA_036519715.1 Mycobacteriales bacterium
CCGGGCAAGTTCACCCGGATGGGCGCCAACATCATCGGCGTCACGGAGGAGACCACCACCGGCGTCCACCGCCTGTACGAGTTCGAGCGCGCCAACACGCTGCTGTTCCCGGCGATCAACGTCAACGACTCGGTCACCAAGTCGAAGTTCGACAACAAGTACGGCTGCCGGCACAGCCTGATCGACGGGCTCAACCGGGCCACCGACGTGATGATCGCCGGCAAGGTCGCGGTCGTCTGCGGCTACGGCGACGTCGGCAAGGGCTGCGTGGAGTCGCTGCGCGGCCAGGGGGCCCGGGTCGTCGTCACCGAGATCGACCCGATCTGCGCGCTGCAGGCGGCGATGGAGGGCCTGCAGGTCGTGCGGCTGGAGGACGTGGTCGAGACCGCGGACATCTTCATCACCACGACCGGCAACAAGGACATCATCATGGCCGAGGACATCGCCAAGATGAAGCACCAGGCCATCGTGGGCAACATCGGCCACTTCGACAACGAGATCGACATGGCCGGGCTGGCCGCGTACGACGGCGTGACCAAGATCGAGATCAAGCCGCAGGTGCACGAGTGGACCTTCCCCGACGGCCACTCGGTGATCGTGCTGTCCGAGGGCCGGCTGCTCAACCTGGGCAACGCGACCGGGCACCCGAGCTTCGTGATGTCGGCGTCGTTCTCCAACCAGACGATCGTGCAGATCGAGCTGTGGACGAAGCCGGGCGAGTACGAGAAGCAGGTCTACGTGCTGCCCAAGCTGCTGGACGAGAAGGTGGCGCGGCTGCACCTGGACGCCCTCGGCGTCCGGCTGACCACCCTGAAGAAGGACCAGGCCGAGTACATCGGCGTGGACGTCGCCGGCCCGTACAAGTCGGACCACTACCGCTACTGAGGTGCCACGGCGGCCGGGGCGTACGGGCCCCGGTCGTCACCTCGCGGACTATGCCGCTCGGGAACCGGGGGTCGCGCTCCGGCTGGGGAACGGGATCACCACGGCGCCGCGCCCGGCCGTGCGGTCCAGCCACCACTTGGCGGCGCCCAGGTTGGCCAGCGGGCCGATCCAGCGCACCAGCTCCAGCAGGTACGGGAACTGCTCGGGTCGCAGCATGAACGGGGTCAGGACCACGCCCCAGACGAACGACGCGGCCATGGCGAAGCTGTAGAGCATCCAGCGGCGGTGCCGGGCCTCGTCGCCCCGGCGCATCGCGACGTAGCCGATCAGCGTGCTGACGAACCAGAACCCGCCGCTGGCGGCGGCGCCGAGGTCGGCCTGCCAGCTGTTGCTGGACCGGATCCCGCGGCTCAGCGCAGCGCCAGCTCCCAGGGGACGGGATCGGCCGTGGTGGCGAGCCCGGCCGCGATGCGGGCGCAGGCGACGCCCTGGTCGAACAGCGACTGCCGCACGCTCGGGATGCCGAGCTCGGCCGTGGCGGTGCGGTGACCGGGCCGGGTGGCGCCCGGCCTGGCAGGCTGGGGCGGTGCTGACCGTACGGGTGGCGGGGCCGGCGGACCTGCCGGAGCTGGACGCCGCCCTCCCCACCGGCCGCAACGACGTGCACGCCGCGTTCCTGCGCCGGCAGGAGGCCGGCGACGCCGCGTACCTGGCCGCCTGGGTGGACGGTGTCCCGGTCGGCACCGGCGTGCTGCGCTGGACCGGTCGCGACTCCGGGCCGGAGATCACCAACCTGCAGGTCGAGCCGGCGGCCCGCGGGCACGGGGCCGGCACCGCGCTGATCCGGCTGGCCGAGGATCTCGTCCGGGCCCGCGGCCTGACGCAGGTGTCGATCGCCGTCGGTCTGGACAACGACCGGGCTGCCTCCCTCTACCGGCGGCTCGGCTACACCGACACCGGCGTCCGGCAGACCGACACCTACACCTACTTCGACCCCGCCGGCGCCGAGCACGAGGTGACCGAGCACAGCCGCGTGCTGGTGCGCCACCTCTGACCCGGGTCGGCGTCCCGACCGCCAGGTCCAGGGCCTCGTTCGTGAAGCTCCGGAACGAGGTGGAAAGGGTGCCCCCGGCAGGATTCGAACCTGCGCCCCTGCCTCCGGAGGGCAGTGCTCTATCCCCTGAGCTACGGGGGCTCAGCGACGGAAAGACTACCAGGACGGTGCGGTGCGGGGTGCGCGGCGGGTGGCGGGCGCTACGGTTGCGGGCGTGCCGGAGCGACCGCCCCGGGTGCTGGTCGTCGACGACGAGGCAGTCATCCGCCAGCTGATCGCCATCAATCTCGAACTCGAGGGCTTCGAGGTGCACGAGGCCGTCGACGGCTACGACGCGATCGACAAGGCGCGGGAGCTGGACCCGGACGTGGTCACCCTGGACGTGATGATGCCGGGGCTGGACGGCATCGCCACCGCCCGCCGGCTGCGGGCCGACCCGGCGACCAGCCGAGCCCGGATCGTGCTGATCAGCGCCCGGACCCGGACCGCGGACCTGGAGCGGGGCGAGGACGCCGGCGCGGACGCGTACGTGACCAAGCCGTTCGACCCGGACGAGGTCGTGGACGCGGTCCGCCGGCTCGCCGCGTCGTCCTAGCCGGGCGCCGTTACGACAGGGGCTGGGCGCCGCGCTCGCGCAGCATCTGCTCCATCGTGACGACCTCGTTCTGCTGGGCCGTGGCGATCTTGCCGGCCAGGTCCCGCACGTACGGCTCGGAGGCGTGCGCGGCGCCGTACTGCGCCATCTCCAGGCCGCCCTTGTGGTGGCGGATCATCAGCTGCAGGAAGTAGATGTCCAGCGGCTTGCCCGACAGCGACTTGAGCTTGGCCAGCTCGGCCGTGGTCGCCATCCCGGGCATGAGCTGCCCGGGCTCGACCGCGTGGCCCATCCAGGACATCTGCGCGATGTCCGTCTGCGGCGTCTGGTCCCACGACTCGAGCCAGCCCAGCATCTGGCCGACCTGGGACGTCTGGCCGGTCTCGATGTCGAAGGCCATCAGCCGTACGGCCGGGTCGGCGCCGTTGTCCCGGTCCAGCTGCGCCATCTGCACGGCCTGGCGGTGGTGGGTGGCCATGTCCCGGGCGAAGCCGGCGTCGACCGAGTCGACCGCCGGCGGCCGGTCGGTGCCGACGCCGGTCACCACCGCGAGGGCGGCGCCGGCCCCGAGCAGCGCGACCGCGCAGACCAGGCCGAGCACGACCAGCAGCCAGCGCGGCCGCTCGTGCTCGTACGTCCGGACGGCGCTGTCCTGGTCGTGCTCGACGGTCGTCACCGTGTCAGTGTCACCCTTCCCGGGTGCGGCGCGCCGGTCACCCCGCGGTCGCGGTCGGGGTCGGCGTGGCCGCCCCGCTGGCCGCGCCGCTCGGGTCGGGCGCGATCGGGTTGGCCTTGAAGCTGGGCTGGCTGCAGCTGGCCCCGAACTCCGGGGTGACGGCCGAGTTCAGCCGCAGGTCGTCGATGAACTCGTCCACCCGCTTGTCGGTGGCGCTGTCCACGAACAGCTGGTGGCCCCAGGACTGCAGCGACACGGCCGACTTGAGCCCCGGGTAGGGGCTCAGCGCCATGTAGCCGACCCCGTCGACCTTCTTCTTCAGCGCGTCGACCTGGTCGGCGGCCAGGTCCGGCCGGTAGGTGATCCACACCGCGCCGTGCTCCAGCATGTGCACCGCGTTCTCGGTGCGGATCGGGTTGGGGTAGACCGTGCCGTTGCAGTCGGCCCACGTCGGGTCGTGGTCGCCGCCGAACGGCGGGCTGTCGGTGTAGGGCACGGTCGTGCTGACGTGGTTGCGGCTCGGGAAGTCCTTCACCACGATGCCCTGGATCGACCTGGCCGCGTCCGCCTTGGCCTGCGGCGAGTTCTCCTCCGCCTTGTTGAGCTTGAACACCGCGTAGCCGATGACCGCGCCGGCGAAGACCACCACGACCAGCGTGAGCGCGATCAGCCCCCACGGCTTGGGCTTGGCCACCGTGATCGGCGGCGGCGCCTTGCGCCCGGACCGCTTGGCCCCACCGCCGCCCGGCCGGGACGACGACGGGCTCGGGCGGTTGGTCGGCTTCTTGTTGGGCGGCATCCGGCGCTCTCGTTCGAAGGAGTCAGGGGGTCAGCGGGTGTGCGGGCCGTGGCACATCGTACGGGCGTCGCCTTAAAGCACTGTGAGGTCGCCCCGGCCGCCTCAGTAGCATGGTCCGGGTGACCCCCGAGGAGCTTTCCACCGTCGTCCGCGGCGCCGTGCGCGCCGCCGTCGAGGCCGGTGACCTGGCCGTACCGGTCCCGGACAGCGTGGTCGTGGAGCGCCCCAAGTCCCGCGACCACGGTGATTACGCCACCAACGTGGCGCTCCGGCTGGCCAAGCCGGCCGGCCGGCCCCCGCGCGAGGTGGCCGAGCTGGTCGCGGCCCGGCTGCGGGAGCACCCGGGGATCGACCGCGTCGAGACCGCCGGCCCCGGCTTCCTCAACGTCACCCTGGCCAAGGACGCGCTGGCCGGCCTGGTCCGTGCCATCCTCGCCGACCCGGCGGCGTACGGGCACGGCGACGTGCTGGCCGGCCAGCACCTCAACCTCGAATACATCTCGGCCAACCCGACCGGCCCGCTGCACCTGGCTCACGCCCGCTGGGCCGCGACCGGCGACTCGATGGCCCGGCTGCTCAGCGCGGCCGGCGCCGAGGTGACCCGGGAGTACTACTTCAACGACGCCGGGTCCCAGATCGACCGGTTCAGCGCCTCCCTGGTCGCGGCCGCGACCGGCGCGCCGACGCCGGAGAACGGCTACGCCGGCGACTACATCGACCAGATCGCCGCCGCCGTGGTCGCGGCCAACCCGGACGTGCTGGACCTGCCGGAGGAGAAGCGCACCGAGGTCTTCCGGGCCGAGGGGATCGAGCTGATGCTGGCCTCGATCAAGGCGTCGCTGGCCGCCTTCGGCGTCGAGTTCGACGTCTACTTCTCCGAGGCCACCCTGCACGCCAACGGCGAGATTCCCGAGGCCGTCGAGCGGCTGCGGGAGCAGGGCCACGTCTTCGAGGCCGACGGCGCGGTCTGGCTGCGGACCACCGACTTCGGCGACGACAAGGACCGGGTGCTGGTCCGGACCGGCGGCCGGCCGACCTACTTCAACGCCGACGCGGCCTACTACCTCGACAAGCGGCGGCGGGGCGCGGACCGCGTGATCATCCTGCTCGGCGCCGACCACCACGGCTACGTCGGCCGGATGCGGGCGATCGCGGCCTCCTTCGGCGACGACCCGGACGAGACCATCGAGATCATCATCGGCCAGCTGGTGATCCTCCGGGGCGGCCGGATGAGCCGGCGGGCCGGCAACCTGGTGCTGCTGGACGAGGTGCTCGACCTGATCGGCCCGGACGCCGCCCGGTATGCGCTGGTCCGCTGGTCGGTGGACTCGCCCATCGACATCGACGTGGACGTCTGGGCCTCCCGGACCAACGACAACCCCGTCTTCTACGTGCAGTACGCGCACGCCCGGCTGGCCTCGCTGGCCCGCAACGCCGCCGAGCTGGGGCTCACCCTGCCGGCCCTGGACGAGATCGACTACGGGCTGCTGGCGCACGAGCGGGAGGGCGACCTGCTGCGGTCGCTGGCCGAGTTCCCGCGGGTGGTGGCGGCCGGGGCCGAGCTGCGGGCGCCGCACCGGGTGGCCCGCTACCTGGAGGAGCTGGCCGGGACCTACCACCGCTTCTACGACTCCTGCCGGGTGCTGCCGAGCGAGCACCCGGACTCGCCGGGGCCGGAGCTGGCCCGGGCGAGGCTGGCCCTGTGCGAGGCGACCCGGGTCGTGCTGGAGAACGGCCTCGGGCTCCTCGGGGTCTCCGCCCCGGACCGCATGTGAGGACCCATGAGGCGGGGGCGCTGCACGCGGATGTCAGCGAGCCGTCGCTGGCGATCCTGGTCCCGCCGGCCGACCCGGGTGCGCTCGCGGCCTCGGTCTGGCCGGCCACCGCGACCCGCGCCGACGACGGCGCCCTGACCCTGGGCGGGGTGGACGTCCGCGCGCTGGCGGCCGACTACGGCACCCCGGCGTACGTGCTGGACGAGGCCGACTTCCGGTCCCGCTGCCGCGACTTCGTGCAGGCCTTCGCCGGAGCCGACGTGCACTACGCGGCCAAGGCGTTCTGCTCGCTGGCCGCGCTGCGCTGGGTGGTCGAGGAGGGCCTGGGGTTGGACGTCTGCTCCGGCGGCGAGCTGGCCGCGGCGCTGCGGGCCGAGGTCCCGGTGGACCGGATCGCCTTCCACGGCAACAACAAGTCGCTGGCCGAGCTGGAGCAGGCCCTGGACGCCCGGGTCGGCCGGATCGTCGTCGACTCGTACGCGGAGATCGCCCGGCTGGCCTGGCTGGCCGAGGAGCGCGGGATCCGGCAGCCGGTGCTGGTCCGGGCCACGGTCGGGGTCGAGGCCCACACCCACGAGTTCATCGCGACCGCGCACGAGGACCAGAAGTTCGGCTTCTCGCTGGCCGACGGGGACGCGTTCGAGGCCTGCCGGCGGGTGCTCGGCCACCCGTCGCTGGAGCTGGTCGGGGTCCACTCGCACATCGGCTCGCAGATCTTCGACACCTCCGGCTTCGAGATCTCCGCCCACCGGGCGGTGGCGCTGCTGGTCCGGCTGCGGGACGAGCTGGACGCGTCTCCGGCCTACCTGGACCTCGGCGGCGGGTTCGGCATCGCGTACACGGCCGCGGACACCCCGATGGACGTGCCGGCGCTGGCCGCGTCGATGCGGGAGATCGTGGCCCGGGAGTGCCGCGCGGCCGGGCTGGACGTGCCGCAGCTCGCTGTCGAGCCGGGCCGCGCCATCGCCGGCCCCGCCGCCATCACCGTGTACGAGGTCGGCACGGTGAAGGAAAACCCCCACCGCCGCTACGTCTCCGTCGACGGCGGGATGAGCGACAACATCCGCACGGCCCTGTACGACGCGCAGTACACCTGCGTGCTGGCGTCCCGGGTCAGCGAGGTGCCCGCGGTGCTGAGCCGGGTCGTCGGCAAGCACTGCGAGAGCGGCGACATCGTCGTGCGCGACACCTGGCTGCCGGCCGAC
>DATDKW010000314.1:0-10685 GCA_036519715.1 Mycobacteriales bacterium
CGGAGGGGCCGGCTGCGCCGGCGGTAGGAGGGTGCGTCGGCCGGTCGTTGCCGCCGGCGCGACCGGGCCGCCGGCTCCGCCCACGACGACGCCGCGCCGGCCCGGAGGGGCGGCGCGGCGTCGGGGTGAGTCGCAAGCTCAGGCGGCGGACTCGCCGGCCGGCAGCGCCGCCTGCGCGGTGCGCACCAGCGCGGCGAACGCGGTCGGGTCGGTGACCGCGAGATCGGCCAGCACCTTGCGGTCGACCTCGAGGCCGGCCGCCTTCAGACCCTGCACGAACCGGTTGTACGTCATCCCGTTCGCCCGGGCCGCGGCGTTGATCCGGGTGATCCACAGCTGGCGGAAGTCACCCTTGCGGGCCCGCCGGTCGCGGAAGGCGTAGTTGCTCGAGTGGAGCAGCTGCTCCTTCGCCTTCCGGTACAGCCGAGAGCGCTGGCCGCGGTAGCCGCTGGCCGCCTCCAGCGTCGTACGGCGCTTCTTCTGGGCGTTGACCGCCCGCTTCACGCGTGCCACTGGTAGTCCTCGTCGTCAGGCGCCGCACCGGGTCACGGCCGGCGGAATGGGTCGGGCGGTCAGCGACCGAGCAGCTTGCGGACGCGCTTGACGTCCGCGGGGGAGATGTCGGTCGTGCCGTCCAGCCGCCGGGTGCGGGTGCTCGGCTTGTGCTCGAGCTGGTGACGGCGATTCGTGTGCTGGCGCCGCAGCTTGCCGCTCCCGGTGATCCGGACGCGCTTGGCAGTGCCGCTGTGCGTCTTGTTCTTCGGCATGGTGAAGGTGTTCTCCTCGCAAGGACGCGCGAACGCGTCAGCTGTCGGCTGACCGGGGAGGTCAGCCGGCGGTCTCGGACGGCGCGGACGCCTCGGCGGCGACCCCGGCCGAGTGGTCGGCCGAGGGCTCGCGCGACGCCCGCACGATCTTCGCGTTCTTGTGCGGGGCCACGACCATCACCATGTTGCGGCCGTCCTGCTTCGGCGACGACTCCACGAAGCCCAGCTCCTGGATGTCGTCGGCCAGCCGCTGCAGCAGCCGGAAGCCGAGCTCCGGCCGGGACTGCTCGCGTCCGCGGAACATGATGGTGACCTTGACCTTGTCGCCCTGACGCAGGAACCGCTCGACGTGACCCTTCTTGGTCATGTAGTCGTGCGGATCGATCTTCGGCCGGAGCTTCATCTCCTTGATGACGGTGAGGGCCTGGTTGCGCCGGGCCTCACGCGCCTTCTGCGCGCTCTCGTACTTGAACTTGCCGTAGTCCATGAGCTTGCAGACCGGCGGCCGGGCCATCGGAGCGACCTCGACCAGGTCGAGCTCGGACTCCTGGGCCAGACGCAGCGCATCCTCGATGCGCACGATGCCGACCTGCTCGCCCTCGGGACCGACGAGTCGCACTTCGGGGACACGGATCCGGTCGTTGATGCGGGGCTCAGTACTGATGGGGCCTCCTCGGTGAGCGGTCAGGGACGGCGCTCACGGGGCCACGCGACCGGTCAGGAGACGTCCGCCGCAGCGCGGCGACGCCTCGACCGCCTCGGCAGGGAGATCACCTCGGCGGGACCGGACCCGGCAACCTCGCGGCCACACGGGTGGGAGCGTGAGCTCCGCTTGCACACCCCAGCACAGGGCAGGGGCTGGTCGTCCCAATCAGATTACCCCATGTGAACGCTTCTCGGGCCCCCGGCCTTCCCCAGCCGCGTGCCGGGCCTGCAGGGTGCGCAGCCCGCGGACGGCGGCGACCGCGCGCGGGCCGTCGGAGGCCTGCACCGCCAGCACGGCCAGCCGCTCGTCGTCGGCCAGCTCCAGCATCGCCCAGGGCGAGCCGTCCGGGAACGAGACCAGCCGGACGACCTCCCAGGGCACCTCCTTGGTGGTCCAGATGTTGCGGACGCGCAGCCCGTGGACGTCGGCCACCACGGCCGGCCGGGCGATGAGCAGCACGCCCGCGGCCACCAGCAGGCCCAGCACGACCATCGCGACCTGGTCCCCCGGCCCGAACTCGACGCCCTCGCTGGAGGTGTTGCCCAGCAGCACCGCGATCACGGTGAAGATGACGACCACGACGACCGCCACGACGACCGCCACCCGCCCCAGCCGCACCGGCCGGGCCCGCACCACGTCCTCGTCGTCCACCACGGGCCCATTCTGCTCCCGTGCCAGCGCGTGGATCTGCACAGGTCCTTCACACGGTCACCCACCTTCCTCCATGGCCGCTGCCTACAGTTCCGACCGTGGACGAGCGCCGGATCCTGGTCGTGGAGGACGAGCGGACCATCGCCGACTCGGTCGCGGCCCGGCTGCGGGCCGAGGGCTTCGCGGTCGAGATCGCGGCCGACGGCCCGGCCGGGGTGGCGGCGTTCGCGCGCAGCCGCCCCGAGCTGGTCGTGCTGGACGTGATGCTGCCCGGCTTCGACGGGCTGGAGGTGTGCCGGCGGATCCAGGCCGACCGGCCGGTCCCGGTGCTCATGCTGACCGCCCGCGACGACGAGACCGACCTGCTGGTCGGGCTGGCCGTCGGCGCCGACGACTACCTGACCAAGCCGTTCTCGCTGCGCGAGCTGGCCGCTCGGGTGCAGGCGCTGCTGCGCCGGCAGGACCGGGCCGCGGCCGCCGGCGCGCCCGGCGACCCCGTCCTGCGGGTCGGCGACCTGGAGATCGACCGGGCCGAGCGGCGGGTCCGCCGGGCCGGTGTCGAGGCCCACCTGACCCCGACCGAGTTCGACCTGCTGGCCCACCTGGCCGGCCGGCCCCGCCGGGTGCTCCCCCGCGACGAGCTGCTGGCCCAGGTCTGGGGCTGGTCCGGCGGCGGCAGCGGCACCCGTACGGTCGACAGCCACGTCAAGACGCTGCGCCGCAAGCTCGGCGCCGACCTCATCCGCACGGTGCACGGTGTGGGTTACGCGTTGGACGTCCAGTGAGCCGACGAGGGAGTGAGCATCACAGGGCCCCCGGGCGGTGGCTCGCCCCACGGCCGCCCGAGGAGCGGAGCGACCGACGAGGCGATCGAAAGGCAGCACAGTGAGCCGGCTGGTGGATCTGCTGCCGCGGCCGCTGGACCCGGTGCGGTCGATCAAGCTGAAGCTCGGGATCCTGCTGGTCTGCTCCGGGGCCGTCGGCCTGGCCTACTTCCGGTATGCGATCGGCTGGATCCCGTACCGGACCTCGGCCACGGCGATCGTGCTGATGCTGGTCACCTCGCAGATCCTGGCCCACGGGATGACCGCGCCGCTGCGGCAGATGACCGCGGCGGCGCGGGCGATGGCCCGCGGCGACTACTCGCGGCGGGTGCACTCGTCCTCCCGGGACGAGGTCGGGGAGCTGGCCCGGGCGTTCAACCACATGGCCGCCGACCTGGCCGCGGCCGACCGGCAGCGCCGGGAGCTCATCGCCAACGTCTCGCACGAGCTGCGGACGCCGATCACGGCCCTGCAGGGGCTGCTGGAGAACCTGGTCGACGGCGTGACCGAGCCCGACCCGGCCCGGCTGCGGGCGGTGCTGGCCCAGTCCGAGCGGCTGGGCCTGCTGGTCACCGAGCTGCTGGACCTGTCCCGGCTGGAGGCCGGGGTGGTGCAGTTGGCCCGGGAGCCGGTCGACGTGGCCGGCTTCCTGGCCGGCGTGGTCCAGGAGGCCGAGGTGACCGCGGCCGGCGTCGGGCGCCGGGTCGACTTCTCCGTACGGATCCCGGCCGGCCTCGGCTCGGTCCGGGCCGATCCGCGCCGGCTCCAGCAGGTCTTCGCCAACCTGCTCGACAACGCGGCCCGGCACAGCCCGCCCGGCGGGACGGTGCTGGTGACCGCGGCGCGCGAGGCCGACCGGGTGCGCTTCGAGGTGATCGACTCCGGTACGGGTATCCCGCCGGCCGAGCGCACCCGGGTGCTGGACCGCTTCACCGGCGGCGAGCCGGGCGGCCGCGACGGCGGCACCGGCCTGGGCCTGGCCATCGCCCGCTGGGCCGTGGAGCTGCACGGCGGCACCGTGACCGTGCTGGAGCCGGAGCCCGCGCCGGCCGGCCGCGACGGCCCCGGCTGCCGGATCGCGGTGCTGCTCCCGCTCTGACCTCACCTCCCCTGCCCGCGCCGGGTCCGGCGCCGGGCGGTCCGACCCTGTCCCGAGGAGATCCGACGCATGTCGTCCGACACTGTCGTGCCCGCCCCGCCGGCCGCCGGACCGGCCTGGCGATGGCCCCGGCCGCGGGTCCCGGCCCGGCCGCGCGTGCTCGCCGGCGCCGCCACCGTCGGCCTGGTGACCGCGGTCAGCCTCCCGGTGGACGGACCCGGCATCGGCTGGCTGGTGGCCGCCACGGCCCTGGTCGCGTTCCTGGCCGGGTCCCGGTCCGAGCAGCCGGACGCCGCCCGGGCCGGCTGGGCCGCGGCGACGGTGCTGCTGGCCGGGGTCGGGTCGGTCCGGGCGGCCGAGTGGCTGTTCGCGCTGTGCCTCCTGGCCGCCGGGGTGACCGGGTCGCTGGCGCTGACCCGCGGCTCGGGCGCGTTCGCCCTGGCCGTGCGGGTCGGGGCGCTGCCGCTCGGGGTGCTGCGGGCCCCGCGCTGGGCCGCGGCCGGGCTGGTCGCGGCCGGGCGGCGGACCGCAACGACGGACCGGATCACGGCGGTGCGGATGGCCGCGACGGCGGCGGTCTCGGTCACGCTGCTGATCGTGTTCGGCAGCCTGCTGGTCGCTGCCGATCCGGCCTTCGCCGACCTGCTCGATGACGTCGTCCCGGACCTGCCGGCGACCGCCGGCGTGGGCCGGCTGCTGCTGTTCGGCCTGGCCACGGTGGTGGCGCTGGGCGGGGCGGCGGTGCTGGCGGCGCCGTTCGAGGGGCCGGGGGCGGAGCCCTCGCCGACCCGGGTCCGCCGGGCCGAGTGGGCGGTCCCGGTGGCGGCCCTGGTCGCCCTGTTCACCGCGTTCGTCGTGGTGCAGGTGACCGTGCTGTTCGGCGGGGCCACCCACGTGCTCGGCACCGGCGGGCCGACGTACGCCGAGTACGCCCGGGGCGGGTTCTGGCAGCTGCTGGCCGTCACCGCCCTGACCCTGGCCGTGCTGGCCGCGGCGGGCCGGTATGCCCCGCGGGAGCTGCCGGCCGACCGGGTCCTGGTCCGCGTCCTGCTGGGCGCGCTGACCGTGCTGACGCTGGTCATCGTGGCGTCCGCGCTGTACCGGATGCACACCTACGAGCAGGCCTACGGCTTCACCCGGCTGCGGGTGCTGGTCAGCGTGGCCGAGGCGTGGCTGGGGTCGGTGCTGCTGCTGGTGCTGGCGGCCGGGGTGCGGCTGCGCGGCCGCCGGCTGCCGGAGGCCGCGGTCGCCGCCGCCGTCGCCGCGCTGCTCGGGCTGGCCGCGGCCAACCCGGACGGACTCATCGCCGACCGGAACGTCGCCCGGTACGCAAAGACCGGCTCGGTCGACCTGACGTACCTGTCCGGGCTGTCGGCCGACGCCGTGCCGGCCCTGGACCGGCTGCCGGCGCCGCTGCGGGACTGTGCGCTGGCCCGGGTGGCGGCCCGGCCGGGCGACGACGGGGACGGCTGGCGGGGGGCGAACCTGGGCCGGGCCCAGGCCCGGACCGTGCTCCGCCGCGCCCCCGCCACCCCGGCCGCCTGCCCCTGATCAGGGGTCGATGTGCAGGCCGGACTCGATGCCGTAGACGACGAGCTGGGCCCGGTCCCGGGCCCCGAGCTTGAGCATGGCCCGGCTGACGTGGGTGCGGACGGTGGCCGGGCTGATCACCAGCGCCTCGGCGATCTCGTCGTTGGACCGCCCGGTCGCGACCCAGGCCACCATCTCCCGCTCCCGCTCGGTCAGCTCGCCGATGCGCGGGTGCGGGGTGCCGCGGCGGCCGGCCGAGAACTCCGAGATCACCCGCCGGGTCACGCTGGGCGACAGCAGCGAGCCGCCGTCGGCCACCACCCGCACGGCCCGCAGGAGGTCGGCCGCGTCGGCGTCCTTGAGCACGAACCCGCTGGCCCCGCCGGCCAGCGCCTCGAAGACGTACTCGTCCAGCTCGAAGGTGGTGAGCATGACGACCCGGACGGCGGCCAGCGCGGGGTCGGCGGTGATCTCGCGCAGCGCGGCCAGCCCGTCGAGCACCGGCATCCGGATGTCCATCAGCACCACGTCCGGGACGGTCCGCCGGATCGCGGCCAGCCCGGCCCGCCCGTCCTCGGCCTCCGCGACGAGCTCGGTGTCCGGCTCCGACTCCAGCAGCACCCGCAGCCCCATCCGGACCAGGGCCTGATCATCGACCACGACGACCCGGATCATGCCGGACCTCCCGCCCGGACGTCGACGCGGATCATGCCGGCAGCTCCGCCCGGACCAGGAAGCCGCCGCCGTCGCGGGGGCCGGCGGTCAGCGAGCCGCCGACCGACTCGGCCCGGCGCCGCATCCCGGCGATGCCCGTCCCGCCCTCCTCCAGCGGCCCGGCCCGGCCCCGGTCGGCCACCTCCACGTGCAGCGCGCCGTCGAGGAAGACCCGGACCGACGCCGCGCCGGTGCCCGCGTGCCGCAGCACGTTGGTCAGCGACTCCTGCACGATCCGGTACGCGGCCGCGCCCACGTCCGGCGGCACCACCGCGTCCGCCGGCAGGCTCACGTCGAGGTCGAGACCGCCGTCGCGCATCCGGTCCAGCAGCACCGGCAGGTCGGCCAGCCCCGGACCGGGCTGCCGGGCCGCGGCCGAGCCCGGCGACCGCAGCCGCTCCAGGTCGGCCCGCAGCCCGTCCAGCGCCTCCCGGCTGGTCGCGACCACCGTGGTCAGCAGCTCCCGGGCCCGGTCCGGGTCCCGGTCGAGGACGTGCGCGGCCACCCCGGCCTGCATGGCGATGACGGCCAGGCTGTGCCCGATCCCGTCGTGCACGTCCTGGGCCATGGCCAGCCGCTCCTCGCTGACCGCGCGCCGGGCGATCTCCTGCCGGGCCGAGGCCTCCGAGCGCTGGCGGGCCGCCAGCGCGAAGCCGGTCGCGGTCCCGGCGGCCAGCACGGCGGTGATCCCCGCGGCCCAGATGAGCAGGCCGGCCCAGCCGTCCTCGTTCCGGTGGCCCGGGGCGGCCGTCACCACCAGCACCAGCCCGTATCCGACGACCCAGGGCACGGCCCGGCGCAGCGGCAGCACCGCGGCCAGGCACCAGGCCCAGACCGGCCCGGCGAACAGGATCGGCCCGTACGGCTGGTCCAGCAGCAGGTAGGCCCCGGTCGCGAGCGCCGCCGCCGACAGTCCGGCCAGCGGGGCCCGCCGGCGCAGCAGCAGGGTCAGCGCGGCCAGCCCGGCCAGCACGTACGCGGAGGCGTCCGGGGTGACGTCCTGGTTGTTGCCGGCGGCGTGGGTGCCGCCGAGGCACACGATCAGCAGCGGCACCGCCGGCAGCAGGATCGACCAGCGGCGCCGGTCCGCCCGGTCGCCGTGCACGGCCCGACGATAAGGCCGCGGTCCAGCCGGCCGCGTCAGTGCCGGGCCGCAGGTCCAGTACGCGGATCTGCGTACGGACGGGCCGGTCGGCGGCGGACGACGGGCGGCCCCGGCAGCGGCACGCTCGACGGCATGGACGCGACGATCGTGAGCACCGACCGGCTCACCAAGACCTTCGGGCCGCGCACCGCGGTCGACGCGGTGGACCTCAGCGTCCGCCGCGGCGAGGTGTACGGCTTCCTCGGGCCCAACGGGGCCGGCAAGACGACCACGCTGCGGATGCTGCTGGGGCTGATCCGGCCGACCTCGGGCACGGCGACCGTGCACGGGCTGGCGCCGGGAGACCCGGCCGCGGTGGCCCGGACCGGGTCGCTGGTCGAGGGCCCGGGCTTCTACCCGTACCTGTCCGGGCGGGAGAACCTGCGGGTGCTGGCCCGCTACCAGGGGCTGGACGACCGCGCGGTCGACCGGGTGCTGGAGCGGGTCGACCTGACCGGCCGCGGCGGCGACAAGTTCAAGGCGTACTCGCTGGGGATGAAGCAGCGGCTGGGCGTGGCCGCGGCCCTGCTGGGCGAGCCCGACCTGCTGGTGCTGGACGAGCCGACCAACGGGCTGGACCCGGCCGGGATGGCCGACATGCGCGCGCTGGTCATGGACGTCGCCGCCGGCGGGCAGACCGTGCTGCTGTCCAGCCACCTGCTGGCCGAGGTGCAGGAGATCTGCGACCGGGTCGGGATCATCGCCGGCGGCAAGCTGCTGGTGCAGTCGACCGTGGCCGAGCTGCGCGGGGCGACCGAGATCCGGCTGTCGGGCCGGCCGCTGGACCGGGCCCTGGCCGTGGCCCTGCGGGTGGCCGGCGACGACGCGGTCGAGGTGGCCGACGGACAGCTGCGGATCTCGGCGCCGGCCGACCGGGTGCCGGAGCTGGCCCGGGCCCTGGTCGCGGCCGACGTCGACATCACCGGGCTGCACAGCGTCGAGCGCTCCCTGGAGGAAGTGTTCTTCGACCTGACCGGCACGACCACCCACCACTTCACGACCGCCTCCGAGGAGCTGCCGGTATGACCACGCTGACGACGACCGCGAGCCCGGTGACCCCGCTGGCCCGCAGCGTCCGGGCCGAGCTGCGCCGGGTGCTGCGCTGGCCCGTGACCTGGGTCCTGCTGGGCGTGTGGCTGCTGCTCAACGTCCTGTTCACGTACGTCTTCGACTGGATCAGCTACCGGACCGGGACGGCCACCGGGCCGGCCGAGGCGACCACGACGGTCGAGGGGCTGCTGCCGGCAGCGGTCCCGGACGTGCTCACCCAGGGCATGCCGCTGTTCGGCGGCGCGCTGGTGATGATCCTGGCCGCGCTGGCCGTCGGCAGCGGGTACGGCTGGGGGACCTGGAAGACCGTTTACACCCAGGGCCCGTCCCGGGTCGCGGCCTTCAGCGGCACCCTGGTCGCGCTGGCCGTGCTGGTGGCCGGCCTGGTGCTGGTCACCATCGGGGTCGACCTGGCCCTGTCCGCGCTCATCGCGGTGGTGGAGGGGCAGAGCGCCGGGCTGCCTTCGGCCGGGCCGCTGGCCGTCTCCGCGGCCGGGGCGATGCTGATCCTGGGCATGTGGGCCTCGCTCGGGACGGCGGTCGGGGTGCTGTCCCGCAGCCCCGCCCTGTCGGCCGGGCTCGGCCTGGTCTGGTCGCTGGTGGTGGAGAACCTCCTCCGGGGCGTGGCCAACGCGCTGCCGGCGATCGAGGGCGTGACCTACCGGCTGCCGGGCTCGTCGGCGGGCTCGGTGGCCGGGGCGCTCGGGGCCACGCCGGTCACCGACGGCGGCTCCCCCGGCGTGCTGACCGAGCTGTCCGGGCTGGCCGCGACCGGCCTGACCGCCGGCTACCTGCTGGTCGGGGTGGTGGTCGCGCTGGCCGTGGTCGCCCGCCGCGACCTGCTCTGAGCCCCGGCCACCGCCACCGCGACGATCGTCAGCACCACCGCCACGTACGTCAGCAGCCCCGGCCGGCCCGTCCGGCCGGGGCTGACCAGGTCGATCAGCACTCCCCCGGCCAGCTGCCCGGCCACCAGCACCAGGCCCAGCCGCAGCACGCCCAGCGCCCGTACCGCCCAGATCGCGGACAGGATGTAGCCGATTCCCAGCAGGCCGCCGGCGTAGACCCACCACGCCGGCGGCCACGGCGTTGCCGGGCCATGACCGGTGGTCCCCACCACGGCGAAGATCACCGCCAGCGGCACCAGCCCGGCGACGAAGTTGACGGTGGCGGCCAGCAGCGGCTCGCCGGTGGCGCCCTGGACCCGGCCGTTGAGGGCCTGCTGGACCGAGCCCATCGCCCCGCCGACGGTGGCCGCGACCAGGATCGCGAGCACGGTGCCGCCGCTCACCGGCCCGCCGTCGTGCCCGAGCCGGAGGATGACGACGGCGACCACGGCCAGCGCGGCCCCGGCCACCCGGCTCGCGGTCGGGGCCCGCGGGCCGCCCGGGCCCAGCCCGGCCCGGTCGACCAGCAGGCCGCCGACGGCCTGGCCGGCCACCACCCCGACGGTGAACGTGGCCACCCCGACCTTGGGCACGGCGACCGCGGACAGCGCGACCAGGGTCGCCCCGCCGAGCCCGCCCAGGTAGGTCCACCACGGCAGCCGGTGCCGGGCCGCCCGGGCCGCCGCCGCCCGCAGCCGCGGCACCGCGGCGATGACGGCGACCAGCACGGCCAGCCCGGAGACGAACGAGACCAGCGCGGCCCAGAACGCCGACCCGGACCGGGTGCCCAGCTCGCCGTTCACCCGGGTCTGCAGCGCGAAGACTGCGCCCCCCACGAACGCCAGGCCGACGGCTCCCCTCACTGTGCTGCCTTCTGTTCGCCTCGTCGGTCGCTCCGCTCCTCGGGCGACCGCGGCGGGAACCACCGCCCGGGGGGCCTGCGATGCTCACTCCCTCGTCGGCTCACTCCACGATCTTGGAGATGGGCAGCTCCAGGATGTCCCGGGCGCCGGCCGCGCGCAGGGCCGGGATGACGGTGTTCACGCCCTTCTTGGGCACCACCGACTCGACCGCGCGCATGTCCCCGGACGCCAGCGCGGTCACCGTCGGCGACGCCATCGCCGGCAGCACGGCCAGCACGGCGTCCAGCCGGTCGGCGGCCACGTTGAGCTTGACCAGCACGTGGCCGCGGGCCCGGATCGCCCCGGAC
The DNA here is from genome assembly GCA_036519715.1 of Mycobacteriales bacterium. Lineage (GTDB taxonomy): Bacteria > Actinomycetota > Actinomycetes > Mycobacteriales > CADCTP01 > CADCTP01. The sequence continues at coordinate 10,583 of DATDKW010000314.1, forward strand.
AGCAGCAGCGACACGTCCTCCATCGCCGCCCGCTTGGCCGGGTCCTCGTACGCGGCCTTGTTCGCCACCAGCTCCGTGTACGAGGTGAGCAGCGTGTCCAGGA